>REAP01000032.1 GCA_004294385.1 Oscillatoriales cyanobacterium | reverse complement strand
TGCTAAAATTCGAGAATGAAACAGCCCTGGGTTTCAACCCCTGTCGGACTCGCGGGCCCACAGACGGACTTGGCGGGCTTTCAGGCTTAAGTTGACACCAATGGGCACTGCCGTGTCCCTACAATTAATCTAGCGTAGTCCAAGGGCAGTGCCGTGTCCTCTATATCATAAGGAGTGCAAACGGAATTGGTATCAATTTCTATTTAGACTGGAAGATAAACGGACACTATGGTTTCTTGATCTGGAGAACTTTCTATTTTTAAATTTCCCCCATGCAATTCTGTAATACGTTTGACAATCGCCAAACCTAATCCCAAACCTGCTTGTTGGTAAAGTTGGCGATCGAACTGCATATAAGCTTCAAGTTGTGCAATTTGATCGGCAGTCATGCCACGCCCTTGGTCTTTCACAGATAGAATGAACATCTGATTTTCAACCAAGGAATTTACAAAAACTGGTGTTCCCTCTGAAGAAAATTTGAAGGCATTGTCAAGGAGTTCTTCAAGAATTTTTGTGAGCTTAATCGAATCAATTGCCACCGATGAATTTTGCAAGTTTAATTGTAAGTCGTCTAATCTATTTGCCTGCTTTGCTTGCTGTCTGGCTTTTTCAGATAGCAAAGATTCTACGCAGCTAAATTCGCTATTTTGCATCTCCTTGAGCCGTTCGGGATTGGTTGCTGCCATTTCCAGATCGGTATATAGCAAAAAATTCTGAATCAGTCGGTACAAGCGATGACCGGAAAGTTGGATGTAACCGATCATTTCTAAGATTTCGGATTCTTTTAAGATGCTATATTCTGATAATATTAGCTCTGAAAAACCCATGATTGCATTCAAAGGAGTCCGCAATTCATGAGGTAATGACATACTAATATTGGAGCGCAATTCATCTAGTGTTTTTTGAGATTTCCTGCTAATTGCCTTGTGTTTTTCGAGTCGTATAGCAACTGCTTTTAGCAGTTCTTGTGGCGTACAAGGCTTGGTTATGTAATCGTCTGCTCCGAGTTCCATACCGAGGCGAATGTCAGTTTTTTCGGCTTTGGCTGTGAGGAAAATGAACGGAATTGTGGCAGTTATAGGTTCCGATCGCAAAGCTTTTAGAACACCGTGACCGTCAATTTCTGGCATCATCATGTCGCACAGAATCAAATCGGGGATTTGTGCGATCGCCATTTTGATCCCGATTTTACCGTTAGCCGCTCCCATTGATTCAAAATTCTCGGCTTCTAGCAAGTCTAAAATGTTTTCTCGAATCGCTTCTTCGTCTTCTATTACCAAAACTTTTGCCATTTTTATTTTTCCTGATAGTTTGTCAGTAGTTGATTTCGGGATTTATTCATATTTTAAAGTTGAGCTTTTTATTGATATTAACTTGATGATTCAGATGTTATTCACTGGGATGGCAAATTAAAGGTAGGGTGATTGTAAAAGTTGTACCTTTGTCTTTTTGACTGTGGATGGCGATTTTTCCGCCGTGAAGTTCTACGGCTCTTTTGACAATTGCTAAACCAAGACCTGTTCCAGAAATTGTGCCGACATTTGTAGCTCGGTAAAAGGTTTCCCAGATCCGCTCTTGGTCGGCTTGGGGAATGCCCATTCCCTGGTCTTTGATTTGGAAAAGTGCTTGTCCATTTTGACATTGGAGATGCAAGTGAACTGAAGTTCCTAGGGGAGAGTATTTGATGGCATTTGAGAGTAAGTTTCCTAAGATTTGTCGCATCAGTTTTTCATCCATTTGAGCATCGCTGTTGTCACCTGTAAAAATAAAGGCGATCGGGTGTTGGTTGCTGTCGTTGAGTTGTTGTTCTTCTACTATTTGACGGCAGAATTTTTCGAGGTTTAAGGAAGTCGGTTGAAATTGTAGTGTATTGGCTTCGATTTTGCCAACTACGAGGATATCTTCTAATAACTCTGTCATGCGTTGAATTGCTAGTTGAATCCGCATAAAATGAGTAGATTTTTTCTCTATCGACCAATTTGAGCTGTAATCTTGCAGCAATCCAGCGGAAAATTGGATAGTTGTCAGCGGGGTGCGAAATTCGTGGGAAACCATTGTCACAAATTTAGCTCTAAGTTCTGAAAGTTCTTTTTCCCGTTCCAATGTTTTGAGAATTTCGGCTTCTGCTCGTTTGCGATCGCTAATATCCCGTGCTTCAGCAATCAGCATCAAAACTTGTCCTGTCTCATTTTTAACCGGCTTTAGTGAGAAATCAATCGTCACAATTTGGCCGTTCTTTCCTAACAAGTCAAGTTCGCTGCGAAAGAACTCACCCATACCAGCTTTGGCGAGTCCTTCTTTTAATTGTGCTTTGGCATTTGGTGACTGTTTCCAAATCGGTTGTTCGCAAATGGGATGGCCGATAATATTTTGCGATCGCATTCCTGTAAACTCAAGGGCTGTCTCGTTCACTTCCAGCACAATTCCGTCGGGAGTCAGCAGTTTTGTGAGCTGAAATGAGGAGTCAAAAATCGCTCGAAAACGTCGTTCGCTTTCTCTGAGCATTTGAAATGTTTGAGAACGTTCGATCGCGTAACGGATTGTCCGCACTAACAATTGGGTGGTAATTTGACCTTTGACAATATAGTCTTGAGAACCCAAGCGAACTGACTTCAGTCCGATCGCCTCATCGTCCAAGCCAGTCATTACCACCATTGCTGTATCCGGCGCTACTTCTCGCAAGCGAGTTAGGGTTTCCAAACCGTGGCTGTCGGGTAAAGAAAGGTCGAGTAAAACGATATCAAAGGGCTGTTTGCTCAACTGTGCGATCGCGGAATGCAGGAACTCAACAGACACAAGTTCCCACTCCACTCCTACAGATACTTCTAATAGTTCTGCAAGCAAATCAGCATCAGCCGGATTGTCTTCTACCAACAGAATTTTAATCCACATAACTTTGACGTTCTTTCTCCTCAGATATGAACTCTGCAAATATCATAGGAAATTTTGGGGCTTTTCTTCTATTTTTAACTTTAAAATTATAGTTTGGCAAGTGTCACCACCGGCCACCAGAACTCCTGAAGCAATTAAATTACAGGAAGTTTAACGACTGTTAGCCAGAATTCCTCAATTAACCTAACTACCTTAGTAAATTGTAAGAAATCTACTGGTTTCGTAATGTAACAGTTGGCGTGCAGCGAGTAGGACTTGATAATATCCTCTTGGGCTGACGAAGTGGTGAGAATCAATACTGGAATTAGTTTTAAATTTGGGTCTGTCTTAATTTCTTGGAGCACTTCTACACCGCTTTTTTTCGGCAAGTTCAAATCGAGTAAAATTAAGTCGGGACGCGGTACTTTGATATAGGGCGCTTGCTTTCGTAAAAACTTGATTGCTTCGACTCCATCCTCCACAAAGTTCAAGTTATTCAAAATCTTACCGTGGCTGAGGGCTTCCATTGCCAAGTCAGCATCGCTGGGAGAGTCTTCAACCAACAAAATTTCTATTGGTTTAACTTGAGTTTGAGCACTCATAATGGGCGTATCCTTGTGATTATATAACCAAAATATTCAAATTTTGATGGTGCAACTGTTAATGATCGGAATAGTAAAGTAAAAAGTCGCTCCTTCTCCCGATAGAGATTCAACCCAGATCCGTCCGCCGTGGCGTTCTACAATTCGCTTGCACATCGCCAAACCTATACCAGTGCCTAAGTATTCTCGACGGGAGTGCAGGCGTTGAAAAATGATAAAAATGCGATCGGCATACTCTGAGGCGATGCCAATACCGTTATCACGGACACTGAACAGCCATTCATTATCTTGTATAATAGCAGAGATGTGAATTATGGGCACATCTTGGCAGCAGAATTTGATGGCATTGCCGATCAAGTTTTGGAATAGTTGCACCAGTTGCAATTCATCTGCCATCACTGTTGGCATTAAGTCGCAAGTAATGACAGCTTTCCTTTCGGCGATCGCAATTTGCAAATTGCACAAACTTTGATCCACCGCAGCGTAGCAGTCGGCTATTTCAAATTTCTGAGCCCTCGTTCCCAATCGCGAATAAGCTAACAAGTCGTTAATTAATTGTTGCATTCTGGAAGCACCATCAACAATATGATTAATATATTTATCGGCTTTAGTATCCAAATTGCCTTGATAGCGCTGGGCTAACAATTGAGTGTAACTGGTAACAGCTCTGAGAGGTTCTTGCAAATCGTGGGAAGCTACATAAGCAAATTGTTCCAATTCCTGATTAGAACGCTTCAAGTCAGCAGTAAGTTGTAGCATTTGTTGCTCTGATTCCTTGCGGTCTGTGATATTATAAACCAAGGCGCAACATGACAGCAGATTACCTTTTTCATCCATGACTGCACTGGTAGACATATAAGTCCAAACATCTTTACCATCTTTATTTTTTAGTCTAAACTCGTGTCTTTCAGCAATTCCTTGCTTGCGCCGCTCCATATGATCGTTGGCTAACTTTTTGGCCTGTTCATCCATGAAATCAAAAAGCGATCTCCCGAACATTTCTAATTCTTCATAGCCGAGCATTCGCGCCATTGCGTGGTTGACGTAAGTAGTGCGGGCATTGCTGTCAATTACCCAAATACCTTCTTCTGCTAATTCAACTATTTGTCTGTACTTGGATTCACTTTCCTGCAAAGCTCTTTCCGTTAGTTTGCGCTCGGTGATATCTTTCATAAAACAGTGATGTCCGTTAAAGATCCCTTTTTTATCGCAAGCTGTTACCATGGTTACTTGCTTGTAAAAAAAAGAGCCATTTTGCCGCACACCTCTAGCTTCAACTTCTACTTTTCCCGAAGTTAGCATTTCCTGATAAGCAAATATCAACATTTCAACATCGTCAGGATGGACGGTGATCTGCCATTCCATGCCGATCATTTCTTCTGGTTCGTAACCGCATTTATGAGCGTAAGCTCGGTTAACTTTCAGGTAGCGTCCCTCAATATCTAGCCGTGAAATGCCTTCTACCGCATTTTGCATGGCAATATTGAGGTCGCGCAGCTCTTTTTCAGCTTGTTTGCGATCGCGAATATCCTGACCAATGCCCAAAAAACCAGTAATATTTCCACTGCTGTCAAATAAGGCTGTCACCGACAGCAGTACCGGGAAACGGGAACCATCTTTGCGAATGTAAGTCCATTCATTTTCATCAGCTATTCCCCGGCAGGGCAAGGCCATAAAAACTTCAATTCCAGGGTTTATTTTTACTTCCAATGCTTGAGAAAGAACTTCCGCTCTTTTAACGATTTCCAGAGGATCGTGAATTATTGCTGGTGTGACTTTCCCGACTACTTCTTCTAGTGAATATCCTAAAAGTTGCTGGGCTGCCAGATTAAATGTTTTAATTGTACCATCGGTTTCAGTAGAAATAATTGTGTAATTAGCACTGTTAAGAATGGCATTTTGCAGTTGCGTTAATTCTAATAAATTTGTCGCTATTTGTTCTCGGTAGGCTATTTCTATTTGCAATTTTTGGTTGGAAATTTCGATTTGAGCAGTCCGCTCAGCAACTCGACGCTCTAGACTTTCATTCAGAAGTCGATTTTCCTCTTCTACTTGCTTGCGTTCTGTAATATCAGTAATAGTACCAACATAACCTTTAATCTCGCCATTTTTGCCAATTTGGACTACAGCTTGACCAAATACCCACCTCACCTGACCGTTATTAATATGTTTAAAACGGTACTCAGATTTAAACGGCAATTTATCCTCTGTGGCGCGATACCATTCAACAAAAACGTGCTGACGGTCGTCGGGATGAATGCTTTGTGCCCACCCTTGTCCGAAGGCTTCTTCAGAGGTCATTCCAGCAATTTGACACCAACGTTCGTTGACATACAAACAGTTTCCAAAAGCATCAGTATAAAATATTCCGACTGGTGAAATTTCGGTTAAAGTTTGATAGCGAGCGTCACTTTCTCGACGTTCGGCGATTTCTGTTTGCAGTATTTGATTAATCATCCCTAATTGAGTGGGAGTCGCCAGAACTAATGCTTGAGGAATTAAAGGAATTAATACGAAAGCGGTGTAAGCAGAAATCAATGCGGTGATTAGTTTCAATCCGCCAGAAAGCCAATAAACAGGATGCCAAAGCGTCCAAACTGCCATCACATGAGTAGTGCCACAGGAGAGAATAAAGGCTCCGAACAGCCAAAAAATGTTACGAAAGGGCAAGTCTTTTCGTTGAAAGACTACATATAGCAGTGATACAGGTATTGAGTAATAGGCGAGAGAAATCACCGAGTCTGAGACTATGTGGAGTCCGACTAATTCTCGCGGCCACAGGTAACAGTGGCCGTGAGGAATATAGTTTCCGGTGAATAATAGGTTATTTAAAAAATTGCAGAGCATAAGGTGCAAGTTAAGGGCGATCGAGAGAATAAAACCGGATCTGACCCATAACTTATAACTTATCTCAAATTTTTGAGGTCGATCGGCGGTTTCAACCCACATTCCGCACCCCCCCCTCAACGCAGGGCTGTTTCATTCTCTGTTGATGGGAGAGGGCATCAATAAACTCCTGAAATCTTTGAGTATTCAGGGATCCTCTACGAGGGCTTCGCTAATGTATTCTTGACAAAAATGCCAGCCGCTCAAAGGTTCGACCACCCCGTAGAGCCAAAAACAGTTAACATATAAGGCTAGCAGTATAAGGAGAATTTTGAATGTTCCTCGACGAACTAATCCCGGTGGTCAAAGAATTGCTTGAACAGCCGATCGCATTTACGGGCGGATTTGTGTCTGGTCTGCTTCGGCTTAACCTTCAGGAAGACCCAGTTAAAAGCTGGATTGATGAGCAAACGGGTTCAACTTCCTACACCCCTCCCGCCAGCGAAACCAGCAATGGTAAGAGTAACGGGCCTCAGTCAATCTCGATCGACTAAGTACAGATAGGGGCTGATCTCAATTCCGGTAAAACCGGAATGATCTAGAGGACAAGGCAGTACCACTTCCCTACCGCGATAATTGTAGGGACACGGCAGTGCCGTGTCCTGGCTTTAAGTTGATCGATTCCAGAGACTGTTGCTTCACACGGCCCGCCATTGCCGCCAACTGCAAGCTCATAACAGCATTCAAATCTTCCAATTCGCACTGCGCTGAGGAGAACGTCTGCTGAATTTGATTTTCCGCTTCCAGGCTCAGATATCCAGCCGCAATAGCTTGTTTTACCACGTCACGAATCAACATGATTTTAATATTCCTGACTAAATTTGAATGTGTGTAAAGCCGATCGATCAATAATTGGCAGGGTCAGAGACGACTTCCGCACAGTATTGATACTCTCTCAATTCACGAGACTCTTGTTTTACCAAGCCAGACATAGCGGCTAACTGCAAAGTCATAAAAGCATTTAAGTCTTCTAATTCGTAAGTCGTGGTCGTTAACATCCGGCGCAATAAATTTTCAGATTCAATAGTTAGATAGCCTATTGTCATAGCTTGTTGGACAACATCGCGAATCAGTACCATAACACTTGTGGATTTTAAAACTTGTACACCTTTAGTATGAAAAATTTATATGGAATTGACGGTGACGGCTATAACTTGGTTTGTGTGACATTGTTGTGGTCATTCAGTGACGACCAGACTTGGAGACTGTGACTAGCGACTGGTTTGTAGGTGACGCAGATCACACGCCAGCGAGGGCAGGGAAATCAGGAAAATCTCGGTTCTGTTGAAGGTTGAATGCAGAAGGTCTCGGATCTGTGGCACTCTCAAGGGCAATGAACGTCTACAATAAGCAAGTTAAATATTTACGACAGACTATGGAACCAACTCATAAAGATTTGCTACAACAAATAGCTGGACTATCGGAAACTTATCCTAATTTAGCCGATCGACTCGCAGAAGCAGCCAAACAACTCCAAGACTCCGGCCTTCCTCCGTCGGAAAGCTTGCTGCAAGAAATAGTGAGTTACAGCCGCAATTTTTCCGTTGTCCAAAAACAAGCCCTCGAACTCAGCAACTCCGCCATCACGCCCGGAGAAGTTACATCCCTCAAAGAAATTCAAAACTTAATCCAGACAATCGCAGCTTCTGAAGGCAAAGGAGAAATTCGCTCCCAAGCCTTAAAAGTGCTCGATCGAGTATTGGCGATCGCCCACCGCGAACAAAGCGACTTTGGGCCATTACAATCAGTGCATGGTAGAGCCCGTGAACTGTACCGCGCCATTTCCGAATCAACCCCGACTCAACTGCACTCAGATGCAGAATCCTTAGTCAGTGGCAAACACCCAGTGGCGGCTGTCCTCGCCCTCGTAGAACAACAAGATCAATTAAATGACGAACAGTGGGTCATCCTCGAAGAAACCGTCAGCGCGGCCTTTGGCAAACAAATAGCCGTTGCCATTTCCAGAGGCAAATTGATCGTTGCTGAGATGCCAAGAGCCTTTCAAGTGCCAGTAGCAGCCACAATCGCACCCCTACCCCCAGCAGTTGTTGAACCCTCACCAGAAATCATCCTGATCCCGTCGGGAAATGTCGCCCCGAAACAAGTTGTAGTTGTGCCCGAAATCAAGATTTTGGAATCACCAGCACCTTCAGCCCCGATGCACGAGGTAATTATTGTTCCCAGCATGGAAATGCCTCAATCCCTCCAGAGTAAAGGCTCTGGAAACATTGTTTTTGGCCCACCAACGGCAGCGAAACCAGCGCCAGTAGAAGGGACTTTGGGATTGAAAGTTTTGGTGCACATTCAAGGCATTGGCGATCGCACTTTTGGTTCTCAAGAATACGCCGGTACAAAGGCTCAAGGGCGGCGCGTCGAAGGATTTCAAGTTAATTTAGAGCCTGCAATTCCCGGCTTAAAAGTCGAATATATGGCTCACGTTGAAAGTGTGGGCGACACTCCTTGGGTTAGCGAACAGGAATTAGCAGGTTTCCGGGGTAAAGGCAAACGAATTGAAGGATTTGCCGTGCGATTGAGCGGTGCTGAAGCTAGTAAATACGACGTATTTTACACTGCTCACATTCAAAATGTTGGTGACACAAAGGTTGTCTCAAACGGCGACTATTGTGGCACTCGTGGCAAAGCTTTGAGAGTCGAAGGTATCAACGTTTGGGTTGTTCCTTCCGCAAAAGCTCAACCAGCCCAGCCTGTGGGGTTAAAAGTGTTGGCGCATATTCAAGGAATTGGCGATCGCACTTTTAGCGATCGAGAATATGCTGGTAGCAAGGGTCAAGGCCGTCGCGTCGAAGGATTTCAGATGAAAATAGAGCCTCCGATTGCCGGTCTCAAATTGCAGTATATGGCTCACGTTGAAAGTGTTGGCGATACTGCTTGGATCGAAGAAGGAGACTTAGCTGGTTTCCGAGGTAAAGCTAAGCGGATTGAGGGATTTGCGGCGCGGCTGACGGGAGTTGATGCTGATAAATACAACGTACTTTACACAGCTCATATCCAAAATGTCGGTGATACTCCAACTGGTTCTAACGGTCAATATTGCGGCACTCGTGGCAAGGGTTTGAGAGTTGAAGGACTAACAATTTGGGTTGAGGCGAAGGCATAAAGAGGGATATATCCTTCGTCATAAAAATGAGGTAATGGGTAATGGGTAATGGGTAATTGGTAATGGGTAATTGGTAATTGGTAATTGGTAATAGGCTATGGCGTTTCTCAAATAAATGAAGTACGTTGGGTAGAGCGCGAGTTCCCAATGCCCAATGCCCAATGTCCAATGCCCAATGCCCAATGCCCAATTCCCAATGCCCAATTCCCAATTCCCAATTCCCAATTCCCAATTCCCAATTCCCAATTCCCAATTCCCTATGCTAGATAATATTCTCGATACCACTTCACAAACTGACTAATTCCTTCCTCAATAGTTGTACTAGGTTTAAACCCTACATCCGCCATCAAATCATCTACATCTGCATAAGTAGAAGGTACATCACCGGGCTGCATCGGCAACAAATTCTTAACCGCTTTTTTGCCCATAGCCGCTTCAACAACTTCAATAAAAGTCAACAATTCCACAGGGGAATTATTGCCAATATTGTAAATCTTATAGGGAACGGTGCTTGATGTTTCTGAATTGGATTGAGGAGGCTTTTCCATGACTCGCATAACTCCTTCAATGACATCATCAATATAAGTGAAGTCGCGCTGCATCTTACCGAAGTTGTAAACGTCAATGGGTTTATTTTCTGCGATCGCCTTGACAAACTTGAAATACGCCATATCCGGTCGTCCCCAAGCGCCATATACTGTAAAAAAGCGTAATCCGGTGATTGGCAGATTGTACAAATGGCTATAGGAATGAGCCATCAATTCGTTAGCTTTTTTGGTGGCGGCGTAAAGGGAGATTGGATGATCGACATTATCACTAACAGCAAAGGGAATTTTGGTGTTAGTACCATAAACGGAACTGGAAGAAGCAAAGACTAAATGCTCGATTTTGCTGTGACGACAACCTTCTAAGATATTCAAAAATCCCATCAGGTTGCTGTCTGCGTAAGCGTGGGGATTTTCCAGAGAATAGCGCACACCAGCTTGGGCTGCAAGGTGGACAACGCGGTCAAATTGGTGATTTTGGAAGAGTTGGGATACTAAAGTGCGATCGCTCAAATCTAACTGCTCAAAAGTAAATTCTGAATGCGGCTGGAGTTGAGCTAAACGCGCTTTTTTGAGATTGACATCATAATAGTCATTTAAGTTGTCTATACCGTAAACCTGTTTGCCTTGAGACAATAATTTTTGGGCTAAATGGTAGCCGATAAAGCCTGCTGCGCCTGTGACTAAAATTTTCATAAAAACATTTTGTGCTACTTACAATACAACATACCGTAAGTGCGTCACTATTTATCATCTGCTGGGAAGGCTAGAAAATCTCACCGTATAATTTGGATTTTTACTAAAAACTATAATCGACATTAACATTTGGTGCAAAGAAAGTCAATTAAAAAGTTTAAGGCTAATGCAGTAGGAGTTATAAACCCAAGCAGAACAACACCTAGAACAGGCAATACAGCTAAATGTCGATCGCGAAAATCGAAAAAACCTTGCCTACGACTACATCGCCCTCAACCTCGTCTGTAGCGATTTCCTGCGTCACATCATTTAGTAACCTGAGATTTTGAAAGGTGCGTCGCTTTGAGATTGTCTATCTTTTTGATAATTTTTGATGGCGATGCACCCTACAGATGACAGACAAACTAATTTCTCAATCTCGTTACCAAAAAGTTATATTATGGCGATCGTCAACCTTCGGGAATTAGGCCTTAAAATAAAATATTAGGTTATCTAAAGTTGGAGATATCGCCATGACGATCGCCGAATCACCGCTTCTTTTATCATTACCAGATCATACGCAGTTACCGGAGTCAGATGGTACATTTGTGAAAAATTTCCAAGAACATCCCCAAAGTTTGCTCCTCACCAGTTCGATTCGTCCTATCCTCGATCGACTACACCCGGATGGACAATACGCGATTGGTCAAGATTGTGGGATTTATTGGCGCTTGACTGACCCACCGGAAAAAGGTGCAGAAGCACCAGACTGGTTTTATGTGCCGAATGTACCGCCGTTATTGGATGGAGTCGGGCGGCGCTCTTATGTGTTGTGGAAAGAATTTGTCGCGCCATTGATTGCGATCGAGTTTGTGTCAGGAAATGGGTCAGAAGAGCGCGATTCGACACCACCCTCAGCAGTTGAGGGAACCAAAACTGGTAAGTTTTGGGTTTATGAGCAGGCGATTCGGATTCCCTTCTATGCAATTTACGAGGTGGAGAAAGCCTCCGTCGAAGTTTATGAACTAATCGCCAATCACTATCAACTGGTTGCAGCCAATCAGCGTGGTCATTATTCGATCGGTCCGATGGGTGTAGAATTGGGCATTTGGATCGGGCCCGAAGGTAATCAAACCTTGCCCTGGCTGCGTTGGTGGGATAGTGAGGGCAATCTGCTGCTAACAGGTGATGAGCGAGCTGAGCAAGAAAAGCTGCGGGCTGAGGAGGAAAAGCTGCGGGCTGAGCAAGAAAAGCTGCGGGCTGAGCAGGAAAAGCTGCGGGCCGATCGGCTAGCTGCTAAGCTACGGGAGATGGGGATCGATCCAGAGGATGTTTAGCCTCTAGATTTCTGAATTCGGACTAATATCATCAAAACAATGCGGACTTGATATTAGTCCTACCTTAGCCCTTCATGGCTTTGATTAAAATTCCGATAATTTTCTGAATATCTCGGATAAAATACTCGCTTAAATCTATCGAAACTACCTTATTTTCGAGTTTGAGAAATTGCCAAACCGTACCAGTTGTCACAGCGCCGTAAATAATCGAGATTTCATTTCCTTCTTGTTGGTTAAACAATTGTGCTGCTACCATTTCAGCGATACACTGACCTAATCCTGCTTTTAAATTATCATTTTTTGCTTCTACAATTGTTAATATAGGACTGGAAATAAACAACTGTTCCTGAGAATTGCTCATCAAAAAATCACAAAATCCATTGAGTCCTTTAGCTGGATCGACATTAAACTCGACTCCAGAAAATAAACTTATATGATAATTTAATTTGCGTCTAATTTCTAGTAAGATTGGTGCTATAATCATTTCGGAACGAGCTTTTTCGGTATTAATTGAAACAGCTAGATCAATATTTTCTTTGAGGATAGTTGTTAATAATTCGCTGGCTTCTATTTCTGGAACATCTGCTAAGAGTTGGGAAGACTCGGTAATTGTTAATTCAAAGATTTTACTGACATTACTTAATTTGAAATCGCTGTAAGCCATTGATTTTCTGACTCCGATTATCGGAAACGATATTATACCAGTATCATCAATAAAGGGCTGTTTGTGTGGTGGGGGCGGGTTTATATAATTTGTCGATACTTCTCAAATATCTCGGCGAACCCGCCCCTACAAAACTTCATTTAACGCACATTACATCTAAATGTAGGGTGCGTTATCAGCCTAAGCATAGGTTAAAATTGTCCATCTACTGCACTAACGCAGCGTTCACAAATTAGCGGATGTTCGATCGACTCTCCGACGTGAGTAGAGTAGTTCCAGCATCGATCGCACTTTTCGCCATTTGCTTTGACAACACCAATTCCCAACTCTGGAGACTGGAAACTATACGGTAATTCTTGCAGAACTACATTCGACTCTATTAGTTCCACTTCCGAAGTGATAAACAAGTACCGCAGTTCGTCTACACAGTTGCTGACTGTTGCAGAATCGGAAATTGCAGGTTTTGTCGCAGCAGGTTTTGCTTTTGGTACAACTGTAATTACTTCAGTTTTCGGGATTGCTGGAATTGTGACATTTACTGGTTCGACTGGTTTTTCCAGTACGATTTTCGGAACTTCAGGTGTTTCGATAATCTTTGATTCGACTAGGGTGTCCAGTGCGATCGCATCTTTTTCACCTACTCCAATCGCCGTAGTTTTACCAACTACATCTGCTGTCAGCAGACTGATTTTCTCTGCAAGTTCTTGACGGTTGTCCGCAAACAATAGATAACGGACAGCAAACCACATTGTGAATAGGATACCGACGATTTCCACAACTCCTCCCAAGAGAGGAATCTGATTCATCGTATCCAACATCCCGGCGGTTATTCTCGCCGTTACCAACACTGAGGTGATTAACCCAAGTGTTACCAAAGGTTTTTGGTATTCTGTGAAGAAATTGCCCGCGTAGGTAGGTAAATTCGCCACAAACTGAGCGACTTTATCGAAATCGAATGCTGGTTGTGCATCTGGAATCGGTGTTTCAACGGCAGAATATTCGATGACTTCAGAAGGTCGATCGCCCTTTGTGATCGTTTCCTCCTCAACATGAATTGTCGTTCCTGTCAAGACCTTAGCAACATTTGCCGCTTTTTCTTCCTGTTGATCTTGTATTGCTTTGGCTTTTTCCGCTGCTGCTAATTCAATGATTGAATTTTGCGATCGCACATAATCCATCAATCCCTCGCTGCTAGGATTCAAAGCTTGCAATTGTGCTCTTTTCTCAACATCAGGAACATACAATAAAACCTTAGCCGCCAACGAAGAACCGATCGCCTTCTCCATCCGAGCTTTTTCCAAAACCTTGTTAACTTCCCCGCGCACTTGCCGCAAATATTGCCAACGAGTCGCCAATTCAGGATTGTGCCATTTCGCATCCAATTCCACCCAACCAGATTCAAACACTGATTTGTGCGATGTTGGATAGGGAATGTATTGCCAAATATCCTCAGCCATGTGACACAAAACAGGTGCGATCGCCTTTGCCAAATTCTCCACTGCGATCGCAATCACCGTCTGACAACTCCGGCGACGGTGAGCATCCGTAGCGCTGATGTACAGTCGATCCTTGGCAATATCCAAGTAAAAATTCGACAAGTCCACCGTACAGAAATTTTGAACAGTTTGGAAAAATCGGGAAAATTGGAAGTTATCAAAAGCATCTTTAACTTCCGCAAAAACTTCGCCCATTCTGTGCAACATATAGCGATCGAGTTCCGGCAAATTCTCGTAAGCCACTGCATCTTTAGCGGGATCGAAATCGTGCAAATTCCCCAACAAAAACTTAGCTGTATTGCGAATTTTGCGGTAAACATCCGACTGCTGTTTGAGAATGTTTTTACCTAAAGGCACATCTGCCGAATAGTCTACCGAAGACACCCACAACCGCAAAACATCGGCTCCATATTCCTTAATTACCAATGCTGGATCGACGACATTTCCTTCAGATTTGCTCATCTTGCGGCCTTTTTCATCCAGCACAAAACCGTGAGTCAAAACTGTTTTATAAGGAGCGACACCGTTAGTTGCTACACTCGTAAGTAAGCTGGATTGAAACCAGCCGCGATGTTGGTCTGAACCTTCCAAATACATATCAGCAGGATAGTTCAATTCCGATCGCCCTTTAGCGACTGCGGCCCAGGAAGAACCAGAGTCAAACCAGACATCCATCGTGTCGGTTCCCTTGCGGTAAGTGCGGCCGTTATTGCGATAAGATTCCGGCAGTAATTCGGCGATCGACATTTCCCACCAAGCATCGGAACCTTTGTCAGCAATAATTGCTTGTACGTGGGCGATGGTTTCGGCATTTAGCAACGGTTCGTTAGTTTCTTCGTCGTAGAATACGGGAATGGGAACACCCCAAGTCCGTTGACGGGAGATGCACCAATCCGAGCGATCGCCTACCATTGCAGTAATCCGATTTTCCCCTTGCGCGGGAATCCAATTAACACTAGAAATGGCTTTTAATGCTTCATCGCGGAACCCTTCCACCGACGCAAACCACTGTTCCGTCGCCCGAAAAATAGTCGGCTTTTTGGTGCGCCAATCGTAAGGATAAGAGTGAGCGTAACTTTCCTCTTTAATCAAACAATTTGCTTCTGCAAGGGCATCAATCACTGCGCCATTGCCGTTTCCGAGGACATTTAAACCTGCGAATACTCCTGCTTCTGCGGTGAAGTTTCCATTTTCATCTACGGGAGTTAAAACAGGCAAACCGCAGCGTTTTCCGACGATAAAATCTTCTTGTCCGTGGCCCGGTGCGGTGTGTACCAATCCCGTCCCGGAATCAGCGGTAATGTAATCGCCGCCGGCAACTATCGGACTTTCGCGATCGAACAATGGATGTTTGTAGATGCAGCCTTCTAATTCTTTGCCTTTGAAGGTAGCCAGGATTTTTAATTTAGTGTTAAAAGTTGCCGATAGTCGATCGACCGCATCGACAGCCACTAACATGAATTGTTGGGCGATATTAGAATTTGCCGGCGGTTCCACCACCGCATAATCCAGTTCGGGATTAACGGCGATCGCCAAGTTAGCCGGAATCGTCCAAGGAGTAGTCGTCCAAATCGCTGCCCAGAGGCTGGGCATATAGCGCTTGAGCTTCGATTGCAAAGTTTTCGACAACTTTCTGACATGGAAGCCAACGTAGATGCTGCGCGAAGTGTGGCCTTCGGGATATTCCAATTCAGCTTCGGCGAGGGCGGTTTTGGAACTCGGACTCCAGTGAACAGGTTTAAAGCCACGGTAGATGTAGCCTTTGAGCACCATTTGACCGAATACACCGATTTGGGCTGCTTCATATTCCGGCTTTAGGGTTAAATACGGATGTTCCCAGTCGCCCCAAACGCCGTAGGTTTTGAAGGAAGCGCGTTGTTGTTCGACAGTTTCTTGGGCGAAGGCGGCGGCTTTGCGACGGAGTTCGATCGGAGTAAGATTGAGTCTTTCTGCGGATTTTAGATTTTGTAAGACTTTAAGTTCGATCGGCAATCCGTGACAATCCCAGCCGGGGACATAGCGAACTTTTTTGCCACACAGTATTTGATAGCGGTTGATAAAATCTTTGAGGATTTTGTTCAGGGCGTGGCCGATGTGGAGTTGGCCATTGGCGTAGGGTGGGCCGTCGTGGAGGATGAACAAGTCGCCCGGATTATTTTCCGAAAGGCGATCGTAGATGTGTTCGTCAGCCCAAAATTGTTGCAATTCCGGTTCCCGTTTGACCGCGTTGGCGCGCATTTCAAACTTGGTTTGGGGCAGATTTACGCTGTCTTTGTAAGATTTTGCTTCCATTTTTGTGAAACGTTTTCTGTAGTTAGTTGTTAGTAGTTAGCGGTTAGTTGAGAGTTGATAAGTAGTCGAGTTAAATAATCATAATTAAGTTTGTAGTGAGGAATTTAGTCCTCTCTCGTCCTTGAAGGGCGGATAACCAGATATTCCAGTATAGGCGATCGCACACACATTCGATCCAACCAAATCCGTAGAGAACTCTCTCTTCTCTACCTCTGTGCCCTCTGCGCCCTCTGTGGTTAAAAAATCCATAAATCGAGGTTGCGCTACTCAGTCAGCCAACTGAACATTTCACCAACAGTCAGATTCAAGGATTCGGCGAAAGGTGGAACGGGGATGCGATCGCCCGGTGCGTCAAAAAATGCTATGGTGCGATCGGGGTCTAACTCGTTTGACGGCGAGTCCGACAGGGATTGAAATCCCTGTCTCATAGCGCAAGTCCTCTGAAAGAGGACTGAGGAGGTTGACTAACGTGAAATGCGAAACTCAACATCAAGTTGAATTTAGACTTGCAGTCGGTTTTAACCGACTTTCGCTATGAGACAGGGAATTCATTCCCTGTCGGACTATCGGACAAGCAATAAACGCTTAAAGAAACAGTCCCAACCCGCGACTCAAGGCATTTCCCAGGCGATCGCACATTGAAGCATCCGGCACTTTATCTCCTTCCTGTTCCCATTTTTCCACGAGTTGGCGGCCCAGGGGCGTGAGGCGAAAACTGTCGGTAATCCCTTGTCCATCTACTTCCCGGCGCAGTACACCGACTTGGATCAGCCACAGCAGGGAGTTTTCGGCTGCTAGTTCGGCTACGGGCGATCGGGTGTAGCCGCGTTCGACACCGGAATTTGAGGCGATCGCAGTTAGGAAAACGCTGTTATCGCGGATGGTCTGGAAGAAGTGTAATTGAAATGGGCTGCACCGGATCGCGCGATCGGCTCTTTTGACAGTGCGGCTGGGATAACTAATAGATTTAAACGCTTCCGATGGGATAAAAGTCATTGAGAGAACTTTTGAACAGGTACTATATTTTTAATTGTTACAGATTTAGAGTCAGCAAAGTAGAGTTATGAAAAATCAACCCACAACTGAGCGGTTGAAGTTATGGGTGTTGGGGATGGGCGATCGTTCTACCTTCAACACCCACATCCAAAAAAGCAATTCCTAGGTTTTCTAACTATTAGCTGTTGATTAATTCTTCTATGGTCTGTTCAAATTTATCACATTCTTCTACTAACTGAGTGACTACCCTACGAAAATAACTGACATCTATTAAACTCATCTCTGCGTTATGAATAATTGAAAAAGTTTGTTTGCCACTGATAGTTTCTATCCCCCAAAACCCCAGTTTATAAGTAGCATTTTGCGTGAGAAGTAACGTAGATAAACGATGGGGTATATCATCTTCATCGTCGAATTTTAAACCACTCGGGCAAGAAAACTCCAAGGTCGAATCGTACTTGACAATGAATAAAGTTTGCGTATTGCCAGAGTCCATATTAAACTTAATTGTCGCTATTCTATTGTCAATACTAGAAAGATTCCAGCCAATATCTCGGCAATACCCCTCAATGGTCGATCGAAATTTAAACGAAGAAAATATATCTTTATCAATAGCCACAGTTTCATCTCCTGAATTAATCGGTTTACTCGTAGCTAATCTCGTCCATTCTCGTCCTGTACAAACCTCACACTCTGAAGGCTTCATCAGTGAAACAACTTCATTCCCACAACCTTTACACTGGTAAGTTTTTTTCATAACATCAAAAATTTCATAATTTGGGCTTCAGATTGATAATTAGCTTATTTCTACCATCTTTAGGTGGAGCGCCATTATTATAAAAATATTTAATTTTTTGATGGACTTGATTAATATCAGGTCTTTCTTCATGGTTTAAAGCTAACATCTCTCCTATTAGTTTACGCACTTCGGTATCTAGTGGATTTTCAATGAGAGTACCGCGCAATTTAGTTGTATTTTTAATCGATGGTAATTCCAGTTTTTTTCGATCCAGAATAGCTTCGTGAGCATAAGTATACTTTTCTGATAAAACCGGACGAGTACCTGTCCAATATTGACTGAAAATCAAACCCAGGGAAAAAATATCAGATTTTTTAGTGGGCGCGGGTGTCTTTCCTGCTGTAGCAATATGTTTGGCAAATTCTGGGGAATAATATACCGGATCGCCGACTAAAAATTCTGCCGCGATCGATTCTCCTTCAAGAATACTACTATCAAAATCAATAATTTTAGCAACTTGCCTTCCTTCCCATTTTTGAATCAGCACATTATCTGGTTTCAAGTCAAGATGGACAATCCCATTTGAGTGTAAAATTTTCAGTGCGCCTGCTGCTGTTAGCATGACAAATAAACGCTCTTCTGGCTTTAGTGTATGTATTTCGTTTGATAAGGAACTGGTATCGACTTTTTGGCAGACTTTGAAGAAATGTTTACCATAATCGTCACCATATTTAAAAAAGTCCACCATCACTACTACTGAGCCGCCTGCACCACAAGCGGATAGTGCTGTTTGAATAGTTAGCTGTTTTCTAGCAAATTCATCACACTGATCGCGCCGCTTTTGTTTTCCTTTTTCACTTCCTGGTGCATCTTCGCCTGGATAAACTGGACTGAGAAATTTTTTGACAAAATATTCGTTTCCATTGTACACAGCAAAACCCCATTGACATTGACCACCGTTAGCACTATCAAAATCACGGGTTACTACATACTTTTCCGCAATAACATCACCTTTTTTGTAAGACATCGATTATTAATATCTCCTGCCGTTTAACTTATTCATAATTTTATGATACATTTGTTGCGCTTCTTGGTGCATTTTATAATCCAGTTGCAAATAGTTTCCCAAGACTGTTTGAAGACTATTCAAGGCTGCATTTAATTCTCCTTCTATTTCTTGTAGTTGTGCCATAAAGTAGTAAATTACAGTATTTCTACCATAAGGTAAGAGTTTAGTATTATGAACTAGACGGTGACAAAATTGTATGGCTGAATTAGCCGATTCGCATTTATTGCCTGTGGAATTCCTCAGAGAGATCACAAAAAAGTTCAAGTCTTCCTGCCAGTTGTCTAATTTGTCTGAACCCTCACTCTTAAAAAATATTTGATAATAATGAACAGACTTGTTTGGGCTATTTAAAGAATAGTAAATAAAACCTAGAATTCGGTATGATTCCACAATTTTTTCGACAGCTATAAGTTTTTCCACAGCCGACTTGTTTAAAACAAGTTCCTCGAAGTAGGAACCTGCCTTTTTGAATAACTCTCCTCTGTTATAATTGCTTTCGGTAAGAGCTGATTTAGTGTAAATCAATCCTAAAAGATATTTAGCTTCACTGTAATGAACCTCAATATTCAAAACTTGAATGCACAAATTTTGAGCTTCTTTTAAGCGATTATTTTCATAATAACAGTAAGCCTGCTCCAACAAAGTTTGAATTTCTTCAGCCTTGGCTGCTGCTTTCTGTTTAAAGACTTGATTAAGTTCTTGTGTACTCAAACTAGAAGTGGCAGAAGTGTTTGAACTGGAGGGATAATCTTCTGACACGGATAGTTTAGGAGTAGCTATTGGCTGAATATCTTGAATAAATTGGAAATAATATTCATAATCAATTTTATACTTTTCCCACAGAGTTTGTACATCCTCATAGCGACTATTAGCTGTAGGAGCCATAAAGTTTTCTTGGAGATACTGCAAACGTTCTTGATAAGAACTCTTTAAGTGCTTTATTCCATTAAATCCTACTGGATAGAGAATTAAAGAAACATCATCTTGCTTAATCTCTGTGTATCTTTGTTTAATTAATTGTTGCCAAGTATTTTTATCCATTGTATCCCCTTCTGACTTAGAGAGCATCTCTAGCAACAATTTTTCAAATTCCCAAGGAGCAGAAAAATACTGAAAGCAGCCATCAGTACAAGCTAAAAAACAGCCCGATCCTTCAATTTCATAATGCTGAAAATGAATTTGCCATGTCGGATTTATATCGGCAGTTAAATATTGAGACATGGGTGGATCTTGTCTCAGCATTTCTAAGGCATCTTTGGAAGTTACTAAGTCATCTTTAGTAAGTTGTTGTAAACCTTTAGTTGGACTGAGAAAATAAATTCGTGAATCTCCCATCCAAGCCAAGTTAGCTTCAAAAATTCTTTCTTGTCCTTTTTGCTTGGGAATGCTAGCCAGGGCGATCGTTGTACAAAGTTTATGTTCGACTAAAGAACCTTTTAGCCGAGATGAAGTTTTCGGCATATTGATATCTGCTTTAATTTTCAGCGATCGGCAAATTTGCTGTTGCAATTGAATGACATTTTCTGGCTTTATTTCACCGTGCCATTGTTTGAAGAATGTTTTGCTGATGTGAGATGATTCTTCTGAAGCAATACGTCCCCCCGTTTTACCACCGTAACCAGCCGATCGGCCTCCTAATCCGTCAAAGACGCCCATCAAGAAAGTTTGTCCAAAATCTTCAGCTAGGTTGGCATCTTCGCCTTTGTCTTCAGCAACTTCTATATTTACTACTAAATTAAATTTAGTCATAGCCATAATTGAATTTTTTATTGGAAATTGTAGGTGATTTAAAAAGTTAACTTAATACATATTTTAGTAATTAAGTTAACTTAGATAGCTCATTAACAAACCTGCTTATATGCTCCCCGATATCGCTTCTAAAATTTGATCTATTTCTAGTTCTTCTAATCCATTACCTGCTTCCGAAACATAATGAATCGTATTTTCCCAACTACTCATCATTGTCCAGGGTTCAGCATCAGGTGCAAACAGTAATAAACGCTTGGCTGATGTTGGTATATCGTGCCAATAATCAGTCAAATCATCAAAGCTTTTTGGTATATCATTAGGATAATGACTGGGCTTAGGGCTTTTGCCTAAACTATGAGCGCTAGCATCGGTGTAAACAATTATTACATATCGTTGTTTACTAAAGTCTCCTTTTTCCCACTTTGACTTAAGTGCTAACCCAACCGCTTCTAAGCCATTTTCCGGTTCATCGCCACCACCGTCAGCTTTAATTGGAGAAACGAAATTAGCAAAATCTGAAGACTGCGATCGCAAATCAAAAAACTCGGAACATTGCATCACCTTATCGGGTGAATCTGCCCAATAATCCCGAAATACAATTACCCTAGCTCTCAGTTGATCGATTTTTTTACTTTTTTCTTTCATCTTAGCTTCTAGCTGCTCGTAAAACTTGAGAGCGGCTGACTTCACTTCTTCAATTAAATGACCCATTGAACCTGTGCCATCAATACACATCACCAAGTCCACTGCATACTTAACACTTTGATCATCACTCATAAACTTTTACCTCTCTTGTCACTAACTTGTGTTTAACTCTGTCTGATCGAGATGAATTTTAAAAATATTTATAATTCACTCTATACCTAAATCTTCAATCTTGAAATTGCGTTGGACGTTCCCCGCTGGTAGGATATTCACAATTTCTGATTTTTCAATTCTCTTCAATTCTTCATAGGTTTCAATCACTTCATAAGAAAAGAAAAACTCCTTTTCCTTTTGGCTGGTGGATATCACACTTCCAATGCGCTGCTTATCTTGACCACTAAAATGTTTTTGAAGTCTGGTCTTAATACAACTTCCGGGTGTCCCTTTGGCTCTTCCTACATAAGCAGTATCAATTTCTCCATCAAAATTATGGTATATTGCATAAATGCCAGATAGACCGGATGGAATAGATCTAAGATTAGCATCAGTCATTTCTTGGGGCATTGACATATTGAAGTGCCTTGTTTAAAACAAAATCATAGAATTCACTATACATAGTTTATCAAGCGAACACAAGCTTAAAATATCTTATTTTATCTTGTGTTTTTTTCCAAAATTAAACCAATTTTAACAAAAATTAATGTAATGTCTTAAAATATACTATAATAGTCAAAAATTTACTGTGGATACATTTTATGAATGTTACAGAGGTTTTACAATGTGCGGATCAGTTGGTATTCACCAAGACAGGAAAACACCTAGATGATGTTCAAAAGGCTGTAGTTACAGGGGTTTACCAGGGAAAGACCTATGATGAAATTGCTGATGATTGTAAGCGTAGCGAAAGTCGTGTTAGAAATGTTGGGCGTCAGCTATGGCAAATTTTATCTAAACAGTTAGGTGAAGATATTAATAAGCATAATTTTCGCTCTACTTTCCACAGATTACATATTCAATCATCTCAAAATCGAAATATTTGTCATGTAAATGGTAGTAATCACAACTTTAATTTTAATCCACAAATTTTATATAATACAAACAAAGACAATCAAGAGAATATAACTAAGAATCAATCTAAATCTCTGTATCACGATTTAACCCTAGCCCCTAAAATCACCAGCTTTTACGATCGCACTCTCGAACTTCAAACCCTCTCCCACTGGTTAATCGACCAAAATCTTCATCTAGTCTCAGTTTTAGGATTAAGTGGAATTGGCAAAACCACCCTAGTCAAACAGTTTGTTGACCTAAATTTACAACATTTTGAGGTAGTAATCTGGAAAAATCTCAAACTATCTCAATCTTTAGATGCCATTATTAATGAAATTTTAATCGGTGTTAATGATGAGCTTATTCAAACCGATAATAAGTTAACTCAATTTTTCAATCTTTTGCGTCAACAAAGATGTTTAATCATCCTTGATGATTTCCAAGAATTATTTATTAAGGGAGAATTGGCAGGAGAGTTCAAAACGGAATCTAAAAATTTCCAAAATTTATTGAAAATGATGACAAATATAGAACATCAAAGTAGCTTCATTTTAATAAGTCAGGAACAATGTCAAGAAATGATTAGCCTGGATGAGGATTTATATCCTATTAAGTGCTTAGATTTACAAGGATTAGACCATACAGAAATCTTGAAAAAATGGGGTTTAAAAGATGATGAAGCCTGGGCGGAGTTTAGCGATATGTACGGAGGAAATTTCGTTGATTTAAAAGATATTGCCAGTTTAATTAAAAGTATTTTTGGTGGCAAAGTTGCTGATTTTTTAAAAGAAGATAGTTTAATAGTCACTAAAGATATTAAATCTCGGTTGACTGAATTATTCAAACGGCTATCACCCACAGAGCAAGAGATTCTTTTACAATTAAGTAAATTTGACTTACCTGTGTCAAGGGAAGATTTAAGCCAAAGTTTATCTCTGTCATCAATGGACTTAATGAATGGGTTGCGATCGTTGCGTCAACGTTATTTACTCAAAAGAATAGAAGGAGAGAAAGTCTTGTTTGATTTATCTCTTGTTGTTCGAGAATATGTTATAAGTTGTTGTAAAAATTAATTGCGATTTATGCACCGGAGGCTAGAAACCCGGTTTCTGCGATGCCTCGCTGCCAAATCTCTGATTTATCGTAAAAACCGAGTTTCTTTTCATAAGTCCTCTTAACTGCGGTAAGATTAATACTCAGGCTCGACGTGCCGATCGCCTATTTTTACAAATACTCCAAATGATTGTTCATTTCTTCAGCATTCAGTACCTCCCAAATTAATACTAATCCTTGCAAAATTTCCCCAATCGATTTACTGGTTTGCGGACAGTAAACAATACCCGCATGAGACAAACCTGCATGATGCAATCTTAAAAAATCCGTATCTTGGGTAAAAATTACTCGCTCTTGAGACAGGGAAAATGCTAATTGTTGTTCGTCGGATTGCCCGATCATTCCTTGTTCTGGAGTTGTGGTGACATCAATTCCACGTCTTCGCAATCCATTCCCTATGGCAAGAGTTATATTTTCGTCAAGATGAAATTTTATCTTAGCCATGTTGACGATTTTTTAATTTTTGTTGCAATAGCGATGGGGTTTGAGCTTTCAATTGGCGCGCAAATTCTGCATCTGCTTCGATTGCAGAGCGAATTTCATCTCGACGATCGTGATAATAGGCTAAAGCTGCATAGATATCAGATAAAGTAATACTCGGATAGTGATACAGAATTTCGTCTGGTGACATTCCCATTTGTTCGTGCCAAACAACTATATCCTGAACTCGGATGCGATGTCCGGCGATACGGGGTTTTCCCCCACAAATTCCTGGGGTGATTTCGATATGTTCTTTAATGACGGCGATCGACATGGTAGGGAATTAATATAGGATGTCTCTTCTATTTTAGGACAGGTTATTAGTTTTAATTGACTCAGCAAATTTTGAAAACACACTTATAATCTAACATCCGATCGCACATCTGAGAATTACCTCCACAGATAGACCCCCCTCCCAGAAACCTATGGAACACTGAGGATACAGCAATCGATTTACCAACCATGACAGAACACAAAACATTGACAACGGCGGACGGGATTCCCGTTGCAGATAACCAGAACTCCCTGACAGCGGGTGAACGCGGGCCTATTCTCATGCAGGATTTTCACCTGATGGAAAAGCTGGCTCACTTCAACCGAGAACGCATTCCAGAGCGCGTTGTCCATGCTAAAGGAGCCGCTGCATTTGGCACCTTGACCATCACCCATGACATTACTCGCTATAGTAAAGCTCAGTTATTTTCAGAAATTGGTAAACAAACTCAGGTTCTTCTCCGCTTCTCTACCGTAGGCGGCGAACAAGGTTCAGCAGATGCCGAACGTGACCCCAGAGGCTTTTCGCTCAAATTCTACACCGAAGAAGGTAACTGGGATTTAGTTGGTAACAATACCCCTGTTTTCTTCATTCGCGATCCGATTAAATTCCCTGATTTTATCCACACCCAAAAGCGCCATCCCCAAACCCATCTCAAAGATCCTAACGCTAAGTGGGATTTCTGGTCTTTAAGTCCAGAATCTCTGCATCAGGTGACAATTTTGTTTTCCGATCGCGGTACGCCGAAAAACCACCGCCACATGGACGGTTTTGGCAGCCATACATTCAGCCTAATCAATGATCAAGGAGAACGAGTTTGGTGCAAATTCCACTTCAAAACTATGCAAGGTATTGAAAATTTTACCGCCGAAGAAGCGATGCGGATTAAAGGCGAAGACCCCGATCATTCGACTCGCGACTTGTTTGAAACAATAGAACAAGGTAATTATCCCAAGTGGCGGTTTTGCATTCAAGTAATGACCGAAGCCCAGGCCGCAGAATATCGCGAAAACCCCTTTGACTTGACAAAAGTGTGGAAGCACTCAGAGTTTCCCTTAATTAATGTGGGAATTCTCGAACTCAACCGCAATCCACAAAACTTTTTTGCGGAAGTCGAACAGGCGGCATTTTCTCCTTCTAATGTGGTTCCAGGAATTAGCTTCTCTCCAGATAAAGTGCTGCAATCTCGCATCATGTCCTATGCAGATGCTCAACGCTATCGTCTCGGTGCAAACTATCAGCAATTGCCGGTTAATCAACCAAAATGTCCGGTGATGCACTACCAGCGGGATGGCGCAATGGCATTGGGTAACAACGGTGGTAGCGGGCCGAACTACGAACCCAACAGCCACGAGGATACGCCGAAGCAAAACTGTGTCTATGCTGACCCAGCTTGGGACTTAGGAAATGTCAAAGTCGATCGCTACGATCACCGTAAAGGCAATGACGATTACACTCAAGCAGGAGACCTCTATCGCTTGATGAAACCCGATGCACAGCAGCGGCTTGTCGCTAATATTGTCGAAAGTTTGGGTGCAGCAAAACCGGAGATTCAGATGCGCCAACTGTGCCATTTCTTCCGCGCCGATCCGAATTATGGCCGCCAAGTGGCACAAGGTTTAGGAATTGCGATCGATCCCTGGGAATGAATTCCCTGTCTAATAGCTAAAGTCCTCTCAAAGAGGACTGAAGAACTCCTGCCGTCCTCTTGAGAGGACTTTAGCTTTGAGGCAGGGGTTTAAACCCCTGTCGGACTGTGGAATGAACCTTAATTTGACACCAATGGGCACTGCCGTATCCTCTATATTATTCCGGTGCAACCGGAATTTATCTTAGAGGCGATCGCGATTTTCAACAAAAGCCTATTACAAATGCACATAACCAAGTAAAATAAGTTGAGGAATTGCCAGAAAAACCAAACAAGGGAAACAAACTATGACTTTACCAGTTGGATGCGCGGCACCTCAATTTACCGCCAAAGACACGAATGGCAAAACCGTCTCCCTCTCCGAATTCGCGGGTAAAACCGTCATCTTGTACTTCTACCCCAAAGACGACACTCCCGGCTGCACCAGACAAGCCCAAAGCTTCAAAGCAGCCCATGAAGAATACAAGGGTAAAGATATTGTAGTTCTCGGTGTCAGCCGCGACAACGAAGCATCACACCAAAAGTTCACAGAGAAGTACGATTTGCCTTTCCAGTTATTAGCAGATGTCGATGGCGCGATTACCAAAGCCTACGATGTCGAGAAAGGTGATTATGCCAAGCGCGTCACCTTCGTCATCGACGGTACCGGCAAAATCATTCAAGTTTATGAAGGGGAAACTATGAAGGTTGACTCTCACGCTCAAGATATTCTTGTCACCATAGTTTAGCCGATCGCACTCAAAACCACTTACCGCCCTTAGACTGAATCTAGGGGCGGTTTTATTTGCGATCGCGCATTTGTATTGATAAAATTAGAAGTTATATCAATTTCGGTAGCATCCGAATTAATATTACCCAGAGTATTTGTGCAAGTTTTAAAGCCAGATGTAACTGCAAACATCCCTCAAGGAGATTGAAATGACAAACAGTACCAGTATTTTGACATACTTAGGCCCTCAAGAAATTGAGGCAAATCGAGCCACAGCCCTAGTTGGAATTTTTGACAAAAATCAAGTTGCTGCGATTTCAGCAACGGAAGGAACCACAGTCCTAAATGTCGAAATTCATCCATCTACAGGGAGTTGGAGTATCAGTTTAGAAAAAGGATTTAATAACGCTGGAACTCGCACATTGCAAGTGAAAGCCACTGATAAAACAGGCAAAGTTATCGGCGAACAAACAGTTAATATCAAAGTCAATCCGGCGACTAATTCCTCCGATCCATTGTTGATGTTAGTTGTTCTCCAAAATACCAAATTTAAAGCGGGAACAGTGGCAGCAGCTAGTCTCAATGACCAACAAAAAGCTGACACAATTGCAGGTCAAACCTATCTGATCACTGATTATGAATTAGACGATAGACACCTGAAAGTAAACCTCAAAAATCCCATTGCTCCCCTTGGACAATCTGGCTATTTCTACGAAGAACACGTTTTGCTAACCAAAGGCGCAAAAGTTCTCAGATTCGATCGCACTGACTTACCCACACCACCACCCGGAATGCAGTTACTGTGGGTTGTCAAGAAAAGCAAATTGAAGCTCAGCCCCGCTGATTCTGCTATTTTAGCCCCAAATCAAAAAGTAGATTTGAGCCAGGGAGAAACCTTCAATATCCTCGGCTATGCTTGCGTAGAAAATCATTTTCGAGTCACCTTCGATCGCGCAATTCCCAATTTAGGAAACTCCGGCTTTCTGTACTCGCAGCACGTCCAAATTTTGCAAGATGGGAGAGGAATTCCCTTTGACAAAAATGCTGTCACCATGACTGTTGTCAAAACTACTGCTTTCAAAAAGCGGCCGGTAGATGCAGCGACTCTGCAACCACAGGAAAAAATTACTTTACCAGCGGGAATAATTTACGGAATTAGCGGATTCTCCATCGAACAAGGCCACATTAAAGTCTCCCTTACTGAAAATTTACCGCCCTTTGGTAATACCGGTTTTATTTTTCCCGATTTTGTACAATTTGCCCGCGGCGGCAAATCTTTCAATCCGGCACCAAATTTAACTTATCAAGGTCCGACGGAAGTGTTGCTGAATCAGGCGATCGCACTTTCTGGTACTTTTGACAAACAAGAAGCAGTCAAAGTTGAAGTCATAGCTGAGGATAAGCTGCCACTAAAGGTGACACTAAACCAAACAGCAGGCACTTGGCAAGTAAATTTAGCCAAAGGATTTAGCACGCCTGGAGCTCGTTGGCTGCGACTGCGAGCCACTGATAGCAAAGGCAATGTTACTGGCAGTCAAATCATTTATATTACCGTAAGTTCTGACCCCTTAACTGTCGGCAAAGATTTGACTTTAAAGATAGTTTCTGATACTTTATTTAAAGTAGCTCCTGTGGACTCTTCCCGACTAGACAATCAGCAAAAAGTTCTGGTCAAAGCAGGTCAAACTTTGATTGTTAACAAGTACGGATTTATTGACGGCCATCTCAAGGTGGTTTTGGATGCGGCAATTACGCCGATCGGCACTTTTGGCTATTTTTACGAGTCCGATGTTCAGTTGGCAAAAGGTACAAAAATCCTGAAATTTGACCTAGCTGATGTGCCGAATACAAACGTCAGCGCTCAACTTTTAGTAACTCAAACTACTCAGATTAAAGGCGCACCTCAAGATTCACCTAAACTCCCAGCAAATCAGGTTGCTGACTTGATTTTAGGTAGTACCTATGCGATTACTGGCTATGCTTGCATTTCGGGTCATTTCCGGGTAACTCTGGCTGAATCTATTCCCGATTTTGGTAATGTTGGATTTATCTATTGGCGGCACGTTCAAATCAAAAAGTTAGGGAAAGAAGTTACTTTTGACCCGGATGCTTTGACGATAACAATGCTACAACCAACTGTGTTCAAAAAACAACCAGTTGATGCTAATAAATTGAGTGCAACAGAAAGAGTTACACTGCCTTTGGGTCGAGTTTATGGTATGGAAAGCTACGGTTTGGAAGGCAGTCATCTGAAGGTTTCTTTAACTGAAGAACTTCCGAATTTTGGCAATACAGGTTTTGTTGTTCCTACTTCTGTTCAGTTTAAGCGGGGTGATAAAGTTTTCGATCCTGTTCCAAATAATGTGGAATTGAATGTGCCCTATTTTTCGCAGCGTGACAATCCCCGTTTTGATTGGTCTACTTGCAATGTAACTGCGATCGCAATGGTGTTTTATTACTATGGCATTCGTTCTAAGTGGGGCGGACAGTTGGAGGATGAATTATTACAGTGGTGTTTTGACTATGCGGGTCAGGGTTCACAAACGGATCATAATGTACTTACGGCGCTGATTAAGGCTTACGGGTTCAAGACGAGTTTTAGTACGACTCGGAAATGGGCTGATGTGCGATCGGAATTGTTGAATCGGCGACCAATAGTTTTAGCCGGAGATTTTACGGCGGCTGGTCATATTATCACCTTAATTGGCTACAATTCCCAGGGTTATATCGCGCAAGATCCTTGGGGAGATGCACTCACTGGTTACAGGGATACTGAGGGTAGAAAGTTGATGTATCCCTACAATTATATCAATCAAGTTGCGGGGCCGGATGGCAATGTTTGGGCACATTTTATCTCGCGCTAATTTACCATAGTCCATGACGCATTGACAACATAACTATGTCATTCTAAATACAGCGAAGAATCTCCAAACTTTGCAACACCTTTACAATGCGTAATATCAATTCCGGTTGGAACAATATCATGCAACCGGAAACGATATATAGGGGTTATCAAGCATTGTGAGGTATGCCCTATGCCCTATGCCCTATGCCCTATGCCCTATGCCCTATGCCCTATGCCCTATGCCCTATGCCCTCAGAGAAACAGCTAATTCTTGATTTTGCCCAGACAGACGCGATGAAATCGCTTTTCCCACGTCCCGCAATCCTGTCGAGTCACGGCGCAAAGTGGGAGGGAATTCATGTCGAATATCACCGTCAGTCACCAAACGAATCTCCCGAACACTGTTTCCAACAGCACAGCATTGGGCTGATACTCAATTCAGCAACAGTAACAGGAATACTGAACGGCAAACACTACGGTAGCGAACCGTGGCAAAGCGGAGAGATATTCATCGGTGCTGCTGGTACTGATTTCCAGTCAGGTGTAGTCGAAGCACCTGAATTTATGGCGATCGCACTTGAACCCACCGACTTCGACAATACAGTTGGCGAATCAACCAATTCAAACCTCATTGAGATTATACCGCAATGGCAAATCTGCGATCCTTTAATTTTCGGCATAGCCTGGGCCCTCAAAACCGAACTCGAATCCGGTGGATTAAATGGTACTCTCTATGTCGATACACTGAAAAATGCGCTTTCAATGCACATACTGCACCGCTATTGTGCACAAAAACCGCATCTGCGAGATTTTGAAGGGGGTCTTGACCCTAGCAAATTACAGATAGTTATTAACTACATAAATGACCACCTAAACCGAGAATTGCACATAGCTGAACTGGCTAACTTAGTGCAGATGAGTCCTTATTATTTCAGTCGTTTGTTCAAACAATCAACTGGAGTCACGCCCCATCAATACGTCACCCAGTGCCGAATAGAAAAAGCCAAACAATTGTTGAAAAAGCCAGATTTATCAATAACCTATATCTCGGAGCAAGTCGGGTTTCACGACCAAAGTCACTTTAGCAAGACTTTCTGCAAAATCGTTGGTGTGACTCCTAAGAAATATCGCGATTCACTTTAATAAAGGTAACACCCGTAGTCTGGTGGTTCGGCAGTCCGGCAGTCCGGCAGGGGTTTAAACCCCTGCCTCAAAGCTGAAGTCGGTTGAAACCGACTGGTAAATCCAATTAAATTACAATCAATCCCAGTCCTCTTTGAGAGGACTTGCGCTATGAGACAGGGGTTTTTAACCCTTGGCGGACTCTCGGACTTACCCAAAATCTTTCGCATTCAAAGTCTTTGCGTTCACCCACAAGTCCGCCGGGGAATTAATTCCCCGTCGAGAGAGCGAAAGTCAGTTGAAACTGACTGAAAAATCCAATTAAATTATCCAACGAGCTATCGATATGGTAAAATAACATGGCTAGAAAATCGCAAAATAATAAAAAAATTACATAAAGATTGGGAAACATATTATGGCAATGTGGCGGCTGTACTATCATTTAGTTTGGGCAACAAAAGAGAGACAACCTCTGATACATCCACAAAGAGAAACAGAACTTTACAATTATATTATCGGCAAAGCTGATACCCTCAATTGCATCGTCCATGCGATCGGTGGCACAGAAAATCACATCCATTTAATAGTTTCCATTCCTCCGACACAATCGATCGCTGAATTTGTGAAAAATATTAAAGGTAGCAGCAGCTATTATTTCAATCAAACCTTGCAAAATCCCAATAGATTTGGCTGGCAAGAAGGATATGGAGTATTCTCTTTAGGACAAACACAACTAGAACAAGCAGTCGCTTATGTGATCAATCAAAAGCAACATCATTTACAAAACACTGTAAATTCGCATTTAGAGCAAATCACCGATCGAGACGATCGCCCAACCCGCTGGTATCCGAAGGGGCCAAAGAATTAACAGATCGAACTCTCGCATTCACCCACAAGCCCGCCGGAGTTTGCGGATTCACCCACAAGTCCGCCGGGGAATCAATTCCCCGTCTCATAGCAAAAGTCGGTTGAAACCGACTGACAAATCCAATTAAATCATCATCAATCCCAGTCCTCTTTCAGAGGACTTTCGCTATGAGACAGGGGTTTTTAACCCCGGTTGGACTCTCGGACTTACCGAAAGTTTTTGGCATTCAAGAATTTTCCGATTCACCCACAAATCCGCCGGGGAATCAATTCCCCGTCGAGAGAGCGCAAGTCCGTTGAAACCGACTGAAAAATCCAATTAAATTATTGTCAATCCCAGTCCTCTTTGAGAGGACTTTCGCTATGAGACAGGGGTTTTTAACCCTTGGCGGACTCTCGGACTTACCCAAAATCTTTCGCATTCAAAAGTCTTCGCATTAGAGAGCGCAAGTCCGTTGAAACCGACTGGGAAATCCAATTAAATCATCGTCGATCCCAGTCCTCTTTGAGAGGACTTTCGCTATGAGACAGGGGTTTTCAACCCCGGTTGGACTCTGAAACAGGTGTTTTAACCCCTGGCGAACCCTCAAAATGTCGCACTTACCGATCGCACCCAAAACCATTGTTACAATTGTTCACAAAAATCCGAGTAATTTCGCAAGAAAATTGTATTTTTCACAATTTTTTCGCAAGAATTTACAATACAGCATCCCTGGTACTCCCGTATAATTACTGACATAGCATCAACCCAGGGATACCAACTATGAATTCTCCAAATCAACAAACATCTTACGGTCAAATTCCCTTAAGTTTTATTGCAAATGCTGGACAAACAGACCCTAATGTGAAATTCCAGGTCAAAGGTGCCGGTCACAGTATCTATTTCACTCCCAACGAAATCACCTTTACCGCTTTCCAAAAACCAAATGAACCGGGGAACCAAGCCACAACTTCTTCAATTGTCCGCAGCAGCTTAGCCAACAGCAACCCAAATCCCAAAATTTCCGGGCTGGAAAAATTGCCGGGATTTGCTAACTTTATTTTAGGCGAAGATTCCAGTCAATGGCACACTGACGTTCCTACTTTTAACGGCGTTGTTTATCAAAACGTCTATCAAGGAATTGACCGCGTTTTCAAAGGCACTGAAGGACAACTTAAAAGCGAGTTTTTTGTTGCACCTTTTGCCGATCCGAGTCAAATTAAGATGAACTATAGTGGTGTTAACAACATCCGGTTGCGTGACGACGGAGCACTGATACTAGAGACACCGCTAGGCGAATTAATTGATAACGCACCGATAGTTTATCAAGACATCAACGGACAGCGGGTGAATGTTCCCGCAGCTTACAATTTATTAGGAAACGGTCAAGTAGGTTTCAGTTTGGGATATTTTGACCCCACTAAACCCCTAGTTATTGACCCGGTTTTAGCTTACTCCACTTACCTAGGCGGCAGCGACAATGAGAATGCCAACCGCATCGCCGTAGATAGCACAGGTGCGGCTTACATTATTGGAACTACGCATTCTAACAATTTTCCTACTACTCCCGGTGCGTACCAAACCACGCTAGTAGGTGGAATAAGTGACATATTAGTTACCAAAATTAACCCCGAAGGAACTGCCTTAGTTTACTCTACATATATTGGCGGCCCTAACAATGATGAAGGTTTCGACATTGCCGTAGACAGTCAAGGAAATGCTTATTTAACCGGACCAGTCAATCCGGGTTATCCAACTACAGCCGGTTCTTTGAAACCTACAACAAATATTACGAGTGCTGCTGTAACTAAACTCAACGCTACTGGGAATTCGTTAATTTATTCTACTTTTTTAGGTGGTAGCGCTATTTCCGGTGGTGGTACTTTTTTCGGCGCTAGCGGGAGTAGCCTCGGCAACGGCATTAAAGTAGACAATAACGGTAATGCTTATGTTGTCGGGCCGACGTTCGGCGGTTTCCCCACCACTGCCAATGCCTTCCAGCCTACATACGGAGAAGGAATGGATGGGTTTCTTGCTAAAGTTAATCCAACTGGCAGTGCTTTAGTTTACTCTACCTATTTAGGCGGTTCTGGTATCGATGATGCTAAAGGCATTGCACTAGACAATTCTGGTAATGTCTGGGTGACTGGAAATACCAATTCGACTAACTTCCCACTGAACTCAGCTAATGATACACTTCCAGGCGGTGTTGAAGCTTTTGTCAGTAGATTTAACGTTGATGGCGCACTTACTTATTCCACTTATTTAGGTGGCAGCGGTGAAGATAAAGGTAATGATATCGCTGTAGATAGTTCTGGAAATGCCTATGTTGTGGGATATACCTCTTCAACTGATTTTCCTACAGTTAGTCCGATTCAAGCAGCTAATGGAGGTGGTGCTAAAGATGCTTTTGTCACCAAGATAAGTGCTAATAACTCTTTGGCTTATTCAACTTATTTGGGCGGTAGTGGAGAGGAGAATGGCGATCGCATTACTGTAGACAGTGCGGGTAATGCTTATGTGACGGGAAACACTACTTCGACTAATTTTCCGACTAAGAATGCGATTCAAAGTGTCAGCGGTGGCGGGCAAGATGCTTTTATTACGAAAATCAATGCGTTGGGTTCTGGCTTAGTTGATTCTACTTATCTTGGTGGCAGCGGTAACGACTTCGGTAGTGGTATTGCGGTGGATACTTCTGGTGCAGTTTATGTGGCGGGAGGTACTGCTTCTACTAATTTCCCAACAGCAACTCCTTTACAAGCGGCAAATGGGGGAGGTGTTGCTGATGCTTTTATTACTAAAATCATTCCTGGCGGGCCACAGGTAAAGATTGTTGAGTCGGGCGGCAGCACTAATGTGGCAGAAAGTGGGACGACGGATACTTATACAGTGGTGTTGACTAATCAGCCTACTGCAAATGTGGCGATCGCACTCAACACCGGTACTCAAATTCAATCAATTGCAGGTCTTTCTTTCACTCCAACTAACTGGTTTGTACCGCAAACGGTGATAGTCAGTGCAGTTGATGATATCGTAGATGAAACTTCGCCACACAATGGCCCGATCGCCCATACAGCCATAAGTACCGATGCTAAGTATAACGGGGCGAGTGTCAGTTTTACGGTTAATGGCACTGCTGGCAACACCGTCAATACTAAGATTACCGATAACGACAGCGCAGGCGTCAGCATTACTCCTACTAACACAAGTGCCAGGGAAGGCGGTGCAAATGGAAGTTACAGTGTTAAATTAAATACTCAGCCTACAGCACCTGTGACGATTAATTTGGCTACAGGTACTCAGATTCAACCAATTACTGCACTTACTTTTACCCCAAATAATTGGAATGCCACTCAAACGGTTACGGTTGCTGCTGTTAACGACAATTTAGTCGAAGGAAATCATACAGGTGCGATCGGGCATTCTTCCACCAGTACCGATGTTAATTATAACGGCATCACGATTTTGCCTGTTAATGTCGCCATTACCGATAACGACACCGCAGGCGTTAGCATTACTCCTACTAGCACCACTGCAACGGAAGGCGGTGCAACAGGAAGTTACACTGTTCAGTTAAATACTCAACCGAAAGCACCTGTTACTATTAATTTAGCTACAGGTACTCAAATTCAACCAATTACGGCACTTACTTTCACCGCGACTAATTGGAATACCCCTCAAACTGTGACAGTTGCTGCTGTTGATGACAATTTAGTTGAAGGAAATCATACAGGTGCGATCGCCCATACAGCTACCAGTAGCGATGTTAATTATAACAGCAACCTCACCATTTCGCCTGTGAGCGTCGCCATTACTGATAACGACACCGCAGGCGTTTCTATTAATCCGAATACTACGAATGCAACGGAAGGCGGTGCAAATGGCAGTTACAGTGTTCGGTTAAATACCCAACCAACAGCGCCTGTTACAATTAACTTGGCTACAGGCAATCAAATTCAACCAATTACTGCACTTACTTTTACCGCTATTAATTGGAATGTCGCTCAAACTATTGCGGTGAAAGCGGTTGACGACAATTTAGTTGAAGGAAATCATACTGGTGCGATCGCCCATACAGCCACCAGTAACGATGTTAAATATAACGGCATCACAATTTCCCCTGTTAATGTCGCCATCGTTGATAACGACACCGCAGGCGTTTCTATTAACCCGACTACTGCGACTGCAACGGAAGGCGGTGCAAATGGCAGTTACAGCATTCAGTTGAATACTCAACCGACAGCGCCTGTGACGATTAACTTGGCTACAGGTACTCAAATTCAACCAATTACTGCACTTACTTTTACCGCGACTAATTGGAACGTCGGTCAAACGGTAGCGGTGAAAGCGGTTGATGATAGTTTAGTTGAAGGAAGTCATGCAGGTGCGATCGCCCATACAGCCACCAGTACCGATGTTAAATATAACAGCATCACAATTTCACCTGTTAATGTCGCCATTACTGATAACGACACTGCCCCAACTCCAACACCTCCCACCCCAACTCCAACACCTCCAACTCCAACACCTCCAACCCCAACACCTCCAACACCAACACCTCCAACACCAACACCTCCAACACCAACACCTCCAACCCCAACACCTCCAACACCAACACCTCCAACCCCAACACCTCCAACCCCAACACCTCCAACACCAACACCTCCAACCCCAACACCTGTAACCCCCACACCTGTAACCCCCACACCTCCAACTCCAACACCTCCAACCCCAACACCTGTAACCCCCACACCTCCAACTCCAACACCTGTAACCCCCACACCTCCAACTCCAACACCCATACCCATACCCATACCTCCAGCCCCCACTCCAACCCCCACTCCAACACCAACACCTGGTATTACTGTTAATCCTACAAGTGGATTAATCACGACAGAAGCTGGAGGAAAAGCCACATTTAATATCAAACTCAACACCCAACCTACAGCCGATGTCAAAATAGATTTAAGCAGTTCCAATACAGCAGAAGGAATAGTTTCTCCCCCAGCGCTGACTTTCAATTCTGGCAACTGGAATTCAACCCAAACAGTAACAGTGACAGGTGTTAACGACAACATTGTTGACGGCAATAAAGCTTACACAATTGTTACTGCCCCTGCTGTTAGTACAGATAGCAAATACTCCGGGTTAAATGCAAATGATATCGCTGTCAGCAACAATTCCCCAGCAAAAGACTTAGCTGGAAACACTCCAAGTACATCCCTCAAAATCAATGCAACTTCTAACCTCAGAAACTATACTGATGCAGTGAGTAGTAATAATTCTGATTACTACAAATTCACTTTAGGTGCTAATAATGACTTCAATTTGTCAGTCGATGGCGTGAATGAAGATGTTAATCTTGAATTGCTTGACAGCAATCAAAATGTCATCACAACAGCCCAAAATTCCGGTACTACTTCAAAGTCAATCAACCGGATTGTGGAACACGGCACTTACAGCATTCGAGTTTCTTCAGTTAATAGTGCGGAGACTCCATACACTTTAAACTTGTCTGCTTTACCTCGCCTTGCCGGTATCACAACCACAGGATATGAAGGCCCTGCCTCCACAGCTACAACTTCGCAGCCCATTTCAACGACTGGAACTACTGGAAACTCTTCTGGCAACATCAATAACAATTTCGTCGCCAACAATTTCCTCACCACACCGCGTTTTACTCCGATTACTGGCATCAACAATCTTGTCAGAAGCGTCCAGACTAATATATCCAGTTCGCCGATCGCTACTAATTTGTTGGATGCATCATATTCCTATGGTTTTGACGGCGGAAATGACCCATATAATATTGTTCCTGCCAGTGTATCCAGTTCGCAGATAAATCTCGACAAATTCCGCGCCGCACCCGGTTTTTCCGGTATCGACGGCCGCGGTTTTTCTGTAGCGATATTAGATACTGGCATCGACCGAAACCACCCATTCTTTGGCCCTGACAGCGACTCAAACGGCATCAGCGATCGCATCGTTTATAACTACGATTTTGCTGAAGGCGACGCAGATGCTAGCGACACAGACGGACACGGCTCGAACATTGCCAGCATTATTGCCTCCCAAGACCAAACCTATACGGGAATGGCACCAGGGGTGAAAATTATCGACCTCAAAATCAGAAAGGATAATCCAGCTAATGCAGGAGACCAAATTAATAAGTTTCCGTATGTTGAACAAGCTTTGCAGTGGGTATTGCAGAATGCAGATGCTTACAACATTGCCAGCGTTAATATGGCCTTCGGCAGCGGTCAAAATTTTACCAGTCCTACTTCACTCTACGGTATTGGAGATGAACTGGCAGAATTGGCGGCGAAGAATATAATTGTTGTCTCTTCATCAGGCAACCGTTACTACGAAAATCAGAATAATCCAGGTGTAAACTACCCTTCCGCCGATCCGAATTCGCTATCGGTCAGCGCGGTATATAACTCCAAAATTGTTCCTGAGCCTTACTTTTATACAGATTATTTTGGACCTGCGACCGCTAATACCACTGCTGCCGATCAGATTGCTCCATTTTCTCAGCGTAACGGAACATTAACCACAATTTTTGCTCCGGGGGCACCAATCACAGGTGCCAATGAAAATGGCGGTTTAAGCACCTATCACGGTAGCAGTCAAGCTACAGCCCACATTGGCGGTATTGCAGTGTTAGCCCAACAGTTAGCACAGCAAAAATTAGGCCGCCGACTAACACCAACCGAGTTCGGTAATTTTTTGAAATCAACCGGTGTCACTATCAAAGACGGCGACAACGAAAATGACAATGTTAACCATACCGGCTTAAACTTCAAGCGCGTCGATGTGCTGGCTTTGGGTCAAGGCATTATTGGCAATCGCCCGCCCCAACAGCAGATTAACCTGGGCGGTACGTACACTGCTCTCAATGTAGACGTTCCCAACGTCTACACCGACCCCGATGGCGACCTACTCACCTACACACTAACCCGGTATGACGGCACTTCATTACAAAGCAATCCGAACAGCCGTTGGCTAGGATTGTCGTTTAACTCTGCCACAAACAACATCAAGTTCACCGGAACTATCCCAAGTAACTGGCAAGATTTCTACGCAAAGTTAACAGCAACCGACCCTTATGGTGCCAGTGCCAGCCAGGTAATCCACGTAGTAAAAAGAGGAGATGGCAAGGTCATCGACGGTTACATTGCCGGGGCAAAAGTATTCTTAGATGCCAACAAAAACGGTGTCCTCGATGCCAGCGAACCATCCACTACTACTGACTCCAACGGTGGATATAAGCTCGATATTCCCTTCGAGACTTTCGATACCAACAAAAACGGAGAAATCGACCCATCAGAAGGCAATATAGTTGCTTTTGGAGGCACTGATACCGCAACTGGTTTGCCACTAGAAACACCCGTCACAGCACCTGCTGATGCCAGTGTTGTCACCCTCTTAACCAGTTTAGTAGCAGATTTAATCGACAAAGGAGTTGCACCAGAAACAGCCCAATCTTTGGTCAAATCTGCTCTGGCGATTCCCGCTGACGTTGACTTGACAAGCTTAGACCCCATCTTCGCTATCAACAACAATTTACCTGGTGGTGTCGAAGTCTTCACGGAAATGGTGAAAGTCCAAAATTTCATCACTCAAACTAGCGCTTTGATTGACGGTGCTTCCAGTGCAGCTACTAACGAGATTGTCAAAGCTGTTGTTAGTTCAATTACGACTCCAATGCAATCTGGTACTGTTTTAAACCTGAGCAATGCAGCAGTTTTAGAACCAATAATTCAGCAAGCAGCCACTAAAATCAAGCAGATTGACTCTACTTTAGACAGTCAAAAAATTACCCAAATCACCTCGCAAGCCGCAGTAGTAATGGCAACAGCAAATCAACTGATTGATAGCGCTGTATCCAACTCAACAGAAACATCAATTCCTCAATCAGTTGCTCGTATCCAAAAAGTATCTTTGGGCGCAACTACTCAAGACTTCAAAGCAGTTGGTACGGGCAATAAGACAATTTCTCAGGTAGTTACTGACAATACTGGTGCTGCTTTAGATAGCAAAATTCAAGCCGTCACATTACCTGTTGCGATCGCGACTCCTGTTGTCAGTGGCGATACAGATTTGGGCAGCAATTCTCCGAATCAAATTCTCGGCACAGATGGCGACGATATCCTCACGGGCGACAGCGGGAATAATGTGTTGATGGCAATGAAGGGTAATGATTCTCTGGATGGTGGCGCGGGGAATGATAGTCTTTTCGGTGGCAAAGGTAGCGATACTTTGCTCGGAGGTAGTGGTGATGATGCCTTGTTTGGCGGCCGGGGTGCTGACATTTTGAATGGCGGCGATGGCAATGATATTCTACTGGGAGGTAAGGGTGATGATTTGCTGAATGGTGGTTTGGGAAGTGATAGTTTAACAGGAGGTAATGGCAATGATAATTTCTTGCTTTCCACCAATTCCGGTATTGATACTATTACTGACTTTGAAGTTGGTAAAGACTTGTTAGTTTTGGGTAGCGGGCTGACTTTCTCCCAACTTTCAATTACTCAAGAAAATAGTTCAACATTAATCCGCTTGTCAGCAACTGGTGAAATTTTAGCTTCTCTGAATGGTGTGACGGCAAGTGCGATCGGTGTCGCAACCTTTGGCTCAATCTAATGTCTGGCAAGCTGTTGCACCAGTAAAATCTCTGAAACTACACCAACTATGACACAATTAACATCTAACTTTGAATGGCTCAAACAATTCGGCACACCCGGTGGGGATAGCCTCCGAGACATAGTATTTGACAGTGCAGGCAATCTCTATCTGATAGGAGAGGTCTACGGCCTTTTTGGTCGCACAAATCCAACTAGCAATAGCTGGATAACCAAATATGATGCCGGTGGCAATCAGTTGTGGTCGGTCAAGCAATTAACGAATCGATCTTTGAGCGGAGCGAGAGCGACAGTAGATAGTGCGGGCAATGTCTACCTCGCAGGAAGAACCAATACTACCATGTTTCTTGAGCAAAAGGACGCTTGGGTAGCTAAGTATGACAGCACCGGCAACCAGTTGTGGCTCGAGGAGTTCAACTTTACAGAATATGATGAGTATCCATCCGGCATAGCAGTGGATAATGCTGGCAATGTCTACCTGACGGGAACAGAATTTTCACCTAGTGCACCTAGAGTCCAAGGCCTCAGAAGGACTTGGATCGCTAAGTATGACGGCAGTGGCAACCAGTTGTGGTTGAAGAAAGTCGAGTCTGGCAGCGACGACAAATTCCCCATTGGCATAGCAGGAACATACCCCTATGGCATTAAGGTGGACAGCAGCGGCAATCTCTACGTGGTGGGGAAAAACTTTAATAGATATTTAAACCTCAGTCTACCGCCAGTGGTTGATGGTACTAACACTTGGGCGACTAAGTACGACAGCAATGGCAATCAGTTGTGGTTCCAGCAATTCGGGACGGCAGTACAATGGCTCTCAGACTTAGCACTCGATAGCGCTAACAATCTCTACTTGATGGGAGCTTTGGCAGACACCAATGCCAGCAATCTAGATATTTGGACGGCTAAGTACGACAGCAATGGCGAGCGATTGTGGGTCCAGCAATTTGGGAGTCGTGAAGATGATTATCCCTCAGAGTTAGTAGTGGATAGTGCTGACAATCTCTACCTGACGGGAGCAACCAAGGGTGATTTGGGAAGTCCTAATGCAGGCAATCTAGATATTTGGGCAGCTAAGTACGACAGCAATGGCGATCGATTGTGGCTCCAGCAATTCGGCAGTCGTGAAAATGATTCTCCCTCAGACTTAGTAGTAGATAGTGCTGGCAATCTCTACCTGACGGGAAAAACCAAGGATGCTTTGGCAGGCCCCTATACAGGCAGTACAGATATTTGGGCAACTAAGTATGACAGTAATGGCGATCGGTTGTGGTTCCGGCAATTCGGAACTGAGGAATCTGGCGAGACGTTTAACTTAGAACTCGATCGCGCTGGCAATGTCTATTTGATTGGAGACACTAAGGGCTCTTTGGGAGGTCCCAATGCAGGCGGTAATGATATTTGGCTTGCTAAACCCAGCACGAGTACAGAAGCAGTTATGCCAACACCAATTATCGGTACTGATGGTGACGATTTCCTGGCAGGAAATCGCAGCAACGATACCATCAGCGGTAAAGAGGGAAATGATACCATCATCGGCTTTGATGGCAGCGATCGGATGTACGGCGATTTAGGAAATGATTATCTCGATGGTAGCCAAAGGGATGACAGTCTCTATGGTGGCAAGGGCAATGATACTTTGCTTGGAGGTAATGGTGATGATGTTTTGATGGGCGATCGGGGTTCTGATAGTCTCATTGGCGGTGAAGGGAATGACACTCTCTATGGTGGCAAGGGCAATGATACTCTATCTGGCAGCTTGGGAAATGATTGTTTGATTGGAGGTTTGGGGAGAGATCGCTTTTTATTATCTATCAATTCCGACATTGATATTATTACTGACTTTGAAGTCGGACAAGACTTGTTAGTCTTGGGTAGCGGACTAAATTTTTCACGATTGTTAATTACCCAAGAAAATACTTCAACTTTCATCCGTTTATCAACAACCGGAGAGATTTTAGCTTCTCTAAATGGGGTGACTGCTAGCCTGATTAATGCTGCGGATTTCAGCCTAGAGGATTAAGAAATGAGGACACAACAGTGTTGTGTCCCTACAATATTATTTTCGGTAGGGAAACGGCATTGCCTTGGACTCTATGTGATTCTATGTGATTGGGGTGCTTACCGGAAATGAGGACACAACAGTGTTGTGTCCCTACAATATTATTTTTGGTAGGGACACGGCATTGCCTTGGACTCTATATGATTCCGGTACTTACTTCAATTTGCGTTTTGCTGCTAAGATACTAAGTCCGGCTAAAGTACCAAAAATTGTAGATGGTTCTGGTACGGGTTCAGAAGATTCTTTTGTAAAGGAGCTTTTAATCGCGATCGCATCATTAGCACATTCCGCAAAAAAGTTAGCAATATAGTTCCCAGAAGGCATGGCGGATTTATTGAAACTGAATCCAATTGTTTGAGAACCTGTAGCCTTAAACTGACCAAAATTTAGACCAAGAACACTCAAAGCTGCTGGTGTGAGAAAACTAATTTCTCCGACTTTTGTACCCGTAGCAATTGAGTTCAGAACAGTCCCATTTCCTGTTTGCTCGAAGTAGGGGTCTGTGGCAGATAAATCACCCATTGACGGGGTTCCACCTGCTGATTGAACACGAGTATTATATCTATCTAAGTTACTAAAACCAGAGTTTATTTCGGTGACGTTTTTAGCAGTGACGTTGCTGTAAATGCCTGTTGTGGCTACGCCTGAGTCATTTCCTTCTGCAAACCGAATACCAAATAAGCTACCGTTTGCGTTAGCTGTGTTAAAATCTTGACCGGAAAAATTGAAGAACAAATCGCCGTAGTTGATGTTGCCTCTTTGGGCGAATGGATCGGCATATCCTGCTAAACTTAGATTGGAGTTGATCGCGATGAAAGCGGTATCGGATGTTTCTTTGATGGCGATACCGTAAAATTCAAATTCGCCGCCACCAATTTGAGCGCCTGTCACACCGTCGTCGAAGGAGTCGATCGCATAATTCCAGCCGTTAGATAGGGTGGCTGCGACTGCTTGTGGTTGATTGACGGAAGCCATTGCACAAAAGATAGCCCCTGAGCAAATCCATCGCATGAGGGTTTTAGGAGTTGAATTCATTTATTTTTTAATTAATACGAAATTTCGTTGCATTAACTTTTATTTAATCACAAATAGTAGGAACTTTTCTTAAAGTTTTGGTAAAGATATGAACACTGTTTAAGTCCAAAAATATTTATTTATCTAGCTTTGCTAACGATGAGTATAATATTGAACAAAGGTACTTAAGTAATTATGCAGTCATCCCAAAGTTTCAACCTACTTTAGATCATTGCCGAAAGTTCATTAACTATCTTGACTCGTCCCCTCAGCACAGCGCGCAACAGACGGTTAAGGGAGTTTCTGTCTTCCTCTTGGAGGGCTTCATCTAAAATAGCAGCCATTAAACCATAGCGATCGGCGATGGTCAAAGTGCCTGTATCACTGACAGAGGCAAGTATTTCTGAAATTGCGCCGGGAATCAGTTGAATGAATAACATGAGATGTTTATTGAGTTCTACACATCTATCTTCTCTGGTTCTCCCAAAATTGATGGTGATGCTTGTATGCTAAAGAACGTGATAAATTTACATAAAGTACGTGATTGTACGCACTTTAAGTGTGTGATGCCAAGGGAGCAGAGACCGCGATCGGTGTCACAAAATTATTTTATTTAATTATTTTGTCTAATTCTAAAGATTTATGAGGGTTTTTTGACTCAGTACGCCTTTTGACCCATTATTTATGCAGAAATGGCATCGGCAATATGCGAAAATCTCATAAGCTGAAACATTTTGTAAAAATAGCTACGAATATCTACTGTTAAGAGCTTTACATTAGTTCATAAGCAAAAAACAAAAGTAGCTAGAAACCTAATCTTGACGATTGGTGACTAAGTAGACGGCGTTTGACGGTCGTAGCGAGATTAGATTTAGGTGATACCCGAAGTCTAATTCTGTCAGTAAAATCTCAGTGTCTTTAGGCCTGAGAGTGTCAAAACTAAGGGATATCGAAATGCAGCTATTAAGTAAGCATACTCATCGCTAATTAGATTTGATCGAATCGAGTAACTAGATATACAGTTTTAAATCATTAGAGTCACTAAGGTTAACGGAAACCCATCTATGCCCCAAGTCAATAGCTCCCCAAACAAATCAACCGTGAGGGTAAACCCATGACCCAAACAGTAGAACCCAAAGCCAGCCTCAACAAATTTGAAAAACTCAAAGCCGAAAAAGACGGGTTAGCAGTCAAAGCGGAACTGGACAACTTCGCCGAAATTGGCTGGGAAGCAATGGACGCAACAGACCGCGAGCACCGCCTCAAATGGCTCGGTATCTTCTTTCGGCCAGTCACGCCCGGAAAGTTCATGATGCGGCTGCGCTTGCCGAACGGCATCATCACTAGCAATCAAACCAGAACTCTGGGAGAAATCGTACAGCGCTACGGAGATGATGGCAGCTCTGACATCACCACTAGACAAAATCTGCAACTGCGTGGCATTCGCATCGAAGACTTGCCAGATATTTTTCGTCGCCTCAAGGAAGTTGACTTAACTAGCATCCAGTCGGGTATGGACAATGTGCGAAATATTACAGGTTCGCCAGTAGCAGGCTTAGACGCGGACGAACTGTTCGATACGCGGGAATTGGCGATCGAAGTCCAAGACATGATTACCAATTGTGGCGAAGGTAATCCAGCTTTTTCCAATTTACCGAGAAAGTTTAATATTGCGATCGCAGGCTGTCGCGATAATTCAGTTCACGCTGAAATCAACGATATCGCTTTTGTTCCGGCTTACACAGATGGCAATATTGGCTTCAATGTTTTAGTCGGCGGTTTCTTCTCGGCAAAACGCTGCGAAGCTGCAATTCCCCTCAACGTCTGGGCAAGTCCTAACGATGTTGTGGATTTGTGCAAGGCTATATTAACTGTGTATCGCGATCGCGGGCCAAGAGCCAACCGCCAAAAATCACGCCTGATGTGGCTGATTGATGAGTTGGGAATCGAACAATTTCGAGCCGAAGTCGAACAGGAATTAGGCCGTGCTTTGCGGACGGCTGCGGCAAAAGATGAGATTATCTGGGATAAACGCGATCACATCGGCATTTATGACCAAAAACAATCAGGATTAAAGTATGTAGGTTTGCACGTTCCCGTCGGCCGACTTTCCGCAGCGGATTTGTTCGACTTGGCAAGAATCGCCGACGTTTATGGCAGCAGTGAACTCAGACTGACTGTCGAAGAAAACGTGATTATTCCCAATGTTCCTGAATCGCGGATTGAATCATTGCTCAAAGAACCGCTGTTAGAGCGTTTTTCGATCGACCCCGCACCCCTAACACGAGCCTTGGTGTCCTGCACAGGTTCCAACTTTTGCAACTTCGCCCTCATCGAAACCAAAAGCCGGTCTGTGGCAATGATTAAGGAACTAGAGGCTGAATTGTCAATACCTAAACCAGTGAGAATTCACTGGACTGGTTGTCCCAATTCTTGCGCCCAACCTCAAGTAGCAGACATTGGTTTCATGGGGACAAAGGTTCGCAAGAATGGGAAGACTCTCGAAGGTGTTGATATTTATATGGGAGGTACAGTCGGCAAAGATGCTCATTTGGGTACTTGCGTCCAAAAAAGTATTCCCTGTGAAGACCTCAAACCTATACTGATTCAACTTTTGGTGGATAAGTTCGGGGCGGTTTCCAAAATACCGGGAGATGTGGCTTCGCTCAACCGACAATTACTATTGACGGTTGACGACGGTGAAGCGAGTGTTCCGGTAGCGAAACCTCTGACATCTACTGTCATTTTCGCGCGATCGGGCAAAGAAGTTGCTTGCAGAGAAGATGAGTTTATCCTCGACGTTGCCGAACGTGCCGGAGTGGAACTGGACAGCGATTGCCGTTCGGGAAACTGCGGCACTTGCAAGCAGAAACTCCTAGAAGGCGATATCGCCTACGACGGGGAACTCGACGCACTCAAGGATATAGAATCAGGGTTTATTCTAACTTGTAGTGCGCGGGCGATCGGCAAAGTTGCGATCGATGCCTAATTACACAAATCTCAAATAATCTCAAGTACACCAACAATTCAAGACACATGAGCAACCTTTCTAGAAGAAAATTCATCATCGCCGCCGGAACCACAGCAGCCGGTACTCTCCTAGCCCACGGTTGCAGTTCCGGTTCCAGCAATACTAGCAGCAGTCCTACTCCTAGCGCTTCCCCTTCCTCTGCCACTCCGGCACCTGCGGTCAGTATCAACCCCGCCGATGCCCCTGAAGTTACCACAGTCAAACTCGGATTCATCGCCCTGACTGACTCAGCACCCTTAATCATTGCTCAAGAAAAAGGGCTATTTGCCAAGTACGGCATGAAAGACGTACAAATTAACAAGCAAGCATCTTGGCCAGTTACACGCGACAACTTAGAACTCGGTTCCGATAAAGGTGGCATTGACGGAGCTCACATTTTGTCCCCGATGGCTTACCAGATGACATTAGGCACTATTACCAAAGGTAATCAGCCAGTGCCGATGAACATTGTGGCGCGGTTAAATACTAACGGCCAGGCAATTTCCATTAGCAAAAAATACCTAGATTTAAAAGTAGGTACTGACAGCGCCCCCCTGAAAGCAGCTTTGGCTCAACAAAAAATTGCGATCACCTTTCCCGGTGGCACCCACGACTTGTGGATGCGCTATTGGTTAGCAGCAGGCGGCATCAATCCAGATACAGATGTTGCCGTGATTCCAGTACCGCCACCCCAAATGGTAGCCAACATGAAATCCGGCAGCATGGAAGCTTTTTGTGTAGGTGAACCTTGGAATGCCCAGCTAGTTACTCAAAAGGTGGGATACACCGCCTTAGTAACCGGAGAACTTTGGAAAGACCACCCAGAAAAAGCCTTGACTTTAAGAGCAGATTGGGTTGCCAAAAATCCGAAAGCTGCTAAAGCAATTACTATGGCTGTCTTGGAAGCCCAACAGTGGTGCGACAAGCCAGAAAATAAAGATGAAATGTGCCAAATCATCTCTCAAGATAAGTGGTTGAAAGTGCCGATGGCAGACATTATTGGTCGCATGAAAGGACAAATTGACTACGGTACTGGTCGTACAGAAGCCGCCAGTTTAGTAGCGATGAAATTCTGGGCAGATAATGCTTCCTATCCTTATAAGAGTCACGATGCTTGGTTCATCACCGAAAATATTCGCTGGGGTTATATACCGGCAACTACCGACATCAAAGCCACGGTTGATAAAGTTAACCGCGAGGATATTTGGAAAGCAGCAGCGACAGCAATTGGTGTTCCCGCCGCTCAAATTCCGGCTACCACTTCTCGCGGTGTCGAAACTTTCTTTGATGGCGTGAAGTTTGACCCAGATAAGCCCGAAGAATATTTGAAGGGTCTGGCAATCAAAAAGGCATAATCAGGTAAGAGACTAAGGGGTGCATCTCAATGTTGTAAGGGCGAAGCATGACCGCAGACAATTTATTAGTGATAAGCAGAGATTTACTGCGGTCATGCTTCGCCCCTACTAATATATTTGCAAAACTGAGATGCACCCAGACTAAGTGCTAATGGTTGATCAATTAAAGTCAACCATTAGCACGTCGAAGCATCTACTAAAAGTAATGATCTATTCACTATTAATTTTTCATACCAAACAGACAAATGGCAACTAATCTCTCTGTTTCTAAAAGCAAAAATCCTGTAAATTACGTTCTGAATCAGCTTCAGAAAAATCGCCAAAAAATACTCCGTCCACTGGTAGCAATTACAGTTCTACTCGTAGTTTGGCAAATCCTCTGCCACAGTCCAGAGTCCACTTTGCCGGGACCAATCAAAGCTGTCCAAGAAAGCTGGGAATTGATTGTCAATCCGTTCTTTGACAGAGGTGGCACCGACAAAGGCTTGTTTTGGCAACTTGCGGCTAGCTTGCAGCGGGTGGCGATCGGCTTTACTCTAGCAGCAGTGCTTGGCATTGGTTTGGGGATATTAATCGGCACAAACTCTTTAATGTTCGATGCTTTAGACCCGCTGTTTCAAGTATTCAGAACTATCCCGCCACTGGCTTGGCTACCGATCGCACTAGCAGTCTTTCAACAGTTCAATCCCTTTGAAGGGCTGGGGATGAAAGCTAACGAAGTTTCGGCACTTTTCGTAATCTTGATTACAGCAATTTGGCCGATTCTAATTAACACGACAGTAGGCGTTCAACAAATACCCCAAGATTACAGAAACGTCGCCCGTGTATTGCGCCTTCCCAACCAAAAATACTTCTGGAAAATCCTGCTCCCTTCTTCAGTTCCTTACATCTTCACAGGCTTAAGAATTGGTATCGGTTTATCTTGGCTGGCAATTGTAGCTGCGGAAATGTTGGTCGGTGGGGTCGGCATCGGTTTCTTCATCTGGGATTCTTATAATAGTTCTCGACTCAGCGCGGTGATTCTGGCTGTGGTTTATGTCGGAATTGTCGGTTTGATTCTCGATAGACTTGTAGGTTTCGTCGCATCCAAAGTTGTTCCTGAAGAACAGAAGTAGAATTTGGGAATGGGGAATGGGGAATCGGGAATGGGGAATCGGTAATCGGGAATCGGGAATCGGGAATCGGTAATAAAACTAACAAATTAGCAATTTGCAATTTGCAATTCCCAATTCCCAATTCGCAATTCGCAATTCGCAATTCCCAATTCCCAATTCGCAATTAAAATAATTAGCATCTACTAATTTAAGTAAAAACTACCGTAAAAAACTATGTCAGTATTCGTAGAAGTAGACCACGTAGACCGCGTATTTAACTTGCCAAATGGTGAGCAATATATTGCGCTCAAAAACATTGAACTGAAAATTAAAAAGGGAGAATTTATCTCCTTGATCGGACACTCCGGCTGTGGCAAATCGACACTGTTAAATATCATCGCCGGACTCGATCAAGCAACTCAGGGCGGGATTACTCTAGAAGGGCGCGAAGTCCGGGAACCTGGCCCCGATCGCATGGTAGTGTTTCAAAACTACTCCCTGCTACCTTGGCTGACAGTCCGCGAAAATATTGCCCTAGCAGTCGAGGAAATCTATAAAGATATCTCTAAAGAAGACCGAGACTTGATTATCGAACACCACATTGCATTAGTGGGATTGCGACAAGCCGCCGACAAACGCCCTAGCGAAATTTCTGGGGGGATGAAACAAAGAGTTGCGATCGCCCGTGCCCTCGCCATTCGCCCCAAATTGCTGTTGCTAGATGAACCTTTTGGTGCTTTGGATGCTTTAACTCGTGGCGGTTTGCAAGACCAGTTGATGAAAATTTGCGAAGAAAGCAAAGTAACTGGGGTGATGGTAACGCACGACGTTGATGAGGCTTTATTGTTGAGCGATCGCATCGTGATGTTAACCAACGGGCCAGAAGCACAAATCGGGCAAATTCTCGAAGTGAATATTCCCCGTCCTCGCAAACGCATGGAAGTAGTAAACCATCCCAGTTACTACGCCCTACGCAACGAAATGGTTTACTTCCTGAACCAGCAAAAACGAGTCAAACAGCGCCGCGCCGCACAACAAAAATCAGCGCAACAAGCAAGTCCAATTGTCTCTCGCAACGGCTTGGAAAAAGTCAACCTGGATATCGGCTTTATCCCCCTCACTGACTGCGCCCCGTTAGTAGTAGCCAAAGAAAAAGGCTTCTTCAAAGCCCACGGCTTGGAAGAAGTCACCCTCAGCCGGGAACCTAGCTGGAAAACGATCGCCAAAGGAGTAGCCCAAGGACGGCTGGACGCGGCCCAAATGGTCGCAGGAATGCCGATCGCCATGCTACTCGGTCTAGACGGTGAAGCCCCTTTTCCCGTCTGTAGCGCCTTAACCTTGTCCCGGAATGGCAATTCGATTGTTTTCGGCAAACACCTCTACAATCAAGGAATTCGGACGCTGGCAGATTTCAAAGAGGCGATCAACAACACCCCCGACACAGTTCACACCTTGGGCATGGTACACTCCGCCTCCATGCACAACCTGCTGTTCCGCTACTGGCTGGCGGCCGGCGGCATCGACCCCGACCTCGATACGAACTTGACAGTCATTCCACCGCCACAGATGGTGTCCAATTTAAAAGCAGGTAATATTGACGGTTACTGTGCAGGCGATCCCTGGAACTCCCGTGCAGTCAACGAAGGTACAGGTTTTGTCATGGCCCGTTCCCTGGATATTCTGCCAGGTCACATCGAAAAAGTCCTTGGTGTTAGTGAAGAGTGGGCCCAGAAATATCCCCAAACTCACCTCGCCCTCGTCAAAGCCCTTTTGGAAGCCTGCGACTACTGTGACGATCGCCGTAACCGCGAAGAAGTCCTAGGATTGATATGCCAAGAACAATACATCGGTGCCGATCCAAAAGACATCCGTCCGGGCTTCCTCGACCCATACAACAACGGTACGTCGGCCGCACCGGAAATGGTCTACAACTTCAACCAATTCTACGTTGACCAAACTAATTGTCCAGACCGTCTTGAAATGGTGTGGGTGATGGCGCAAATGGCCCGTTGGGGACTGATTCCTTTCCCGAAAAATTGGGTGGAAGTGGTCGATCGAGTTTTGCGACCAGATGTTTTTGGTCAAGCAGTACGCGAATTGGGTTTGCCGGATATCGCTCGCGTTCGCCGCAGTATCGAGCTATTTGATGGCACTGTCTTTAATCTAGACGACCCGATCGACTACCTGCACAAAGTCAAAATCAAACGCAGCGTTCGCATTGAAGAAATCTTAATCGATCAAATCGGCAGTCAATGTTCAATTAGACTGCCCGCAGCATAAAAAGAAGGAAGAAGGAAGAAGGAAGAAGGAAGAAGGAAGAAAATGCCCCAATGCCCAATGCCCAATGCCCAATTCCCAATGCTCAATTCCCGATGCCCAATTCCCCATTTCCAAGTCTTGAACTAAAAACTCGTGCACTATTTTCATCCCATTTCCTATGCCTAATCCAGAAACCCCAAACCCCTACTCCGAAAAAATGCAAACTCTAAATAGCCAAAAAACAGGTAAATCTGTCAGTGATACCACCAGCGCCGCCACACCCTTTCTATCTATTAAAGATGTATCAAAAGTCTACCCAACCGCTAAAGGGCCGGCGGTCATTCTTGACGGTGTAAACCTTGATATTAATGAAGGCGAATTTATTTGCTTGATTGGTCACTCCGGCTGTGGCAAATCCACTTTACTCAATATGATCGCCGGATTCAATGGGCCTACAGACGGAGAAGTAGCACTCCAAGGCGTGCGGATTACTGAACCAGGCCCCGATCGCATGGTAGTGTTCCAAAACTACTCCCTACTCCCTTGGCTGACTGCTACGGAAAACATCCACCTCGGTGTTGAAACTGTTTACGCCGAAAAGTCTGCGGAGGAACACAACAAAATTGTTCAGGAACACCTGGAATTGGTAGGACTTACGGAAGCTTGCGAGAAAAGACCAGGCCAGTTGTCCGGGGGGATGAAACAGCGGGTAGCGATCGCCCGTGCCCTAGCAACTCGCCCCAAACTGTTAATTTTAGACGAACCTTTCGGAGCTCTAGACCCAATTACGCGGGAAGAGTTGCAAGAAGAATTGCTCAAAATTTGGCAGGATCACAAAATTACGATCATCATGATCACTCACGATATTGATGAAGCTTTGTTTTTGTCCGATCGCATCGTGATGATGACCAACGGCCCAGCGGCTTCGATTGGCGAAGATGTACACATTCCCTTCAGCCGTCCCCGCAACCGCACGCGGATTATGGAAGATCCAAAATACTACGAACTGCGAAACTTTGCTTTAGAGTTCTTGTTCTCTCGCTACGCCCACACAGATGGCGACGAAGAAACTGACAACGCCCTCCCACCCTTACCTGCATCAGCCTTCAGATCCGAATCTGTCCCGGTGGGATTACCGAGAACTGTCGCGCCGGCAGCATTTCAGCCTCACGCTTCGGAACCTTCTGAAGCCTCGCGCATCAAAGGTAGCGTGTTGGGAGTATCTTGGTTGTTCGCGATGAGTGTTTTAGCTGCTGTCAATATGTCTTCTGTTGCTAGTCAACAAAAGCAAAAATCAGCAGAAGTTGCACCGATTGCGCCGGCTGCGGTAATTAGTTCTCCTCCCACTCTGGCTGCACCGACTGCTGCTGTGACAACTGCACCAACTGCTGTGACAACTGCACCGACTGCTGCGACAACCGCACCAACTGCTGCTGCGACAACCGCACCAACTGCTGCTGCGACAACCGCACCGACTGCTGCTGCGACAACCGCACCGACTGCTGCTGCGACAACCGCACCGACTGCTGTTGCGACAACTGCACCGACTGCTGCTACGACAACTGCACCGACTGCTGCTACCTCAGAGATTTCTGACAAAGCGCAACTTGATGCGATCGGACAAAAGTTATATGCACAAATTGACCAAAGTTGGAAAACAACTCCCAGCTTCACCGAAAGTTTGACTTATCGGGTCAAAGTCAAGCAAAACGGCGACATCGTGCAGTTTGAACCCACAAATAAAGTAGCTAAAGACTTCCTCAAAGAAACTCCCCTACCAGTTTTGCAAACACCTGCCGGTTCCCCAGCAGGTGCTGAAAAGACTGCTGAATTCCAAGTAACTTTTAGCCCCAGCAATGGCGGCAAATTAGAAGTTAAAACTGGCAAATAGCTAATAGACATCTCCCAAAAAGCCTGGGTGGAACAGGCATCCTGCCTGTTCCACAATAATTATGGCAGATGTCTAATTGCTAAATAGTCCGACAGCGGTTAAAACCCCTGTCTCAAATGTCAAGTCGCCTCAAGACGACTAAAGATTAATATTTATACTCAGCACGGTCAAAGACCGTGCTTTTGTGGTATTGTTTAGTCGGTTTTCAGCATACCTGATTTGAAAGTCTGAAACTTCCACGTTACAAAACAATCTAAATCCTGTTTAAGGTGTATTAAAGTAAACCATGAACACTAGAAACTTAGCGCCAAGGCGCTTTAGTCATTGAACCCAACGACTGCGTTTATCCTGAGCCCTTCGACTACGCTCAGGATAAACGCAGTCGTTGGGCTCAGGGAACGATCACATAAATGCCTTAACCACCTTGGCGGTTGCTATACATCCCAGGATGGAACCACAGCAACTTCTGCCGCTTCACAAAAAGAATTCAATGCAGAAGAGCTAGGACGTGTGAAACATTCCTTAGCGATATATTTTCCTCAACTGATACAGCGCGATCGCTAGCTTGTCTGCAACAACTGGCAATTGCAACTTTGGTCTTTGTCTCGATGGGCGTAGCAGCTACATTAACCTACATTCTGATGAATGCGATCGATGCTTTTGACCTTAAGTTGACACCAATTTTGCGCTTCCTTAAAGTAGGAAAAGTAGGAAAAGTAGGAAAAGTAGGAAAAGTAGGAAATAATATCTCCTATTTTTTTGTAAACTTTTATATCAATATTTAGGTTTCTTAGTTTCAGTATACTCTAATTAGTTAAGTACAGAGCCAAATGAGGTCGAAAATAATAACGGATTGATGGCTCTACTTCGTTGACGATAAATGATGAGCAAAATGCTCCCTTATTGTACTTAAAACTTGGTGAGGATTAATTGATGGCAACTGTAGCACTAGAAAAAAAGGTGATGACTGAAGAAGAGGTGACGAAGCTGTGGGAAGCTTTCCAAGTATTTGATACAGACGGCAGCGGCGCCATCTCAGCAGAAGAACTGGGGCAAGTGATGCGATCGCTGGGGCAAAGTTCGAGCGAAACAGAGCTGCGCGACATGATTAAAGAAGTGGACGTTGACTTGTCCGGCAGCATCGATTTTGAGGAATTCAAAACACTGATACTGTCCCAGCAAGGCGATCGCAAAAGCCGTCTCAAGCTGGCATTCAGCGTGTTTGATGAAGACGGCAGCGGTCGCATCACTGCCAACGAGATGCACAGCGTCATGAGCCAGTTTGGGGTGACGGATCAAGAACTCAAAGAAATGATCGATGAGGTCGATAGTGATGGCGGTGGCTCCATTGACTTTGAAGAATTCATCAAACTGGTTCCAGATGAATCAGAAATAACTAGCGGCTATCAAGATTCGCCAATTTCTTTTAGTAGCTCCCATTCAAATAATGCAGCCACCGTCACTTCAGAAATAGCGGCGGCCACCGATGCAACCAGTTTATCGACTACCGAATCTCCGGCACAGGAAACACCCAGCGACGATCCAGAAGTGGCGCGACTCAAAGAACTACTCGCGCAACACCCACAAGAGCAAAAAGAACGCGCCACCTCCCGCCTGCAAATGCAGATCGGTTTATTTCGCCTGATCCAAGGAGCCGCCTACCGCTGCTTCCGCGAGAGTTTCTCGGCCAACCATGAAACACACCTGCGCGTGAAAAATCTGCCCTACAAAATCAGCGACTTTGTGCAGTTTGTGCAGAATGCGATCGCACTGTACAAGGGTTTAGGTATCGTAGAAACAGCTTGCCATCCCCTGCTAGATGCAGTCGTTGAATCGATCGAACAAGAGTACGCCCGACTGTCCGATCGCATCAAGAACTGGAAGACGATCGAAAAAACACCAGAGATGCTGGCAGAAGCTAAAGCAATGCAGGAGGCACGCAGTAAATCAATCTCTGTCAAGGAGAAATTTGCCGCAGGCGTCGAGTTCGCCATCACCATGAAGAAAAAGCATTTCAGCTTTAGCGACATCGCCGAGGGCGTGCTTGCCATCAACGAACTCAACCGCCTGAGACAGATGGAGCTGAATGCAGAGCTTGCCCCACCTCCCCCCAAATCAGAAGGCGATCCCAAAGATTATCTGAAGCGCTGGAACCGCGTTATCCTCTCCGATGCTGAAGCAGAAATAGAGGGTGCGATGATGCCAGTAGCTTACTGGTATGAAGATTTCATGCCGAAACTGCTAGCGGCCTTCAGTGTCAGCACTGCTGCCGATATCCAGAGCAACACCGTTCCTGACGAAGCAGCTTTGGCTCAGTGGTACGAAGACACCAAGGCAATTGGAGAATTTGACCGCTATGGATCTGATGTGGCACAAAACTTTTCTAAATGCAGCCCAAAACAACAACTGGCCCTCAAGCAGGCATGGCGTTTGACGCACCACTACCTCAATGGCGTGCAAAAACGGCGCGAACGCCAAGAGTTTGGGCGCGAGTCAGGGGCGCTTTCCCAGTATGTGTCATTCATTGATGTGTATTTGGGGCGGAGTGATATCAAGGATTCCCAGATGCGTATCAGCTTCCCCTACTATATTGGCTCTGCGGTGTGGCGCTTTTTCCACACCACGGCTGAAATTGTGTCTACCAAGCCGCAGCAAGAGCAAAAAGCTTTAGTAGCAGTCTTCAAAGACTTTTTTAAGCGTTTTGCTACCATGTATCCCTGCCCTTACTGCCGTCACCACCTGAATATGTACGTCGTGCAGAACAAAGAGGTGGATATGTACCCAGTAGAATATCTGTTGTTGGGACGCGACCCGCAGCTCAATAACTTTGAAGTGTCAATGGAGGCCAAACTATCTACAGTTGTCGATGGCCCTGCTCTGCGCTTATTTTTCTGGAAGCTGCATAACACCGTCTCCTCGTCCATTGCTCGATCGGAGGAGTGGTATCACAAGGATGAGAAAGCATTCTACACTACCCGCTATTGGCCGAGTTTGGACTCGGAACTGGCACGCAGCAAAGCACTCAAGCATCTGAGCATATCAGTCGATCGCCTATACCGCCTCTACGGGCTGCTCAAGCCAGCATCGCGGTTGGCAGGGGTCAGAGCAACGCTGCACAAGCTGTTAGTGAAAGGGGAAGAGGAAGGCATCAGGGAGGCTTGTACGCTAGCCGAAGATTACATCCAGGAGTTGGAGGAAGCTGCGATCGCCGGACAATTCCTTCAAGAAACATACCGCTTTGACCCTGAGATTATGGATAAAGCTCCTTACTTCACGCCTGAAGAAGAGGAGTTTGCCCGCAGCGGTGTGTTTGTGGAAGTAGTATAGATATCGTGCAACTTTTTGATATCCTCTAACAGTTATTGATGGTGCATAGAAAGAATCTTCTACACCATCAAAAACTGTTAAAAACACCTGACTTAAGTCCCTCCAAAAATGCTAACCTCAGTTTCGTCCATCCTATTGGCGTAGGATCACCCTCTCTGGATGCAATCTAAATGGTAGCGCGATCGCCTTACTTGAATACCGAAAAACGAGGAATAAATGCCAATGAAATTAAATGAATTTATCCTAGCCCAAAATATGGCATTTCTAATATCCATTCCACCCGAAAGTAATTTGGCAAAATTGCTCTCCTTTTGCTTAGCGACAAAGGTTAGAAAAAATACTACCGGAATAGAAATCTTAAAGCTCACCTCTGAGCTAATGGAAAACCCATCTAATTTGCCCTATTGGACTCAAGACGTGATGGGACTCGATTTAGACTACAGTAGTGAAGAGTGGAAAGCTTTAGGAGAAATGGGCATCAAGGATGCAGAGGGCTTTATGGCTACCCTGTGGCAAGAATTGGAAAATTTGAGTTTGTAATTGCTTTTTTGAAAAAACAAGCGATTTCAATCAACTATCACCATTAGACAAGTAGTACAAAACAATCATCAAGAAGGAAAAAGGAGACTAGATATGCCAGTATATTTCAAAAACTTATTGCTACTGTTGCCTGTCAGTATTTATGCCATAGCTTGCTTTTATTTTAGTACAACTTTTACAGGAGAGGAAACAGAATATTATCAAAAAATAATTCTTTGTGGCGCATCAATCCTCAGTAATTTTTATGTTTTGTACTACCATTACACGAACCCGCCACACCCAAAATTTCTCATGCTACCCAAGAGGAAACTATCAATCAGAACTCACGTAATTTCTGGAAGTATAGAGGTTGTTTTTGGTGTGATTGCATTTTTTAGTAGTAATCCAGAAATACCCGCGACGATCATGGCACTATCAGCCATCATCGGTCACGTCACCTCATCTTTTTACCAAACACCGATTGTTTTTGGCTCCAAGAGTGCAATGATTCCAGGATATCTATTCTTTGTCAGCTTACATCTTTATAGTGCCATTAATCTCCTCTTACAACCGGATTCAAATTTTTGGTTAATCAACACATTTTTAGTTCTAAGTACATACGTTTGGTGTCGAGTGTTTTACTTTGTTTTTACTGTTTTTGGACTCTTCAAAGATAATCTTTATTCTGCTTCGATTCTCGCGGCTGGTGTGTTGATATTACCCTCTGTATTAGGTGCTTCTGGCAACTTGTTTTTTATCCTTTTTGTCCTTGGATATAATGCTTTGTACAAGTTAATTATGAATCCTACCGCAGCAGAATGGATAAGTTGGACGAAAGAAAGTCAAAGACAAACATTAATTGATGAAGATGCGAGAGAATTATGGATAAGTAATAATTTGTCAATCAATTCTGATGAAGTTGACGATCAAACAATCGCAGCAGCAGTTTTTGCTCAATTGGATACAGATAAAACTGGAAGTTTAGATAAAGTCGAATTGAGAACTCTTTGGCACGAGTGGCAAGTTCCAGATTCTTTTATCAATACATTTCTTGCTCGAAATACAGATTCTAATGAATTTAGTTTCGATGAATTTTATAAAAAAATCTGGCAAATTAAGGGTGTTAAACAACGACTACAAACAGAAACACTAAAAGTTGAATGTTTAACCAAGGGTAAAAATATTAGCAATGAAGAAAAGTGCAGATTAATTTTCGAGCAAATAGATATTGATCGAAGTGGTTACATTGATGAATTTGAGCTAAAAATCCTATTGTTAGAGTGGGGATTACCTTCTACTGAAGTTGATGAATACATGGAAAAATATGATGAAAATAAAGATTTGAAAATCTCCTTTGAAGAGTTTTTCAAAATGTATCCAGTTTGGTCTTTTGCTTACTCTGATATAATTCTAGCCAACTAATCAGGAAAGAAAAATTATGTCTTTAAATGTTGAACTTTTAGAGCAAAGTTTCGATAAAGTTAAACCTCGCGCTAATGAATTTGCAGCCAGCTTCTACGAGAATCTTTTTAAAGCTCACCCAGAAGTGAAACCGTTATTTGCCAATACTGATATGGGAAATCAAGAGAAAAAACTGTTAAATTCCCTAGTTTTAGTAGTAGAAAATATCCGCTCTCCAGAAGCTTTAGGGCCGGTTCTAAATGCCTTGGGAGGCAGACACATCGTTTATGGAGTAATTCCCAAATATTACGGCCCAGTTGGAGAAGCACTGCTGAGTGCTTTTGAGCAGTCTCTCCAGCAAGATTGGACTCCCGAAGTAAAGCTGGCGTGGACAGATGCCTACAGAGCTATTACTGCTTTGATGTTAAAAGGCGCAGGTGCAGTTTCTACACCTGAAAAAGTTCAATTAGAAACAGAGATAATTCCCGATAAAAAGGTGACTATACCAGCTAATCACCAACTAGAATCAGTTCCAGAAAAAGAGCCAAAATTAGCCGTAGAGTTACTGGAAAGCAGTTTCGAGAAAATCAAACCTCGTGCTGATGAATTTACCGCTAGCTTCTACGAAAATCTATTCATCGCTCATCCTGAATTTAAACCGCTGTTTGCCAATATAGATATAAAAATTCAACAGAAGAAGCTCCTTAATGCTTTGGTATTGGTAGTAGAAAATCTCCGCTCTCCAGAAGCTTTAGAACCTGTTCTAAATGCCTTGGGAGGCAGACACATCGGCTACGGGGTAATTCCCAAATATTACGGCCCAGTTGGAGAAGCACTGCTGAGTGCTTTTGAGCAGTCTCTCCAGCAAGATTGGACTCCTGAAGTAAAGCGGGCGTGGACAGATGCCTACAGAGCAATTACTGGTTTGATGTTAAAAGGCGCAGGTGCAGTTTCTACACCAAAGGTTGTCGCAGATGAAAAAGATGTCACCCCCAATCAGCCAAAAGAATCACCTACACAATTACTGAATGAATCTCAAGCGCTTCAGCCGCCAACTGAGCAACAGAAAAAGCCTTTAGTATCAATAATAACTGATAGTTATCAGCAATTTCAGGGTCAATCATTGGTTCAGCGATTGGGTGAATTTCTCAAAGGAATTTTAGAAAAATTCATTGATAATTTTTGGACACAACCCGCCTGGTTAGTTGCTTTTGTTTCAGCCGTTCTGTTCATCATAATTTATGTAAACGCGGAGGAAAATTCTCTGCTTGCAGAGATTTTGGAGACTGCTGATGCTATCAGTCTCGTTGTTGCTTTAGTTTTATTCATTAAGGAAGCTCCGGATCGCAAAAAGCAATTTCACTACCAAGCTTGGAGTACAGTTGATGCAGCGCACAGCGTAAAAGTTAGCTATGCTAGAATTCTGGCACTCCAAGATTTGAATAAAGATGGTGTTTCTCTTAGAGGTGTAGATGCTATTGGTGCAGAGTTAATAGATATTAATCTCCCTCATGCCAATCTCAGTAAAGCCAATTTGATGGAAAGCGACTTGAGTAATGCTAATTTGAGTTATGCCAATTTAGATAATGCTAACCTCAGTCAAGCTAAACTTGCGGGTGCTAATCTCAGCCATGCCAAGCTAGGTTTTGCTCGCTTGAGTCAGGTTAATCTCAGTAATGCCAACCTCAGTGACGCTAATTTAATTTGTGCGGACTTGAGTAACGCAAATATGAGCGGCGTCAATTTGACGAATGCTAGTTTGAGTGGTGCTAATCTGAATAGTGCCTACCTAAGTGGTGCAAATCTAAAAGGTGCTCAAGTTAGCATTTCTGACCTGAGTGGTGCTTTGCTCGAAGGCGCTGTTATGCCTGATGGCTCGAAGTATAAGTCTCCCGAAGGTGGGGGCAAAATAAATAAATTGATGCCAGTTGTTTGATGAGATTTTTGTCTGATTTTCTACTAAAAGGGTGACGAGCCCTTTATTAGAAAATCTGGGGATTACTGAAATGCGATCGCACGGGAGGAAAGCTATTGACCTGGAATCGTTTCATTGAAGTTACGACTTACGCATGGGGGCAATAGTTGTTTCGGCAATTAGCTGCGGTTATGCCGTAGTAGTCGAAGGAGGCGATCCATCGACATAGGATGCCTCCACTTGGAAAAGTCCAGCCTGTCCGCGAGAGGATATGTTTGGATTAGTGGAAAAATTGCTGATTTCGCGATCGCCCACCAGTGCTCCGGCAATATTCATCTGTGTAGGGCACCAACTGGCTGCTGAATGTCACATCCGACTCATCCGTCGTGCAGTCAAAGAGGTCTTGGGCATGACATCTTTAGAGCGCGATCGCTCAGGCATTGCTCTCAAATCGTTGCAAAAAGTCTGCCAGCAGATCGAAGCAATGGGCAAGACACTCGAAACGCCATTGAAATTCTTTGTTCAACTTTCAGGAATGAAGATGACAATTGAACTGAAACCATCACAGCAACAGATAGAGCGGACACCAGTTGCGATCGGACTGATGACATTATGGCAAGGGCATTTGCTTGAGCATCGCGCCACCTACTCTCAGGCATTAATTACGCTACCTCGCTGGTTTCTTTAACGGCAGATTGACTCGATTGAGCTACATAAATACCGCATAAAATCACGACAAACGCCACCAAGTCAAGGAAACCCAAGCGTTCAGAGAAAATTACCCAAGCGAAGATTGAAGCAAGGACTGGCTCGAAAAGCAGCGTGACGGCGACGAACCCTGACGACAGTTGGCTGAGGCTGTAAGCCAAAAGTCCTTGACCCAACACTTGGCACAAGATGGCTTGCAAAATTACGAAAAACCACCCCATCCAGGAATGGGGAAACAATGTTTCTTCGGCGAGTGCGAGGACGGGAAACGCAAACATAGTCGTGAAGGCGCAGCGCCACAGCAATAAGGTTGCCGTGGTAAATCGTTCTCGTAGCAGTTCTAGCAGTATCAGATACGCAGCAAAACAAATCCCCGATAGCAAGGCGAGGGCATTACCTTGTACTTGGTTAGTGGCGAACTGCACGTCATCCAATCCCATAGCGATCGCTCCCCCCAGTGCCATGATCATGCCAATAATGAATCTGCTATTATAGCTCCGACCTAATAACAACCACCCCCCCAAACCGACAAACAGTGGGTTCAAACCACAAAATAACGTAACGTTGGCAACGTTGGTTTGAGTCAGCGCCAAAGACCACAGGAGGAAGTAGGTCGCTCCGAAAGTTCCCAATGCTACCAATAGCCCCAATTCTCGTCTCGTAAAAGGCTTCTGTTCTACGGGTTGGTTATCAGATTTTTGGCGGCCCAAAGCTTCAAGTCCGCTCAACAACCCAAAGATGATGGTAGCGATCCAGCCACGATGGAATGCTACGGCATTTGAACCTATTTCTCGTTCGCACAATTTGACGAGGATTGGTGCTAAAGATAGGGGGATTAGGCTGGCAAATAATGAAGCAGTTGCGATCCAAGTTGGTGTTCTGGACAACGGTTGCTCTGCTAATTCCAGTTTGGCTGTCATACTTTTTAACAAATGTGTTGACATCTAATTGTGCTAATTTTTTTTGAGCCAAGTCTTGTTCAGTTGCTTGCCTTTGAAACAAACAGTAATGGTGACTACCCGCTCTCTAGCCGATTTTGCTGGATATCGACAGCAGCTTGGCTAGATACGGCTAGGTATAGACCGATGAGAACTAGGACAAAACCTACCCCATTCGAGAAACTTAACTTTTCCCCAAATATTGCCCAAGCCAAAATGCTGCTAAATACTGGCTCTAACAAATGTACTAAGGAGACAACCACTGAGGAGAACCGAGCAACGCTATATGTTAAAAGTCCCTGACCTAAAACTTGGCAGACGAGGGCGAGAAAAATGACGAACAGCCACCCATTCACTGAAGAAGGAAAAAGCCGATCGCCAGTGAACACAAGTATGGGCAAGATGGAGAAAGTAGCGATCGCACAAACCCACAACTGAATTGTGATCGGGTCAAATTTGGTTCTCAGTTGTTCTATCACCAGCAGGTATGCACCCAAGAAAACCGCAGAGAGGATGGCTGCTATGCCTCCTGTGACTTCACCAGTGGCGATTTGGATCTGCTCGATTTCAATGGCGATCGCTCCCCCAATGGCGATGACCATCCCAATCAGAAATTGGCGGTTAAAGCCTTGACCAAATAACAACCACGCTCCTAAGCTGGTAAATATCGGGGCGAGATTATGTAGGATTGTCGAGATAGCGATGCTGGTTTGAGTCAGCGACCAAGCTACAAAGGATAAGGTGGCAGCAAAAAAAGTCCCAGCACCCAGCAATAGCTTCATCTCCTGACTGGTGTATGAGTGCTGTTGAACGGGTTTGTCACCAGAAAGTCTCTGACGTATCGCCTTGTATCCTTGCCACAGCCCGAAGACCACACTACCTAGCCAAAAGCGATTAAATATTGTAGCATTGGGGCTCAGTTCAGCTTCACTCCATCTAATGAAGATAGAGCCAAAAGATATGGCGACTACACCGACAAGTAATGAGGCGATCGCCATCGTCGTTTTATTGGATTCATTCATCAGACATTCATCAGAGGTGAAACAAATATCAAACAGAAAAATTTATGATAGGCTGTGAAGCAACTCTGCTTCGTGGCGATCGAGAAGTTTTCTCTAGCAAATCCAGCAGCTAAATGCTTGTTTTAGTTTTTTTATATTTCTATTTTTGAAAGATCATCCCTTTCATTAATTAACACATACCTAAAACTATGTCAAGCATCATTTTTTACATATTTTACGGATCTATGGAGCCGGTTTCCCAATGACGACGATCAGCAGTTCTACGTTTCTGTTAGCCATTTTTCCTCCTCCAGGATGGGGTGCATTTTTGCTTAACTTCGGCATTATTGGTGTTGTCGTTATTGTTCTCTACCTACTGTTTGGTATTTTGCGGAGGGTGTTCCGTCAATTCACCTCCGACCTGGCGTTAGTTGCACTCAACGTCTCAGAAACGCCGCTGACACTCATTGCGTTCGCGATCGGTTTGAAGCTGGCATTGCTGACGCTATCTGCCACTCCTACAATTTACATTACTTGGTTCCAACGAGGATTGACCGCTTTTCTTGTCCTTGTCGTCGCCTTTTGGGTGGTTCAATTTATCGCCGAGGTTGTGACCTATGCCTTTAGGCAGTATGCCGAAGGCTCCGAGGCAATGTGGGATGATGTTCTCGCTCCCATCCTACAAAATCTTCTCCCTTTAATTGTTTACTTGGTGGCTGGACTGCTGTTTCTCCAGGCGTTCGGTGTAGACATCCAAGGTTTGTTAGTTGCAATCGGAGGATTGAGTTTTATCTTGGGGTTTGCGCTAAAAGATATTCTGGCAAACTTCTTCAGTGGGTTGGTCTTGCTCATCGATACACCGTTTCGCTTTGGGGATGTGATTGAGCTAGCCAACGGTAGAAGAGGCGTGATTAAACACATTGGGCTGCGATTAACCGAACTGTATCTCATTGACACGCACTCACAAATTTACATTCCCAATGCCACGTTTGAAGGGCAGAACATTATTAACCTCAGCCGTCCGACCAATCATTACTACTACACGATCTCCATCCCCATCAAAGCAGATGTTGCCCCGGCTCTAGCCATCTCCATGATGGAAAAAGTCGTGCTGGCGCACCCCGATACCATGGGCGAAATTAACAAGAAGTTAGAATTAATTGACCAGTTTTATGGGTATTCTTTACCGGGAATAAAATCGCAACAGAAGCGAGAGGCGGGACGGCAACGCTTGTTAGCTGAGTCTGAGGTGAATACTATACTAGCTGAGATTGAAATGGGTTTGGCGCACCTAGCCGAGCTCATCTCCCAATTAGAAAGGGGCGGATTAGATATAAAGGAGCGACGAACAGTGCAAGCACACTATCTGGAACTTTGTCAAAAGATTGGACTGGAATTAAAGCCCGATCGACATGACCGTCGCAGACGCTGGCTCAGTGAAGCTACCGGAACAGTATCCGAGAGTAGTTTGATTGGGCTGATGCGCCGTTGGTATCAGTACTGGTTGAAAGACCCTGACCTATTTCAAGAAGACCAGCAAACGTTGAAGCAAGAGTGGGAACAGAAGATTGATTTGTTGAAGATCAAAGTCAACAAGCTGTTTTGGGCAATCAGTAATCCCAAAGGGTTAGAAACGCGATTAGACGATCTGGTAGAAAGCTTTCGCGAATGGTTGCGAGAAAACTTCAAGAGTTCACGCAATGAATGGCAAGACCCCAAAATCTGGATCAATGACCTGAATGGAGATTACACGCGAGACACGCTGGTGCGGTTCTATGTCGATGACATCAAGCTAGAACATTGTGAACGGGGACAGCGGATTCTCAGCGAAATGCGGCGTGAGATCGTCTGGCATTTGCGTCAGTCGTATTTGTCTAATTGATGATCGGCGAATATGCCGCCAGCCTACGCTACTCAGACACCAACTGGCTGCTGAATGTCACAGCGGATCAATCTTAATTGGACTCGGCGATTTGCAGGTAGCGAGCGATAACTTCAAAGGTGACTCGTTTGCCATGCTACAGCAGATTGCAGGCTTATGAGGTACTATCAATATCCCGTAGGGACACGGCAGTGCCAAGGAGTGTCAACTTAAGCTGTTTGAGAGGACTTTCGCTTTGAGACGGGGGTTTCAACCCCCGGCGGACTATCGGTTGTACCTTAAGTTGACACTCCTTGGCAGTGCCGTGTCCCTACAAGAAGTAGTACCTACATACCACCAAAAGTGCTGTATCTGCTGTCTTTTCTGCCGCCAATCTGCTGACTGTAGAAAAACTGCGAGCCAAGTTTTCAGCAACAACCATATTCTTGTGGTGTTCTGGCTTCGGGGCATTGTTAACTTTCCCGATCGTTCTGCTGACGGAATATGTACTTTCATCACCAAAAACACATCTTTAGTAAAGGATAAATGTAATGAATTTCCGAACTCTCACTGATATGTCAAAGTGGGGAATCTTACTCAAAGTTCTTCCCCTAACAGCGCTATTTTGCTTGGCAAAATGGATCGCTCATCAGATGCAGTGGGAAATTGGTAAGTTCGATAGTCAGATAGGTTCTCTGTTGGCGGCGGTAACGTTCATCTTGGCGTTTATGCTGAACGGGACGCTGAATGATTACCGTACCAGTGAAGATATGCCCGCGCAGATTGCGAATGCGGTTGAAACGATTCAAGATACGAATTTGTTCATTGCAGCCCGTCAGCCCGACTATAACCCAACCCTACTTACAGAAGGGTTAGTTGAGATCCTCAAATCAGTCCTACTTTGTTTGAAACAGAATAAGCCATTCATCAGAGTTGATAATGCCGTTACAATCCTCAATCAATTACTCGTTCCATTATCAAAGTTTTGCGAAGCTCCTTTGATGGCTCGCCTTCAAGGTGAACAGGCAAAGATTCGTCTTCTGATTGCCCGAATTCAAAGGATTCGCGATACCGACTTTTTGGCATCCGCTTATGAATTGCTGCATCTTCTGATAATTGCCTCAACCATTGCTTTGTTAATAACGCATACTGACGAGTTTTATACCAATTTGATTATTTCAGCTTTTCTATTTACGTCATTCATGTATTTGTTGTTGCTCATCTACGACATTGACAATCCTTTTGAGTACGACGGAACATCTAGTGCAGATATTGATTTGTCATCTCTAGAGCAGTCGTACCATCAACTGCGTGAGGGGCTATTGAATGACGATGAGCCTAAAATACCTGTGTAAGCAGTTTTCAAAGCTAAAATCCAGCTAAGGCAGTTTATAGAGATGCTGGAAAGAGGCTTGAATCTTCAAGCATTAATGGATAAGCTGTACAAGACTATCAACAATACTCCTTGTAGCAAAGTGACTAAAGTAGAATTTACCGAGATGTATAATCACAAAAAGAAAGCAAACAGGATCGGGAAAATTCCTATGCAATTACTTAAGAAATTAAGTATAAAGACAAAACTCATAGTCATGTTGCTGGTAGTCAGCCTTTGCGCTATGTTCGCGAGTACCTATATATGCTCTAGCACCGGTAAATCTATTCTAACCGAAAAAGTCTTCAACCAATTAACTAGCCTTCGGGCTGCCAAAACTTATCAAATTCAAGATTATTTTGAAACCCTTCACAACCATAGCGAAACCCTAAGCGAAGATTTGACAGTTGTCGATGCCATGCAGGAGTTGAAGACAGCCTACCGCCAACTTGAACAATCAACAATACCAGCGGATTTTGAGGCAAAAATTGATACTTACTACCAGACACAATTCATAGCCAAACTAACGCAAACTCAGGAAGGTGCGCCGGTTCTGGCATCCTATACACCAAAAACAGCCGCGGCTCGTTACTTGCAGTACCACTACATCGCTGCTAACCCCAACCCCGTTGGTAAAAAACTTCTCCTTGACAATCCAGGCGACGCCAGCGCTTACAGCCGGATTCACGCCCGCTACCACCCGATTTTTCGCAATATAGTTGAAAAATATGGTTACTACGATATGTTTTTGATCGATCCCGAAGGAACTGTTGTCTACACGGTTTTTAAAGAGACAGATTTTACGACAAACTTCACCAACGGCCCCTACAACGAGAGTAACCTAGCATCCGCAGTAAAAGCCGCACGACAGGCGAAGGGAAAAGACTATGTGAAAATAGTAGATTTTAAGCCCTATACCCCTTCTTACGGTGCGCCTGCGGCTTTTATCGCGGCCCCAATCTTTAACGGCTCCCAATTCATTGGTGTTTTGGCCTTCCAGCTTCCGGTTGACAAAATTAACAATGTGATGACTGGTAACAAAAATTGGAAACAAAATGGTCTGGGCGATTCAGGAGAAACTTATCTGGTGGGGTCGGATTATCTAATGCGCTCTGCGTCTCGTTTCCAGATTGAAGATCCAGAAGGTCATGCAAAAATCCTACGCTCGATCGGTACTGATGAAAAGACCATTAAGAAAATCAAAGAATATAATACTACAATCCTCCTACAGGAAGTGCAAACAAAAGCAGTAAAGGAAGCGTTGTTTGGGAAACAGGGAACGGAGGCGATCGACGATTATCGTAATATTCCAGTTTTGAGTTCTTATGCTCCACTAGATATTGATGGATTGAGGTGGGTGATCTTGGCGGAAATAGATGTTTCTGAAGCCTATGCCTCAATTCACTCGTTTGAAAAAACAGTTTTGATTGGGGCTACTTTAATCATCGCGCTAATCACGCTTGTTGCGATGTGGCTGACCTCAATCTTTGTCAAACCCATCCAGATGTTAATCGCTAGCGCCCGCAAGGTGGGGGCTGGAGAATTTGATGCCGTTGTCAAATCAGGTTCGCAAGATGAATTTGGAGACTTAGCTAAGTCATTTAACGAAACGATCGGCAGCCTGCGCGCCGAAACTAAACTAATCGAACAGAAAAATCGCCAAAATGAAGCATTAGTTTTAAGTATATTTAGTCCGGCAATCGCCAAACGACTCAAACAGGGCGATCGAGAAATTGCCGATCAGATTTCTAATGTCTCGGTCTTGTTTTCCGACCTTGACCAATTCACCAAGCTAACTCAATCAATGTCCCCGGAAGAAGTTGTTAGCATACTTAATGAACTGGTGACTGGCTTCGATGAAATGACAGAAAAATACGGTTTGGAGAAGATTAAAACTATTGGTGACGGTTACATGGCTGTATGCGGGCTTGGTGTGCCGCGTCTGGATCATGACAAACGCACGGTAGATTTTGGTTTGGAAATGCTGTCGTTTGTCCGCCGATTTAGTTATGAAAAAGACCTGCATCTAGACCTGCGAATCGGCATCAATTCAGGAGATGTGGTTGCAGGCGTCATTGGCAAAAATAAATTGCTCTACGATGTTTGGGGCGATACTGTAAATATTGCTAATAGGTTGAAGTCGGCTTGTGGGCCCGGATCGATCTTAGTTTCTCCAGACATCTGCTCGCGCCTGCACGATCTCTACGATTTTGAGCTGGTTGGTGAAATTCAAGAACCTGGAAAAGAACAGCTAGTGGCTTGGCAAATCAAAAGTTCTAAGCTGACCGTAAGTGTTCGAGAGGAAGAAGTTTATGAGTAATTTAAGCTTGTCAAACGATTGGCAAACATGGGCGTTAATTGTCGGATTAGGGTTCCCACTCCTGGTCGTTTTACTAGGAGAGGTTATTTATCATTTACAAAGGCGCGGTAAACCGCTGGCGGCTACGCTGCTGGTTGTAAAAAACCTCGTCCTGCCGGTCTTAATGCTGATGCTTTTAATCAGGAATGTCGTGAAGCTTGACGTTAACGGGAATTTTCCCAAGCTCGTCGCAACGCTGTTCTGGATATCTGCGATCTACGCCTCTCTCTCGCTGTTTAATGTGATTTTGTTTGCAGAAGCTGAGGCGAATACCTGGCGGGCACGGATGCCCAAACTGCTGATCGACCTTGCTAGGTTGTTTTTGGTGCTTGTCGGAAGCGCGATCGTTTTAGCGGCAGTGTGGGGTGCGGATTTGGCCGGTCTTGCTACTGGATTGGGCGTTAGCTCGATCGTGATCGGTTTGGCGCTTCAGGACACATTGGGTAGCATTATGTCTGGCATTGCGCTGCTTCTAGAACGCCCCTTCAGTGTGGGTGATTGGTTGCGGATTGGAGATATCGAAGGGCAGGTAGTTGATATCAATTGGCGCTCTGTTCGCCTGCTAACTCTCGAACGCCAGGTGATTATCGTTCCTCATCAGTTCATTGGCAAAGAAATAATCCGTAATTACAGCCAACCAGAACGCATTTATAATCAACGCATCAATATTGGCTTTTCCTACGATACCCCCCCTAACCTCGTGAAGCAGGTACTAACGAGTACAGCTTTGGCTACACAGGGAATATTAGCCGAACCAGAACCAGAGATCAAAACCACATCCTATGATGAGACTGCAATTATCTATGAGGTGGAGTTTTTTATTGAAAACTTTGAGGATGTGGAGCAGATAGTCGATCGATTTATGACGCGAGTTTGGTACGCAGCGCAGCGAAACAATTTGACGCTATATCGCTACCGATACTCGTATGCTGTGGAGGCTGCGGATCAGGCAGATAGCGCTTCCAGTAAGTTAGCCCAAAGCCTGCACTCAATTCCCGGATTTATGCCTTTAGCTAGAGAAGCGAAAAATTTGGATGATTTAACTAAGGGAACTATTTTGCAGAAGTTTGGTGCGGGTGAGAAAGTGATCCGGCAGGGCGAGCCTGGTAATGCTTTGTACATTATCATTGCGGGTCAGGCTAAGGTGACAGTCACGAACAAGTTGGGCATGGAGTTGGAGGTAATGACTATCTTGAGTGGTGAGTTTTTTGGCGAGATGGCGCTATTTACTGGGGAACCGAGTCCGGTATCGATCGCCGCTGTTGACGATTTACAAGTTCTTGTCATCTACTCAGATGCTGTAAATACGATGATTGAACGTCAACCAAGCTTGGGGCGTGAGATCGGCCAAATTATCGAAGCGCGAAGCAAAGCGGTAAGTATGGCCGGGCAGGCAGATGTTTAGTTGATGCGATCGAGGATGTTGCCTAGCTCATTTAATTCGAGCCAAGTTTTCAGCAAAAACCATACTCCTGTGGTGTTCCTGCTTCGGGGGATTGTTAGCTTTTCTTGGTCAAAACAGCAAAGTTTCCATACCGACTATTCGGCACAAAACACTCATACAGAGGTTCATTTAGGTTATTCTCTTTGATGAATTCATCAACCGCTAATTTTGGACCAGTCGAAAAAAAGTTGTAATCGTCTACAATTATTATTGCTCCACCTCTTGTTCTTTGATGAAGGAACTCAAGAACAAGTTTGATCGGTTCATACAAATCGAAATCAACATAGGCAAAACAAACTTTTTCTGGTAATCTATCATCTTGATGAATTACTTTTTCAAAGAATCCTTTATGAATAACATATCTTTGTGATTCAAAGGATATTGCTTTAAGACGAGCTAATACGAAATCTTCCATGCAAGACATTTTTCCGGTGTAGTCTTCCATACTACCTAGATTTAAAATATCATCCTTCAGATGGTCTTTTTCTGATGGTTTTGGAAGCCCTTCAAAGGAGTCAAATAAGTGCAAAATTTTGTTGCTACTGAGAGCAATCTCGTTAGCTATCAAAGCCGAAGTCTCGCCGTGAGCAACACCAAATTCACACACATCACCCTCTATATCTCTACATTGAGCCAATGCTTGTATAATGAAATATGCTTCGGATGGTGGTGTACCCAATAGTCTAGCAAGTAGTTTCAACCGAGTCTCATTTGGTACTATTTCTTTTTTTGAGCCAGTTGACTCATTGAAAAGTTGCTCATATCCTTGAGCAAGATTCTTAAAATTGTCGAACCATATTGGAGTTTCTGATGAACGATGAAGTTCCTCATAGTCCCTCAATATAATTTTTTTAACCATCTGCTTCAAAAACTTCATTACGTCTTCCTATTTGAATTAGTTATACAAAAAAAATCTTGGTTTTTTGCTATGAATAAAATTTACGTCAAAGATTCTCCTTAAAGAATTGTGAACAGAAGTCTAATTACTAATTATACCAAATTTTTAGGTTTAGTCAACCTCTAGGTCACAAAAAGGCGAAACTTTCCGTATGTTTACCAAGAAATTGGGTCTAAAGCCCCGTCCTAGAAGGACGGCTTTAATTAATTATCAACTTTTGTTAAGTGTTTTCTTGAACTTTCTTGCATTGTGTTCATTGTAGAGTAAAATAACTATACTATACTACAGGTAGAATAACCGCCGATACACAGTGCGCACCACGCTCAAACGACTGGTCGGAAAACAATAATGGTTAGTGGGTGGCGAAAACCACGA
>REAP01000031.1:84496-96676 GCA_004294385.1 Oscillatoriales cyanobacterium | reverse complement strand
AGTGCTACACTAAAATTACAGCATTGTTCGGTGGCAATTGCGTCATACCCTACTTGCACGAGGAAAATACATGGTAACTACGCTCGAAATTGACAAAACTCTTCTTCAAGAAGCCCTTGATTTGAGTAACCATCCAACACCTACTACATTAATCGAAGCGGCTTTACGCGAGTACATCCAACGTCGCAAACAATTAAAAATATTAGAATTGTTTGGTACTATTGAATACGATGAAAATTATAACTACAAGGAACAGCGACAAACAACATGAATGTTCTTGTTGATAGTTCCGTTTGGTCGCTGGCATTGCGGCGCAACACAACAAATGATGCGATCGCGATCGTTAAAGTCTTACAAGATTTGATTGCAGATGGACGAGTTGTTTTACTGGGGGCTATTCGACTGAAGATTATGAGTTAGCCGCAGAGTTTTTCAATACCTGTCGCAGTAATGGTGTTCAGGGTTCAAATACTGATTTTCTGCTATGTGCTGTTGCTCATTGTCGCGGCTACAGCATTTTGACTACTGATAAAGATTTTGAGAATTTCCGATCGCACATTCCTGTCGTATTGCTATGAGGGTGATTTCTCAGTTTATATCTTAACTTAAAGATGCCGATCGCACTTTCGGAAAATAAAGGCGATCGCCCTTTAGGATTCGACATGAGAAAGGCGATCGCCCTTTTGGTTGTTTGGGGAAAAGAGATCTCGCAATGCACGGACAATAAGGGCGATCGCACTTTGGGATTCAGCATGGGAAAGGCGATCGCCCTTTTGGTTATTTGGGGGAAAAGGGCGATCGCTTGGAAAAAAGAGGCTATTGGAATGAAAATATTCCAGAGAGCTATCAATCTAGGTCATAATTCATAGTAAAATTGATGGTGCTTTCTCCCGTTCCTAAAGGAGTACGCACAGAACGGGGAAATAGGAACTCGAAACTAGACACTCCATTGCCAAAATTGATGTAATTACTACCAGTTCGACCCATAATAAGCACAGTCTCTTGCCAATTGCCACCGTTTACCCTATACCGAAATGGCATAGGGCCAGTGTAGCCAGCAGTCTGCTCTGGATTGACATAGAAACCACCAATCTGTTTATCTGAGTTATAGGGGCCAAACTTGCATTCAAAGCTAAATTCAGCTCTGGGAATGAAACAAGACCCTCTTCTTTCTGGGCCAGCCCAGTTGTTTGCTAAAGCAGCAAGAGGTACTGACATTAGAGTTGCCAGAATGGAAAATGTAGCTCCTAAAATCGTAAGTTTTGCAGTGTTTTTGGACATTTTTAGACTCTCATTAGATGTGGTTGACACGGACTTTGATGGATTTGCAAGGGAGAGGAATAGGAGCGATCGCGCTTTTTGAATAAAGGGCGATCGTATTTCTCACTAATCCTAAAACAGAGGCTTGACTTTTGAACTATTTACTTGCCTAGGCTATGCAGATAAAGTCAGATTGTAATTAGTGTTACTGTCTACTGAACCTTGTTCGACAAGAACAAAGTAATTACCGATACCTAAGTTACGACTGATGGATTCCGAGGAAGTACCGCTGTTAGTGCTATTAGTGATGGTGGATTCATTTGAATCAATCACACCATTATTGTTAGAGTCTTGATACAAACGAATGTCTGCATCCGCACCTAAACCATTCAAGCTGAGTGTAAACGTTCTGGGACTGTTAAGGCTAAAGCGATAGTAATCTTTAGGATCATTCCTGCCTACAAATTCATTAAAGGTGCGAGTCCCACTCAGAACGCCAAGGTTTGCTGTTTCGCTCGTTTCGTTAACAAGTTTAAGGGTATAATCAGTGTTATTACCAGAGCCACCTTGTTCGACAAGAACAAAGTAATTACCGATACCTAAGTTACGACTGATGGATTCCGAGGAAGTACCGCTGTTAGTGCTATTAGTGACGGATTCATTTGAATCAATCACACCATTATTGTTAGAGTCTTGATACAAACGAATGTCTGCATCCGCACCTAAACCGTCTAAGTACAAGCTTAAATTAATAGGACTAGCCACATCGAAACGATAATAATCTTTCGGATCTGTATTGCCCACAAATTCATTAAAAGTACGAGTGCCACTCAGTCCCCCAATGTTGAGAGCATCGCCAGGAGAATTGCCAGGATCTCTTGTATTTGTCGGTGGTGGTGCTGTTGGCGATGACGTATCTGAAATAAAATCAATACTTGAAAGTTCGGAAGGTGAAACACTATTTAGTATTACTAAACGCTCACCAGTGCTAGCAATACTGATGACAGTCTGATTAGCACCACTTCCTTGAATTTGCAGGTTATTAAATGTTAGACCTCTTGGCAGTTGTATTGAATCATCAGCGTCATTGTAATCAGTGAGAATGTCTGGGCCTTCCCCGTTTTCTACGAGAACAAATACGTCAAATCCTGTCCCACCTGTTAGGGTGTCAACACCCCGATCGCCAGATAGAGTATCATTTCCATCATCGCCAAAAAGCTGATCGTTGCCTCTTCCGCCAAACAAAATGTCGTTTCCATCTTCCCCTCTGATGATATCTTGATCGAAATCACCTCGCAGGAAATCGTTACCTATACCACCAAGAATCAAGTCATCATTTTTGCCGCCGGAGATATTATCATCACCTTGGTTGCCATTAAGCAGATCCATACCACTGCCCCCAAACAAGGCATCATTACCACCGAGACCAGTAATCGTATCATTACCACCAATTCCAAAAATATTATCCGCACTTTCACTACCCAACAAAGCTTGAGCAAAATCATTGCCAAAAAAGTCTGCCATTTTCACTCCTCATGTTGATAGAAGACAAGTAAATAAAAGAAATAAACTTGTCTTGTGTTTCTTTTGATTAAGTAAAGAATTTGTGTGGCAGCCGATCGCCCGCTCAGTCAAGACTCCGAGTAGGTATACTCAAAAGCAAGACCGTCGATGATCGCCCTAATGCACCCTAAGCCCCGACGAACCGCAACAGTAGCGGTACTTCTCAAGCTCTATTTATCTATCAGGCTCAGTCCCCAAGTTTTATGCAAAATACTGGTTTTTTGTTACAAAACTTTATCCAGCGCCGTCTGACGTTCGCAGATATTAGCTTTGAGGTTCGTTGCAGCGATCGGCACCCATTACTGATTCTGAGTATTCCTAGTGGGTTTCACACCGCATCAAAAAAAACTTAACTAAACATAACATTTATAACCATACAGTATGTGAATCCAAAAGTCAACTAACAAACGCTAGCAATTTCGGTTATGCTATCGTTAGTCACATTTCAACACACCCGACTATGGTACCAAAAGAAGACTTATTTACCGAAGCCGCGAAAAACTGGGACTTAGAAAGGCTCTACCAAGCTTTTGCAGAAGCTAAACGGCAAATCTCACCCCGATCGCGCCAGGGACTTACATAAACATAAAAACTCTACCTCCGAGGATTGCTTTCCGGTTGCAGTCCCGCCGAAATCGCTAGAAAAATGTTTCAGACTCCCAAAAGTGCAGAGGTTTATTTATGTAAAATTTTATACCAATTGGCGCAATATTTGCGATCGGCTACAGGAAGCCGGATATCAAAGTCAGTCTTCTCCTGAATTTAAACTAAATAATTCTATACCTACAGAAGCATTAATAAAGATAGTTAATATAGGTTGGCTGGAGCAAAGTACAATATCAATGGATATCAACATCCAATTAACATTTCCCTCAACTTCAGAGACTCCAAAAACCGAAGACTTGGATAAAAAAGATTAGATGTGTTACGGATGGGGTTCAGAAAGTTTTTTCCGAAATACTTCGTTGTCACCCACAGACTTGGTAAAAAACCCGGTTTCTTGTCGGAGTGCGTGGGGTTCAGAAACCGGGTTTTTTCCGAGATACTTCGTTGTCACCCACAGACTTGGTAAAAACCCGGTTTCTTGTCGGAGTGCGTGGGGTTCAGAAACCGGGTTTTTTCCGAGATCCTTCGTTGTCACCCACAGACTTGGTAAAAAACCCGGTTTCTTGTCACAGACTTGGTAAAAAACCCGGTTTCTTGTCGGAGTGCGTGGGGTTCAGAAACCGGGTTTTTTCCGAAATACTTCGTTGTCACCCACAGACTTGGTAAACACATTCGGCTTCGCGAGCGTGCTTTGTCGGAGTCGATAAGTCCTGTTATGGATGATTTTAGCCGATCGCCTACAATAGAATCAACACTCATATTCTCAAACACTATGCAAATTGTTTTGCCACCTGAAGTCGAAGCCCTCGTACAGCGCCAACTTACCAGCGGCAAATACAACAGTGCGATCGACGTTATTCTTGCAGCCATTAAACTACTGGAACAACAGGAAGACATTTATCAAGGGCGACTGCAAGAACTCCAACAAGACGCACTGATTGGACATCTTGCATCCCAACTCGGCGAAGTCGTAGATGGTGCAACCGCAATGGCACAAATTCGAGCTAATTTGCGATCGCGTTACACTTCAAAAGAAGCATGACTCCACAATTTCGCCTCACCCAACCCGCAATTCAAGACATCGAGCAAATTGCAGACTACATCGCCAGTCGATCGGGACTCGATCGAGCCGATCTCTTTTTAAGCAAGCTTGATGCTAAATTTGCCAAAATTACTCAGTTTCCCAACCTGGGACGACAACGACACGAAATTTTGCCATTGCTTCGCAGTCTCCCCATAGAAAACTATCTCATCCTCTATATGCCGATCGGACAGGATGTAGAGATTTTTAGAGTTGTTAGTGGTTATCGAGATTTATCCGCCTTGTTCACCGATGCTGATGATTGAATTTAATATCTTAATGGATGCAAAAGAAGAGGAAAAGCCTAACAACCTTCAAAACATCCACCCCACGACGACGCAACTGCTCGGTAATTGCTTGCGAACGTCCATACTCATATTCTCAAACGCCATGCCATATAGTTTTGCCACCTGAAGTCGAAGCCAGCAGTGCAGCGCTTTCCTCACCAGCGGCAAATCCAAAATCGATGCGATCGCCACCAAGATACAGCATATGTCGGTTCAGGTATTGATGTGTTGTGGGATTTGGCGGCGAGTAATGGGAATTGATCCAGAAATTACCCACTCCGACTCAAGAAACCGGGTTTTTCATCAAATCTACTGACTGCAACACGTCTTGTCGTAAAAAACCCGGTTTCTGGCCCCATGCGTCAGTCAATTCTTCAATTCTTCAATTCTTCAATTCTTCAATCCCAAATCTAAAATCCAAAATCGCCCGACTCCTTCGACTCCTGAGCAGAGCCAATGCTTGCTACAATCGGGAAAGGTAAGCGCTGTGGCAAACACTACAGCCCCTAATTCTGCAAGCGACTAAGCTAAATTATTAAAAATCTGCCTCTCCTGCCATGTTTAAAAATCTACTCGGCGACCCCAACGCACGTAAGCTTAGGAAATTTCAGCCTTGGGTAGCTGATATCGCAATCTTAGAAGAAGAATTTCACGCCCTCAGTGACGACGGCCTCCGAGGCAAAACTGCTGAGTTTAAAGAACGTTTGGCAAAAACTAAAACTCTCAACGACGAGAAAGAACTCCTAGACGAAATCCTCCCAGAAGCCTTTGCAGTCGTGCGGGAAGCGGGACAGCGAGTTTTGGGAATGCGCCACTTTGATGTCCAACTCCTCGGCGCCATGATCCTCCACAAAGGCCAAATTGCCGAAATGAAAACCGGTGAAGGCAAAACTCTCGTAGCCACACTACCGGCATATCTCAACGCCCTCAACGGCAAAGGCGTACACATCATCACCGTCAACGACTATCTCGCCAGACGGGATGCCGAATGGATGGGGCAAGTCCACCGCTTCCTGGGATTGACTGTGGGACTGATTCAGCAAGGCATGGATCAGGTGGAACGAAAGAGAAATTATAACTGCGACATTACCTACGCCACAAACAGCGAGGTGGGTTTTGACTATTTGCGCGATAACATGGCTACTGTCATGGAAGATGTGGTGCAGCGTCCTTTCAATTTCTGCGTGATTGATGAAGTTGACTCGGTGCTCATCGATGAAGCCCGGACACCTCTGATTATTTCCGGCCAGGTGGAAAACCCCAGCGAGAAGTACATCCGCGCTTCTCAAGTCGCGGCTTCCCTGAGAAAGGAAAATGAAGAGCATTATGAAGTTGACGAAAAAGCTCGGAATGTGCTATTGACCGATGAAGGGTTTGGCGAAGCTGAGAATTTGTTGGGAGTCACGGATTTGTATGATCCGGCCGATCCTTGGGCGCACTACATTTTTAATGCGATTAAGGCGAAGGAATTGTTTATTAAGGATGTCAATTACATCGTCCGTGAAAATGAGGTGGTGATTGTTGACGAGTTTACCGGGCGGGTGATGCCGGGAAGACGCTGGAGTGACGGTTTGCACCAGGCGATCGAGGCGAAGGAACGGGCGGAAATTCAGCCGGAAACTCAGACTCTGGCGACTATTACTTATCAGAATTTCTTTTTGCTGTATCCGAAGCTGTCGGGGATGACTGGGACGGCGAAGACGGAAGAGGCGGAGTTTGGCAAGATTTATAATCTGGAAGTAACGCTGATTCCGACTAACCGGATTCCCAGCCGCGGCGACTTGTCGGATATGGTTTATAAGGCGGAGAATGGTAAGTGGAATGCGATCGCCCAAGAATGTGCCGAAATGCACAGTCAAGGCCGCCCGGTACTGGTGGGGACTACAAGCATCGAAAAGTCGGAATTGCTGGCGCGGTTGCTGAGGGAACTGGATATTCCTCACAATTTGCTGAATGCTAAACCCGAAAATGTCGAACGAGAGTCGGAAATTATTGCTCAAGCTGGACGCAAGGGTGCTGTGACGATCGCGACTAACATGGCAGGCCGCGGTACTGATATCATTTTGGGCGGGAATTCTGAGTACATGGGCCGCCTGAAATTGCGCGAGTATTTCATGCCGCGGATTGTCCGCCCTGACGATGAGGAAGGATTTACCTTAGCCCAAGTCCCTGGTATTGGTGGCCGCCCCGCAGCTCAAGGTTTTGGTCAGGGTACGAAAAAAGTGAAGTCTTGGAAGGCTTCGCCCCAGATTTTCCCGACGCAAATCTCGAAAGATGCTGAGCAAATGTTGAAAGCGGCGGTGGATTTGGCTGTCAAGGAATACGGGGAGCGATCGCTCTCGGAATTGGAAGCTGATGATAAAATTGCTGTGGCGTCAGAAAAAGCGCCGACAAATGACCCAGTAATTCAAAAACTGCGGGAAGCTTACAAATTAATTCGCAGCGAGTACGAAGCTTTTACAAGCACTGAACATGATGAAGTTGTCAACTTCGGAGGACTGCACGTCATAGGTACAGAACGCCACGAATCGCGCCGGATTGACAATCAGTTGCGTGGCCGCGCCGGACGTCAGGGCGACCCTGGTTCTACTCGGTTTTTCTTGAGTTTGGAAGATAATTTGCTCAGGATTTTTGGTGGTGAACGGGTGGCCGGTTTGATGAAGGCTTTCGGTGTTGAAGAAGATATGCCGATCGAATCTGGAATGCTAACTCGTTCTCTCGAAGGTGCTCAGAAAAAAGTTGAAACCTACTATTATGATATCCGCAAACAGGTGTTTGAATTCGACGAAGTGATGAACAATCAACGTCGAGCCATCTATGCCGAACGCCGTCGGGTATTAGAAGGTTTGGATTCAAAGGAACAGGTGGTTAAGTATGGCGAACAGACAATGGACGATATTGTGGGAGCATACATTAATCCCGATTTACCTTCGGAAGAGTGGGAACTGGAACAACTGGTTGGTAAGGTGAAGCAATTCGTTTATTTGTTGGAGGACATGACACCGGATCAACTAGAAGATTTGTCAGTTGAGGAAATTAAAACTTTCTTGCACGAACAAGTCCGCAATGCTTACGATATGAAGGAGGCTCAAGTTAATGCGACCAGAGCTGATTTAATGCGGGATGCGGAACGGTTCTATATTCTGCAACAAATTGATACTTTGTGGCGGGAACATTTGCAACAAATGGATGCTTTGCGTGAGTCTGTCGGGCTGCGCGGTTACGGACAAAAAGATCCGTTAATCGAGTACAAAACTGAGGGTTATGAGCTGTTTTTGGACATGATGACGGATATTCGTCGGAATGTGGTTTATTCACTGTTCCAATTCCAGCCGCAGCCGGCAATGGTTTCAACTGAGGTGGTTTGAAGATATAGCAATCCTAAATCATTTGTGTAATTCTTGTAGGGGCAAACCCCCCGTGGTTGCCCCGATGACGGCTAGGGTAGGTACGGGGGCACTACCCCAGGGCTGTTTCATTAATAGGTATAAATTGTGCAAGAAATATTGGAGCAAGCTTGGACTCTCAAGCAAAATTTAATTGATTTTGTGCTGGAATCTGAGGGAGAATTGGCGGTAGCTTTGGAAGCTTATGTAGCCGATCGCTCTTCACGAGAACGGTATGATATTGCTCACCAAAATCAAATAATTGACAGTTTTACGGTTGAAGGCAAAGTTGGAACTAAAACGCCGATCGACCTTTTTGTCGAAAATCAGTCAGATTTAACCGATCGCGATCGCAATTTGCTAGAAAGTTGGCAGCACAGAAGCTTCACCGGCTTGTTTGAAATCAGTCAAATTTCCCCTGATAGCTGGGATTTGATGAACTGGTTGACGGCTAAGCACTACACTGTCAAACCTAATAGTGCTAATCTGCTGCAAGAAATGTCTCGGTTTAAGTTAGGAGAAATTTTGCTAGCTCGGATTGCTCCTCTGACTGATAACTGTTGGATACTTTCGGGCCCTCCCATACCGATGGGGAAATTGGGTAAGCCGAAGTTGGCAGTTGCGATCGGCAATTTCAAGCAGAATTACCCAAAATCTCTGTACAGTGATGCACCGGAATTGTTAGAGCAAGCTTGGCATTCGGTAGAACAGTATCACACGGATTTTACAGAATTTTTTGGCAGTGATGAATTGACTCTATCGGGATATCATCTGAACAAACAACTGGCAGAATTTCAGGAATTCATCACTAAAAAACGGTTGGCTGATCTGGGCTTTGATGCAACTAAATCTCTTGCTGAGATAGTCGAAGATGCGGGAGTCGATCGAGAGGAAGTCAAAGCAGCAGCAATTGCAGCCAGCGGTGCTGATGCTAAAATAGTTGAAGTTGCGATCGATAGTAATTCAAAAATGGTAACGCCAAAAGTTGAATTGCCCGATCGCTTCAAGAAAGCCTCTGAGGTGACAGCACTTTCTCATCCGCGTTGGGGACAAACATTTTTGTCTACCTACACTCAATTCACCGCAATGCTAGCAGCAGCAGATTTTGCCAGCATTCCCGGTGGCGAAAAGTTGGTTCGTAACTATTTAGAAGATCCGGCAATTAATGCTTGGATTTGGCAGCGATTAGCTAAAATTGATTCAGCAAAATTAGCACAAATTTTGCAAACAGTATTAGAGCGAACAGATGTTCAGCTCGATCGCGATTTAAATCCACTACTGCAAGAATTCAAGAAACCCTTAGAGCCCGAATTGCCCGAAATAGCCAGTGTTCCACAGCACCTGCATAACTTATTTCAGCAAGCTTTAGGAGAAGTAAATAAGTCAAAATCCCAGCCCCAGGACAAAAAGAAAAGCTCGAAGGGCTTTAAGACATGATAGAGGAGACCGCGAGTGCCTTAGTCCCTACCACGATTAACTGTAGGGACACTCCAAAAGCCCATTGGTGTCAACTTAAGCCTGTCTCAAAGCTAAAGTCCTCTCTCTCTTGACTGAAGAGAAGAATGTTCAACTCCTGCCGTCCTCTTTTAGAGGACTTTAGCTATTAGACAGGGGTTTCAACCCCTGTCGGACTATCGGTTTGACGTTAAGTTGACACCTATGGGCATTGCCGTGTCCGCCAGGGAATGAATTCCCTGTCTAATAGCGAAAGTCCTCGATCGAGGACGGCAGGAGTTCTTCAGTCCTCGATCGAGGACTTTTGCTTTGAGACAGGGAATTCATTCCCTGTCGGACTATCGGTTTTACCTGATTGTTGACACCAATGGGCTTTTGGAGTGTCCCTACCGCGATTAATTGTAGCATTGCCGTGTCCTATTGCCGTGTCCTATTGCCTCTACCGCTCAAGTTTAAGATTTATTCATTTTGACACTTGACACAAATAAGCTGTTATGATGGTACACATAATAAAAAATCATCTTTATCGGTTTGAGCGGTGACCACAATGATGCAAAAAGTCTTGAAGAACTTGCAAGAATTGCATGAACAGATCGAGCAACTACCTGTAGATCAACAGACTATTTTAACCAGCAATGTCGAGCAGTTGTCGGCATCTTTACAAGCATTAAATACCCAGTTTCAGTCGCTTTTATTGTCAAAACAATCTCTAACCAAGTTAGACAGAATTAACCGTGCTTTAGATGTTATAATTACCGAAAAAACTACTACAATTAGATATTTAGAGCAGCAGTTAGACCAAAGTCAGATGCTTTACAAAAGAGTGACTCAGGCACTGACAAAAGGGGAAGCCAGACTGCAAACTCTCCTGCGAAATTCTTCCGACTTGATGACAATTCTCGAAGCAGATGGACGGATCCGAGACCAAAATGCGATCGTAGCAGAGCGGATGTTAGGCTACCATCCCGAACAAAGAATTGGCGAATTCCCAGACGATTTGCTCCACCCAGACGATTTACCTATTTGGCAAACATATTTCGCAAAATTACTCAAAAACCCAGGAATTGCACCGGCTGTAGAATATCGAAAACGCCACGCTAGCGGTTATTGGGTGTATTTAGAAGTCATTGGTAACAATTTACTCCACGATTCCAGCGTCAACGGTATAGTCATCAATTCTCGCGACATCACAGAGCGCAAACTCTCAGCAGCAGCTTTGGAAAAATCGCAACAGCAAATCGTTAATATCTTAGAAAATATTACCGATGGTTTTTTCACCCTAAACTGCAATTATGAATTTACCTACGTCAATCCGAAAGCAGAGCAGTGGTTGCAAAGAAGGTGTCAAGAACTTATAGGTAAAAATATTTGGGAGGAGTTTCCAGAAACAATCGACACGATTTTTTTTCAGCATTTTTATAGATCGGTATCTGATCAAGCTAATCTTAAATTTGAAGCCTCTTACCCGCCGCTAAATATTTGGTTTGAAGTCGAAGTTTATCCATCAGATGAAGGTTTATCGGTATTTTTTCAAAATATAACCGATCGCAAAAACGCCGAAAATGCTCTACGAAAGTCAGAATCTCGCTACCGCATTTTATCACAAATTACCTCAGATTTTGGCTATTCTTTTAAAGTATTGCCTGACAATACCTGGTTCTGCGAATGGATGACTGAAGCTTTTACTAATATTACGGGTTACACTGAAAAAGAAATCGTCACTTCCGGCGGTTTACAATTCCACTGCATTCACCCCGACGACGTAGAAATGCTGCTGGAACAAATGCAGTTTCGTTCATCTAGCTGCAAGGAAGTCAGCGAATATCGAATCATCACAAAATCCGGTGAAATCCGCTGGTTGTGGGATTGTCGGCAAGTTGTGTGGGATGAAGTCGAGAACCGTGTTGTGGGGATTTACGGTGCTTGTCAGGACATCACAAAACACAAGTTGGTACAGGCTAAAGTCTGCGAAACTAATCAAGTTTTACAAGACTTAATTAAAGCTTTGCCACTGGCGGTTTTCGGATTTGATACTAATTCTTTTGTGACGGTATGGAATTCGGCAGCGGAGCGACTTTTTGGCTGGAAAGAGTCTGAAATTTTAGGGGAGCTTTTGCCGATTGTTCCTAATGATAATAACGGAGATTCTGCTATACTTGACGTTGAATTGGTAGGTGAAACGCAAGTTACTAGGGAATGTCGGCGACGGAAAGACGGTTCATCAATTCATGTTTTTGTCTGGACTACACCGATGCGAGATGCTGACGGCTTGATTGCTGGCAGTATGAGCATAGTTTCTCCGATTTTACCAGTAAATGCAATGCCGGAAAATATCGGGCAGTTATCATCTCGCAAAGATAAATCAGAGCCATTTTGGGCGCGTTATGTCAAGCTTCCTCTGGGAATTAAAAATTTAGAAACAACCTGAAATGAATCTTTAAATCGCTCAGTGAACTGCCTTTAGACACTTCGACTACGCTCAGTGAACTGCCTTTAGACACTTCGACTACGCTCAGTGAACTGCCTTTGGACACTTCGACTA
>REAP01000031.1:35396-84482 GCA_004294385.1 Oscillatoriales cyanobacterium | reverse complement strand
TGCCTTTGGACACTTCGACTACGCTCAGTGAACTGCCTTTGGACACTTCGACTACGCTCAGTGAACTGCCTTTGGACACTTCGACTACGCTCAGTGAACACTCAACAGTCAACTTTTCTAAATGAATAATAATCGCGATCGACAGTCACATCGTTTAGTCAGCAGAAAAGGACAATTCACTCTGAATGTTGTCAGACTAGGCTTACCTCGCCTGCATTTCGCTGACCTTTACCACTGGCTGATAACTCTTTCTTGGCCTGGATTTTTTACTTTAATTAGTCTGCTATATGCGATCGCAAATTCTTTATTTGCCTTAGCCTATTTAGCGGGAGGAGATTGCATCGCCAATGCTAGACCCGGTTCTTTTCAAGATGCCTTTTATTTCAGCGTGCAAACAATGGCTACCATCGGTTATGGCTCCCTGTATCCGCGCACGGATTATGCTAATATCATAGTTGCTATTCAAGCACTGTTTGGCTTGTGGGGAGTGGCAATGATTACAGGACTTGCCTTTGCTAGATTCTCCCGACCAACAGCCAGAGTTATCTTCAGTCGCGTCGCTGTTATCGCTCCTTTTAATGGCGTTCCAACTCTCATGTATCGTACAGCAAATCAGCGTTTTAATCAAATTTTAGAAGCGCAGCAACGAGCTACTTTAATTCGCGATGAGGTGACATCTGATGGTGAGTATATGCGGCGTTTTTATGATTTGCAATTAGTGCGAAGTCAATCTCCAATTTTTGCATTAACTTGGACGGTTATGCACGTAATTGATGATAAAAGTCCTTTGTACCAACTTACTACAAAAGAATTGATGGAGCAGCAAGCAGAGATTGTGATTACGCTAACGGGAATTGATGAAACTGTCTCGCAAACTATTCACGCCCGTCATTCTTTTGTCGCTTCGGAAATTTTGTGGGATATGCGGTTTGTAGATATTATCTCCAGAACGCCACAGGGAAAACGGGTGGTTGATTATACTCGTTTCCATGAGGTGAAGCCTATTGAAGATAAGTTGTGAGTATAATAGTGTTAGAATACATTGAGGATGACAGGAGTTAATATTTATGAATTCAGTTATTATATGAAAATTAACCCGACTCGAATGCAATCAGTACAGTCGCCAATCATTCCAGTTGTCGGCGAACTAATCCGCCAAACTCCGGGAACTATATCATTAGGACAAGGCGTGGTTTCTTACAATCCTCCACCACAATCTTTTGCAAAGATTCCCGAATTTCTCGCAAATCCCGATAATCACAAATACAAAGCAGTCGAAGGAATTCCATCATTACAAGATGCCATAGCAGCCAAACTTAAAGCAGACAACGGCATCGAAATTAATAGCACAAACTGCATTGTTGTGACGGCCGGTAGCAATATGGGATTTGTCAATGCCATTCTCGCCATCACTTCTGCCGGAGATGAAGTTATCCTTCAATCTCCTTATTATTTCAACCATGAAATGGCGATTGTTATGGCAAATTGTCATCCTGTAATCGTAGAAACTGACGAAAATTATCAACTGAATCTCGATGCAATCAAAAAAGCCATTACTGACAAAACGCGGGCAATTGTCACGATTTCACCAAATAACCCAACTGGCGTAGTTTACGATTCCGAAGCACTCCGAGAAGTGAATGAACTTTGTCGCCAAAATAATATCTATCATATAAGTGATGAAGCCTACGAATATTTTACTTATGACGGAGTTAAACATTGTTCGCCCGCAGCTTTTCCCGATAGCAGCGAATACACAATTTCTCTATTTACACTTTCCAAAGCCTACGGTTTTGCGAGTTGGCGGATTGGGTATATGGTAATCCCAAAACATTTGTTAGATTCAGTGAGAAAGATTCAAGATACAATCCTGATTTGTCCGCCTGTAATTTCGCAATATGTAGCCTTGGGAGCCTTGCAAGTTGGGCGAGAATACTGCGATAATCATGTAAGGGCGATCGCATTTGTGCGCCAACTTGTCTTAAATGAACTAAATACTGCACAAAACTTGTGTACAATTTCCCCAGCCTGCGGAGCATTTTACTTTTTCTTGAAAGTTGATACACAAATCGATACAATGGAATTAGTAGCGCAATTAATTCGCAAATATCAAGTGGCTGTGCTTCCTGGTACAACCTTCGGGATGGATCGTGGGTGCTATTTGCGAGTCGCCTACGGTGCTCTTGAACCGGAAACTGCGGCCGCAGGAATTAGCAGATTAGTTAAAGGTTTGAAGACAATTATAGGAGCTTAAAAAATGGTTGCTGCCAACTTAAAGACAAATATAAACACTCAGGAATTAACTCGCTCAAAACTGGCAAGTTTGCGAGATTCAATGCTAAATTATGACTTAGATTGCTATTTCATCCCAGCAGTGGACGAACATTTAAACTTATATGGTTCCGAAGCAAAACAGCGCAGGGCTTGGATTAGTGGCTTTACAGGTTCGGCTGGCGATTTGTTGGTTGGCAAAAATTCGGCTTGGTTGTTTGTGGATTCCCGCTATTACGAACAAGCAGAATTACAAGTTGATTCTGGACTCATTCAAATATCTAAGCTGGGTTTAGAAGAAAATCTCACTTTAATTGAAACTTTAGAAAAATTGGCTGCTGAATCTGCATTAAGTTCAACTAAATTACGTTTGGGTTTTGATCCTTTTACTCTCTCTGTTGAACAATATCAGAGTTGGGTGAAGAAATTTGCTACTGTTGGAATTGAACTGATACCGATATCAGAGAATTTAGCAGATAAAGTGCGATCGCACAATCTAGCAAAAACATCGGAAACCTTACCTGCAATCGATGAATCTCCCATATTTAGTTTACCTGTATCCTTGACTGGAGAAAGCGCGGCCGAAAAGTTATTCAGAGTCAGGGAAGCGATGGAAAAATCTAAAGTTGATGTGCTTCCGATTACCAATCTCAATCAAATAGCATGGTTGTTCAATCTCCGAGGTTCGGATATTCCTAATATTCCGATTTTTATCTCCTATGCAATTGTCACTACCGATGCAGCTTTTCTGTTTACTAATCCGCAAAGAGTGTCACCAGAAATTCAGCAAGATTTGCAAAGATGTGCAACTCTGCTTCCCTACGAAAATTATCCACAAACCTTGCTAGATTGTATATCTCAGCCCAAATTAACTCGCGTTTTGTTGGATGCTAAACATACTACAGAAGGGACTCATCAGTTAATCGTAAATCGTCAAGTCGAGGATGAAGATAATATCGCAATAGTCTTTGATTCAAATCCGATTGAGGGGATGAAAGCTCGAAAGAATCCAGTTGAAATCCAGCAGATGAAATCCGCCAATTTCAAGGCAAGTAAAGCTAAAACTTTTACCTTAAAGTGGTTGACAGAACAGTTGGAAAATGGTAAGGTATTGACAGAGTTTGATGTCAAAGAAACTGTTGAGCGATTTTATCAGGAAGAAACAGACTTTCAGAGTTTAAGTTTTAAAACGATTGCGGGTGCGGGAGTAAATAGCTCGATCGTCCATTATGGCACTCCAAGTCCTGAAATCACGTTAAAACAGGGCGAATTCCTGTTACTGGACTCAGGATCGCAATATTTAGGAGGTACAACCGACGACACGAGAACCGTGATTATCGGAGAACCAACGGCGCTACAAATCGAACACTACACGACAGTTTTAATCGCACATATTAGCTGTGCAATGCTGCAATTTCCGAAAGGCGCAATGGGAGTGCAGTTAGATGCGATCGCCCGTGGTGTATTATGGCAAGAACAGCTAGACTACGGACACGGGACTGGGCACGGAGTTGGGGCATTTTTAGCCGTTCACGAAGGGCCAAATGGCATCAGCAAATCGGTGCAATATGCCCTAGAACCGGGAATGGTAACTAGCATAGAACCGGGATATTATCAACCGGGATGGGGCGGAATTCGGATTGAAAATCTCTATGTTGTCATAGAAATGGCGTCAAAGTATGATACAGTTTGGTACGGATTTGAACCGTTGACGTATATTCCGTTTGACCGGAAGTTGATTAATGCCGATCGCCTGTCAAAGACTCAACTCGCATGGTTAAATAATTATCATGGTGCTGTAGTTGATAAATTGGCAAGTGCGATCGATTCAACAACCCTTGAGTGGTTGAAAAAAGCCGCTGCACCTTGTGTGATGTCAATTCCGGTAACACCGGAATTATAGCAACGGAGTCCAAGGCAATGCCGTTTCCCTACCCAAAATGATATTGTAGGGAAACGGCACTGCCGTCTCCTGACTTTCAGCTAAAAACCTAAAAAATCCAAATCCCCGGCTTCTTGAAGAAGTCGGGGATTTAAGATACAAACATTTAGAGTAAAGCTGGTGACAAGACTCGAACTTGCGACAGGCTGATTACAAATCAGCTACTCTACCAACTGAGTTACACCAGCAACATAAACTAATATAGCAAACTTATCCTCATTAGCGCAACCCCCTCAGCAAAGTTTTTTTTCAAAATCGCCCAAAACCCCTCCCCGTAAGGGCAGAACCGAAATTATCCTCGTCTAGCTAAATCCCCCCGTCCTCTTTTAGAGGAGTTTGGCAGAATTTACGCACCCAGACCTCAGAAACTGGGTTTCTGCCGATATTTCTCGTTACTCAAGCCCAATTTTCGTAGAAACCGGGTTTCTAGCCTCAAAATCTCAAATCTAAAATCGGGAGAATCTCGCCTAGAATATGATTCTCACAGACAAAAAAACTGGCAAAATAGTAACAATTAAACCTCAGAACCGAATATTTGATTCATCCAGTCATCTGTAACAAGAAATCCAAAGCTCCACCTGTTAGCTTGTGTATTATTAACTATACAATGCCAGAATAAATCGTCTCGCTCTTTCTCTATTTTGAAGAATCTTACTAACTTAGGTTTATCTTTGAGAGTGACTAATTCTTTAGTAGTAGGATTCATGTAGCGGAAGAAGCATTCACCTACCAATTCCGATTCCGGAGAATCGAAATCTATAATGTACATTCTCCAGCCTGGTTGTTCTTCATTTGTGTGCCACAACCTGTAACCTTTTGGAGGATACCATAAACTGCCTGAAAACTTAACTTCTGTTCCAAAAAATTTACTGAGTAGCCCGATCAGCCTCAGCTTGTGCATAAAGTAAGTTTCATAGAGCGGATGCTCTACATGAAGATCCAAGTTAATTAAATGAAATTGTCGCATCATGTACTCATGTTCAGGTAAGGGCGTATCCTCACTCAAATATGGCTTCATAATTTCATCATATTGAGGCTGAAATTCTGGTGAAGTTGGCGAAACAGACGCGAAATTGAAATCATCTTCTCGAAAGCTGCTTTCATAGAGGTTGATGTCTACTGTGTCTGGCTTGATTTTAAGATGCTCAAACTCTTGAGCGATTTCTTCAAACCTTGGAATCTCAGAAAATTGAAACTCATAGTGGTAGGTGCCGATTTGTCGGGGTATAACATCACTAACTTTATTCAACGAACTTGTCTGAGGTTTTCCTTGCTCATCAGCATTCGCTGCCTGTATATCTTTCTGAGTAAAGCTGTAGCCGTACTTTTTTCCCAGCTTGATAATTTCCTTAATAGTAGTGACTACTCTAACTTCTTCTTGTAGGTGGGAATTATTAAAAAATTCTTGATAGAACTCTTGAAAAGCTTCTTTTGACATAGTTTTATCTGACAATTTAGTGCATCAATCTTGCTAAAAGGCCAACTGAATAAGCTAGCCTGCTCTTTTCTCCCCGTCTGCATTTCCTGCTACTTAGACATTCTGTACTTTGGCGGCGGATCTAATAGCAGAGGTGAAGGAATGCGATCGGGATAAGCTAAGCGCAAAAAGTGCATTCCAATCCCAGCCAATCCCAGCATTAGACCGGGATATACATCAGTACCGCCAGACCCGCAAATCCAACGACGAGCCTTTTCAAAATTGCGCCACTGAGCCTGTGCTTGTCCGTTGGCTTCCATCTGTAAATAAGGTTCGTCTCTCAACTTGGCAAACCGCAGGAATACCTCGGCGTTACCTGTTTTTCCATGACACAGAGAATCATTTCCCACCTTGTCGAAATTACGCAAGGTTGCATTTAAAGCCCTGTAAGCATCGCGCAACATATCATCGTCAGTTTTCCCTAAAACTGCCCAACTCGAAATACGACTTAAACCAATTCCTGCTGCACCGTTGCACCAAGCGTTAGCAAAATGGGGTTCGTTAGTATTGACTGTCATCACTGATGTTCGCAAGTCATACCAATCGCGCTCATCTGAGTCAAATTTGGTGGTTTCATAAGCAAAAGCTTGACGACCAGCCGCAATATATTCAGATTGATTAGTATAACAACCAAGCGAAATTAGCGCCCAACCAATCCCGCCTGCACCGTGAGAAAATCCAGTCAAATTCCCTTGCACTAACTCCGGTGGATGGTGAGGCCAACTGAGAGTATTGTTGTCAGAAGTTGCGTGTTGTAGTAAGTGTTGAGCGCACAGATGAGCGCAATCAATGCCTTTACCGGAAGTAGCCTCTGCTAAACTCAGCATCACGGGAATAATCCCAGCAACGCCTTGCAGAACATCGAAGTACAAATCTTGACTAATCCGTGGAATTAACTCATCACTCAAATTAACAGCTAAATCGAGCAATTCCGGTTTATTCCAGAGTTGAGCTAAGTGGATTAACAAATAAATCAACCCAGTGGCCCCCTGGTATGCTCCAATCATTTGATTATTGCGTTGCTCTATAGAGTACGCCAATGCTCTTTCTGCTACTTGACGAAATTCTGGCTGCGGCTCAATCGCATCGAGGTAAGCGAAAAATAGGCAGATTCCCGCCGAACCTTCATACAAGTCGCCCCTGATATCCACAAAGCGTTTTCCCAGACCTGTATATTCATAAGTTTTCCAGGGAGCCTTGCTAGAGGGAGGTTGGAGCAGTTCGCACAATTGCCAGCCTATTTGCTGGGCATAATTAACGGCTGATGCGATGAAATACGGGCTATTAATTTCGTCAGTGGATAAGCTGGCATAGATGTACTGGTTTTGTCGAATTCGGTTTTCTGTAGATAATTTCTGAATTCGTTCGATCGCATTATCCAGCGGCGAAATCTCCAGAATATCTGGCAAAGACCGTTGGTAGTTATAAACTAACTCATTGCTGCCAGCACGGGCAGTAAAGATCGGGACATCTAGTTGCCACATCGCTGCCAGTTCTAGTTCGGCTAGCTGACCCTGCTTATCCCACTGTCGTCGATGTTCCATTAAACTGTTGAACAGCAAATCCACTTCCAGTGGCTCGGCGAGACATTTGGGGTGTCGAACCGAAATAATTAACTTAGTATACGCTTCAGTCCCCCAGTTGATAAAGCGTACTGATGAAGAGGTGAATAAGTCTTCAATCTGCGTTATTGCCTCAGTCTGGTTTTCTTGAAACCAGCTATAAACTCGGTTAAACCCATCGACAATACAGTTTTTATAATCCTGCGGATTGACTAGCTGACCCTTGTAATAGATGCGATTTGTTGCTTCTACCTCAACGCGAACGTCCGTTTGATATTCAACAGCTTGAGCTAATGACATACGGCGATCGTTAATTCGGGGTACAGCATAGGGTAGCTCGTAAGATTCGCCCCCGCTGTAGCCGCCAATCTTCATCTGATTGCTGGCATCGCCTGTATTGGCACGAGGCCATTCCAGCATGGCAGTTTTAAACACCGAATCAAATACGGTATCTGACAGTTGATCTCTGTTCTGCGGCACTACTTCTAATACAGTTTCGCAGTCGCAGATGAAGGCGTTGCCGTCAACAACGAGAATATTTTCCTGATGCAGATCTCCGCCGCCCAGGATGTAGAATATGGCTAAATACCCCCCAAGCTGACGGTAAAACTTTTCGCTCTCCTGCTCGCTTTGGACGTGGTTTCTACCGGAAGGGAGAAACTCTGCGTAACCATAGCCATCTTTGCAAAGAACTTGATAACTGGCAAACTCAATAACTTTATCCCTCGTCAAATTTTCCAGCAAACCTTGCAGCGCTGCTTCCGATTGAATGCAGCGAGGCTTGTAAACGATAGTAGCTGGTTCTGAATTGTCCAGCTCTAGTTCAACGATGACTACGGTTTTGCCGCCAGCATGACAGTCAGATTTACCCAACTTGAAGGATTTGATTTGCGAAATTTGTCTGCCGTTAAAGAAAGTACGGCTGATTTCATCTCTGTCGCTCGTCAAACGTTGTATTAGTTGTTCGCCAATGGTGCATAAGAAATCGGTTACTTGAGCTAACCAACGTCCGAGGACGGGAAACTTGCAATAAAAGGAGTGATAATCTTGCTGGTTATCAAAGGCTTGTTCAAGGTAAGCTACATAGGCATCAGTATCGTTGGTTGATTTGGCGATTTTGTTTTTCGAGCAGTAAACATTGATATCTGCTTCCAGCGCCCAAGTTAAGCACATTTCAAAGCGATTGAGCAGGTGAAGCTGAATATCTGTCAATACTTGCGGAGCAATTCTATAGTTGTCTGCCGATACATTGATAGCATCGCATACGGGTTGCAATCTGTTCTGGAGTAACCGTAAAAATGGTTCGCAAACTTTGGCAAAGTTCCCGTAGTAAATTTCTGGTTCGTACCAGCGACTTACGGAAAACTTCTCTTGAGGTAAGTTTATGGTTTCCAGTGCCTCTTGATAGATTTTTAACCAGTGAATGTGAATTTTTTTAAACTCTAGCTTGTCTGCCTCTGACAAGTTTGCCAAATTTATTTCATATAATTTATAATCAATTAATAGTTTTTTGATGTCTTCCAGTATCGATGTATTAACGCTTCCTTCTTCATAAGACTCTTTGACTGGCTGCACTGCTAATTTCCCAGCCAGTTTATTGATATTCCAAGTATCCAAAGGACTGAGCGGTGTAGTGCAGGCTTCCCGTGCATTTCTGGCAACTAAGTTTTTGACAATGAGAGTGCGTTCGGACAGGTTACTGGCGCGGCAAGCCATGTCAATGAGAAGAGAATTATGGAGCATAGCTAAAAAGTTACTGCAATTAAGTTAGACTGTAAGAACCTGGATGAAAAGTTTTTTTTTAGCTTTAATCAACCCAGGAATGACACCGCGATACAGGTATTTTGGTACTAATGCAGAATGTTGAAAGAGCCGTGCCCCTACACTACTCATCCGGCGCAAGCTGCCAAAGAAACCAGGCTAGGGACACAATATACAATGCAGCGCTAGCCTGGAGATAGTCTTTTAGGCCCGATGGGCTGCTAAATTACTTTGTCGTACCGTCACAGATGATGGTGACCCATCCAAAGCTACAGGTCGATGCGCAAGCGACTATGTTCAGTTCTCCCAAAGCATCGTCGAACAACTCGAAAAAGGATTCATCCTGTTTTTCCACCGATGTGGGTACCACGAGTTTGATATCGGCAGTAACGCCAAAAGCTGCGGGATTTTCTAACAGTTCGCTGCGGAATTCCGCATCGAACGAGGCTTGGTGTAATAGCTGCTCTAGGTAATTGACAGAGGGTTTTTCAAGGAGAGTAACAGACATGGAAATAACTCCAATTGTAACTAAATGGGTTTGGTCAGTCGGATCGAAGAATCAAAGAATACCAATTCAGTAAATAGCCGTTGAGAACGACTACTCAAGAATTGATTCTAGGCAACAATTTTGGACAATTGAGGATGCTTGCCAGATTTGGGCAGCCCTAAGTTTTTTTGTCCCGCTCCCAGACAAAAACTTATTTTGTCTGGAGGGTCAACTTAAAATTGCCCTTGTCTTGGATAGCCTTGAGTTCATCAAGCGCTGCATTCATATTTTCTGAATTGTTTTGCCAATCCACCAGAGTTTGTTCCTCTGCTGTCAGCCCACCCTGAGCCAGGATAGATTCCAACCATCCCTTTATACCATCTGCACTTGCATCGCTCAACGCAGTAACGTTGGTCTCTACCTGACTGGCTGAGGCTGATAAGGCCGCGTTAAACACTTCGTGCAGTTTGCCCTGGGGCGATGCCAATAACAACAGGGTCATTATCCCTTGGATTTGCCGAATTTCATCCGTGCCTTGAGACATACCAGTTTCCTGCTTCCTTTGTTACATTATCCGTAAATTATATACTCACAGATGCGATATTTGTTCGTTAAATTTTATTAAGCTGATAGCCACGATGAAATCCCCCAAACCATTGACGTAAAACGTTTGTGGTTGTTTTACGCGGCAGTCAAACAACCACAAACGGAAAACGCCCCAAACTCTAAAATTGTATGACTACTAACTAATCGCAACGCCAAATCTTAATCGTCTCATCCGCACTACCACTGACAAGTATATTGCCCAAAGGTGCGATCGCCACCGAATACACAGTACCCAAATGCCCACTAAGAGAACTCAACAACTCCCCCGTCAACAAATTCCAAATCTTAATCGTATTATCATCATAGCCACTAGCCAAAGTCAAACCATCCCGACTAATCGCCACCGAATCTCCCCGACTCACATAATTCTGCAAAATATGCAAACCCTCATTCATTTCTAAACTCGGTACACCCCTTCCCCTGTCAGAATTAGAATTTAAAATTCGCAACAAACTGCCCGTCTGCAAATTCCGCAACTTAATCGTATAATCATTACTTACACTAGCGAGAATCTGACCATCCGGCCCAATCGCCACAGAATTCACCCCAACATTCAAACCCGAAAGAGTCCGCAGCAACTTACCACTTTCCACATCCCAAACCTTACTCGTCGCATCCGAACTCCCGCTAGCCAAAATTTTACCATCTGGGCTAAAAACCACAGCATTCACATTATCCAAATGACCCCTGAAAGTCCGCAGTAACTCCCCCGTCCGCAAATTCCAAAGCTTAATGGTATTATCAGCCCCACCTGAACTAGCAATCACCCGCCCATTTGGGCTAATCGCCACCGAATTCACCTCCATAGAATGTCCCGGAAAAGTACACAGCAACTCCCCAGTATGCAAATTCCAAAACTTAATTGTTTCGTCGGAACTGCCGCTAGCTAGCATTTTCCCGTCGCCACTAATAGTCACTGAATTTACTCGATCCGAATGTCCACTCAGAGTACCAATGAATGCCCCTGTTTCTAAATTCCAAATCTTAATAGTTTTATCCCAACTACCGCTAGCCAAAGTTTTGCCATCAGGACTAATAGCCAGAGAATTAACAAATGATGAATGTCCCGGCAGTGTCTGTACGCACTGCCAGTTATGATTTTTCAACTTATAAGCTAATTCCTTTGCCCGCCGCGATGCCGCCGAGGCTTCTTCTCTATGTTTGAGTTCAGCATCCTCAACACGCTTACGTTCCGCCTTAGCTTTAGCCTCTCGAAATACCAGTCGCCGCATCTCCCCCTGATAGGCTATTCGCTGCTGCTGCTGAATTTCTTTGAGAGTTTCAATATAGGGTAATGCCCAATCTTGAGAAAACCATTCTTGAGCAAATTCAGATTTTAAATTAAATAGCTGAGGTTCGTGAGTAAAATCAATATTAAGATAATACAAATCAGCTAAAAATGCAGCCAATAACTTCTGAATCGTGACTATTATTTGTCGAATAATCCGCAGACTCAGCTTTTCATCTTTTCCCTCTGCCTTCAACTGATGATAAACTTCTTCCCAATTCCAAGGCTGCATCGTCACGAGAGAAACGCTTTGATTGATCACTCCCCAAAACCCGATATGAAAATTAACTTCATAATCACTGATATCGCTATATAATATAGCTGTAGGTACGGGAGATAAAACAGTCTGCAACCGCTCCACATCAATGTCAGAAATCGGTTTTTTGAAATAGTCGCCGTAAAACTGAACCGGACACAAATCTCCGTGCTGAGGGTAGTGCTGGCTCAAAAAAGCTCTTAACTTAGCAGGCAGCTCGATATTCAGATTGTGGCGAAACGAATCTGGACAATCTTCGCTAATTTTTGCAGGAGCAACCAATAACAGTAATCGGTGTTGCTGCTGCTGCAAAATCTGTTCAGTTTCCTGTCTACTCAAATTAGAAAACCAATTGTCTCGATCCCAAATAGTTTGAATTTCACTCAGCTTTAGCCGAATTGCTTCTGCTTGAAACTCCCGCATTAATTCGCGACACAGCCGACTAATGGCTCGTTTGTCTCTCAATTCTTCCGCTTTAATTCGATTAATGCGTTCTGCTTGTACCCATTCTTCTTCTATACTGGCGATCGCAATTAATTCTTGTTCTCGACGCTGCTGTCGCTGCAAATATTTAACTTGTGCTTTCATCCAGCGGGGGTCTTTTTTGATTTGTTGATTCAGAGTTGCAGAACCAGATGGTCCAATTTCTGCAAAGCGTTCGTTGACAGCGCTTGCTCCCAATCTTTCTCCCAATTCGCTGGCAATCGGCTTCAACAGTTCAATTAGGGTATCTGAGACGGGGCGAGGTAAGACCATACAAGTTCGGCAACGGATTCTGTAACGGATGTAACGGATGTAACGGATGGAAGGAGGAACCAATAAAATCAATGGTTTGGGCGATTAAAAATGTCCTAACCGTCTAGGCGGTTGCTATAAATTTTTTTTCTCTTCTGGGGCGGGCATTCACAGCCATTACTCCTACATTTAGTCGATCGCGTCACTCATCCGTAAAACATATCCCGCAGCTTCACGGAAGATAGCACAGCTTAACTTACTACTCTTGACATTTTACTGTGAATTTGCATACCACACACCTAGTAAAAACACTGAGGGGGTACTCGATTTGGAATACTCGATCGCCCCTACATCAAAGAAACATATTTCCCTATTGTCATTTTACTCGTTCTTGTATATGATCGGATCTCACACAGTAATTACGGTATTCCGACCTAATAACCGTACTTTAGTAAAGGAACCAATATAATGAGCCTGTGGCAACGTCTAACCCAGCGTCTTCGCTCGCCGCAACAGCAGCCAGCCAAGAAACATCAATTATTGACTTCGCTTAAAAGCTTTGTGTCGCTATTTTTATTAGGAATCACATTAAGTGTAGCCGTGGCATCCTGCGGCACCAGCAGCAATAATCCCGCAAGTGGCACAGCCAAAAAAAGCAACATAGAATTAACCCTCGTTTCCTTCGCCGTCACCAAAGCCGCCCACGAAGCGATAATTCCCAAATTCGTAGCGCAATGGCAAAAAGAAAAAGGCCAAACCGTCACCTTCAGCGAAAGCTACGGCGGTTCCGGTTCCCAAACCAGAGCGGTAATTGACGGCTTAGAAGCAGACATCGTACACCTAGCCCTCGCCCTCGACACCCAAAAAATCGAGAAAGCCGGACTAATTGATACAGGCTGGGAAAAAGAATTCCCCAATGGCGGCATAGTCAGCAAATCCGTAGCAGCAATAGTCACCCGCGAAGGCAATCCCAAAGGCATCAAAACCTGGGAAGATTTAGCCAAAGACGGAGTAAAAGTGATTACTGCTGATCCCAAAACATCTGGGGTTGCTCGTTGGAATTTCCTCGCACTTTGGGGTTCAATTATTAAAACTGGAGGAGATGATACCAAAGCATTAGACTTTACTAGCAAAGTCTACAAAAACGTCCCGATTCTGACTAGAGATGCTCGTGAAGCCAGCGATGTATTTTTCAAACAAAGTCAAGGCGATGCGTTAATCAACTACGAAAATGAAGTTATTTTGGCTGGCGATAAAGGTGAAAAATTGCCATATACGATTCCAGAAGTGAATGTTTCGATCGACAATCCGATCGCAATTATCGACAAAAACGTCACCAAACATGGTACAAAGGAAGTCGCCGAAGCATTTGTGAAATTTCTCTACACCCCAGAAGCTCAGCGAGAATTCGCCAAAGCCGGATTCCGCCCGGTAGATGCGACAGTAGCGGCGGAACCAGAATTTGCCAAAAAATATCCGGCTATCAAAACTTTATTTACAGCTCAAGATTTAGGAGGTTGGGGAGAAATTCAGAAGAAATTCTTTGATGATGGAGCTGTTTTTGATAAAATCCAAGGTTCAATTAAACGGTAGTCGGCACCAATGGCCGGGGCGGGTTTACGAGATGATTGGTTTTAGGCAATTATTGTTGGTAAAACCCGCCCCTACAGCAATTATTCCCAATTCAAAGCTATTCAATTATGTCTGTATTATCTCCAACCAGTAACTCTCAATCTCCTATTCAGAATATCAAAAGGGCGATCGGCAAAATCACATTACCTTGGGCTGTTACCCTAGGCTACATCAGCTTAATGCTATTGCTCCCAGTTGCAGCAATGCTCCTAAAAGCCAGCACCACAAACCCCGCCGAATTTTGGAAAATTGCCACAAGCCCGATCGCCCTTTCCGCCTACGATGTCACATTTGTTACAGCCTTAATCTCAGCATTAATCAACGGAGTCTTCGGCACATTAATCGCCTGGGTTTTAGTCAGGTACAACTTTCCCTTAAAACGGATTGTCGATGCAGCCGTCGATTTACCCTTTGCACTACCCACATCCGTTGCCGGTTTAACTATCGCCACAATTTATAGCGATAACGGCTGGATAGGTTCACTTTTTGCACCATTAGGAATCAAGATATCCTTTACTCGCTTGGGTGTAGGGATAGCGATGATCTTTATTTCCTTGCCATTTATTGTCAGAACCGTACAGCCAGTTTTACACGAGATGGAAAAAGACATCGAAGAAGCAGCTTGGTGCTTAGGTGCTTCTCAGTTTCAAACCTTCTGGCGAGTAGTTTTGCCACCACTATTTCCGTCTATTTTAACCGGAGTTGCACTGGGATTTTCGCGAGCGGTTGGCGAGTATGGTTCTACGGTAATTGTCGCCTCTAACGTACCGTTCAAAGATTTAATTGCGCCAGTTTTGATTTTCCAAAGATTGGAACAGTACGACTATGCAGGAGCAACTGTTATCGGCACTGTCATGCTAGCTATTTCGCTGACAATGCTGTTCGCAATTAACCTCTTACAAGCATGGAGAAGACGCTATGACGGCTAAGCAAAATTCCCTCAATGGTGCAACGCGGAGCAACGAAAAAGCGTGGGTAAAGCCAACTTTGATCGGAATTGCGATCGGCTATCTTGCTCTCATCTTATTCATCCCCACGGTCAATGTTTTTTACCAAGCTTTCAAGAAGGGATTCGAGCCATTCTTTGCTAATTTAACATCACCTGATTTTCTGGCCGCAGCGCAACTTACCCTGCTGATTTCTCTGATTGTTGTGCCGATAAATACCGTATTTGGCTTATGTGCAGCCTGGGTAATTGGCCGCAACAAATTTCCGGGCCGCACGCTATTAATCAGCATTTTAGATGTACCGTTTGCCATATCTCCGGTAGTTGCAGGTTTAATGATTGTACTGCTTTACGGTCGGCTGGGATGGTTCGGGCCATTGTTGGAAGCTGTTAATATTAAGGTGATTTTTGCCTTCCCTGGAATGGTGCTGGCTACTGCTTTTGTGACACTGCCTTTTGTGGCTCGCGAAGTAATTCCTGTTTTGGAAGAAGTGGGAAGAGATCAAGAAGAGGCGGCGAAAACTTTGGGAGCAAATGACTGGCAAATTTTCTGGAATGTGACGCTTCCCAGTATTCGCTGGGGATTGCTTTATGGAGTAATTTTGACTAATGCTAGAGCGATGGGAGAATTTGGCGCTGTTTCTGTGGTGTCGGGAAATATTGCTAAAAAAACGCAAACTTTGCCTTTATTTGTAGAGGATGCTTACAAGCAGTATGCGACGCAAGCTGCATTTTCGGCGGCGGTGGTTCTTGGTTTGTTAGCAGTTGTTACTCTTGTGCTGAAGGAGATTTTGGAACAGAAAACTAGCATTAAGGAAGTTGATAGTTGATAGTTGTCAGTTGTCAGTTTATACCGCAGTTTCGATCCCCCTAAATCCCCCTTAAGAAGGGGGACTTTGAGAATACTCCTGTCCCCCCCTTGTTAAGGGGGGTTAGGGGGGATCGAAGGGCTAGTCGTCAAGCAGTAGTACCTTATCCCTGAAATAAGTAAATATTAGGAGGCTGAAATGTTAGATCAGAATAGTAACGAATCTGAATTTGAGGCGATCGACAATTTTCACAAAACCCAAGACTCAGACATTCCCAAATCTGAGAGTGGGGACACCAGACCAACTCAAACCCGCATTCGCATTCGTGTTCCCAAAGAATACCATCAGGAACCTGTGATCTCTAATCTGATTTCTGAATACGGTTTGAAGGTAAATTTTAATGCTGCTTTGTTGGGTGGTAAAACTACCGATGATGGTTGGTTTGATTTGGAACTGAACGGTAGTGCTGAACAGATTGAAAGTGCTCTGATTTATCTCAATGATTTAGATGTGGAAATCTGGAGTAATTCAAACGATCCAGTTGAGGAAAGTTGGTAATTAGTCAGTTGACAGTTGTTATTGGTTCTTGGTTAGTTGTTAGTTGTTGGTTGTTATTGGTTAGCTGTCATTTCCAATAACAACCAATTCCCAATTACCAATTCCCAATTCCCAATTCCCAATTACCAATTCCCAATTCCCAATTCCCAATTCCCAATTCCCAATTACCAATTCCCAATTCCCAATTACCAATTCCCAATTACCAATTACCAATTAATTAAATATCGATCGCCACCAGTAATTATTTTGATTGACATTGTTTATAAAATATGGTATATAGTTTATTGTGAAATCAGAAGCTTCGCCCAGGTATTATAAAATATTTTTGTAAAAGCCGGAACAACATCCCCTTTTTAGACTTCTAAACAATCAAATAAAGTTATTCATTGTGGCAATACACAAAAATGCGTTGTTGTCAATAAATAATTGTTACGTCGAAGCAAGGGCGATCGCATAGAAAATATCTGATCGCTGTTACGCTTGGTTTGTGTTATCACTTTGATGTGTGCGTGTACCAGAGGAATTAAATCATGGAATTTGACAAAGCACGGAACCAACAGATAGTTTTTGTAGATTCACAAGTTAAAGATTGCGAAAGTTTAACAAAAAGCACTAATCTCGATACAGAAGTTATTGTCCTGAAGGGCGATCGCGATGGCATCGACCAAATCACAGAAACACTTAAAACACGGGAAAATATTGCAGCCGTCCACATTTTGTCTCACGGGGCGGCCGCCAGCGTCCAAATCGGCGCAACAGAACTTAATTTAAGTAACATTGAAACTTATCGCGATCGGCTAGAAAAATGGTTTACCCTACCAGCCGAGACCAACTCGAACACTAGAATTACAGCTAAACCAGAAATTCTACTTTACGGTTGCAACGTCGCCGCCACAGAAGCAGGTATCGCTTTTGTACAAAAACTCAGCGATATCACCGGGGCGGAAGTTGCGGCTTCCGATAACTTGACAGGGAATGCCGCCTTGGGTGGAGACTGGGAATTGGAATTTTCCACTGGGAAGATAGAGACGGCTTTGGCATTTTCCGCAGAGGCGAGAGAGGCTTACAGCGGCGTGCTTGCTGACTTGCAACAAAAAGTTGCTAACTTTACCGAACTGGAAAATGCCATCAAGGTTGCCAACACCAACACTGGGATTGACACGATCACCCTCACTGGCAATATCACCCTCACAGGCCTATTACCGAGAATTAAGGACACCACCACAATTGTTGGTGGTGGTTTCAGGATCAGTGGCAATAATAACAACCGTGCCTTCGTAGTTGATAACACAACATTTAACCTCTCTAACCTCACCATAGATTCTGCAAAAGCAGTAGGCAACCCAGGAACCACTGGTGGTGGTGGGGCTGCGGGTTTAGGAGGCGCACTTTTTATCAACGGTGGGACTGTAATTGTTGACAAAGTAACTTTCTCCAGTAACCAGGCTGTCGGCGGTGCAGGTGCTGCTGGGAATGGTGGCAAGGGTGGTAGCGCGGATCTGGCTACTGTCTTTGAAGGCACAACAGGGACAAATGGTAGAGATGGTAGAACTGGTCTAGCAAGTAATGGCCTTGCCGGTGGGGTTGGCGAGGCTGGCGAGGCGGGTGGTGCTGGTACTGCTGGCGGTACAGGCGGTAAAGGTGGTACTGGTGGTACTGGTGTTGGCGGCACAAACGGTGGTGCTGGAGGTATTGGTGGTACTGGTGGTGCTGGTAGCGTTGTCGGTAGTGGCGGCGGTGGTGGTGGTGCCGGTGGTGTTGGCGGTGCTGCTGGTACTGGTACTCAAGGTAGTGGTGGTAATGGTGGTACTGGGGGTGGTGGCATCTTTGGTGGCGGCGGCGGTGCTGGCGGTGCTTTTGGTACAGGTTTGGCGGCTGGGACTAACGGCCCAGGTGGCTTAGGTGGCTTCGGCGGTGGTAGCGGTAGCGGTAATGCTACGATCGCTGGTGGGACTTTTGGCGGTGCAAGTGCGATTGGTTTTGGTGGCGGCGGTGCTGGTTTAGGCGGCGCAATTTTTATCAACGGTGGCACATTCACCATGACCAATAGCACCCTGTATAGCAACACAGTGACGGGGGGTGCTTCCGGTGGTGGTGCCGCAGTTGCAGGTCAAGCAGCAGGTGGTGCAATTTTTGTCAACACTGGTGCTACAGCCACCCTCACTAACAACACGATCGCCTACAACAGTGCCACAGCGGGAACTACAGGTGGCATTTACAACAACGGCGGTACAGTTACGGTCAAAAACACGATCGTGGCTGGCAACACTGCTACCACCAACACAGATGTTACCGGGGCATTCACAGGAAACAACAACCTGATAGGGGCTCTGGGCAATAGCACTGGTTTTACACCGACTCAACAACTAACCGCTCCTCTGACCATCGCCAATGTATTAGCACCAGCCGCCTCTGCCGGATTGAATGGCGCCACTGGTCCTGCTCCTTTTACCCTTGCCCTAGTTGACAACAGCCCCGTTACCACTAGCACTAACCCTGCCATTGGCGGTGGCGACAACACTGCGGCTACTGGTACTACAGACCAACGCGGCGCAGGTTTCCCTCGGAAAATTGACAACACTCTTGTCAGTAAACCCAATGTTGACATTGGTGCTTACGAGTACGGCCCAGTCGTCCAGGGTCAGAAATTCAACGACAGCAACGGCAATGTGGCCAAAGACGGGACAGAAGCAACTCTCACAACTCCAGTCCAAAACTTTGTTGTTTATGTAGATGACAACAATAACAGCACCCTAGATAGTGCTGAAAAGCGGGTGACTGTCGCAACGGGTGGGAATTACACCCTCCTCGACACCAAGAGTAATAGCCCCGTTCGAGAACAGGCAGTAACTAATTGGCAGCAAACTTTCCCTACAGCTACCGCTACTCCCTACAACACAGGTATTGCTGACTCTAACAGCAAAGACTTTGGCAACTTCCAGTCCATGACCATTAATGGTCTCATCTTTGATGATAAAAACGGCAACGGAGTCCAAGACTCAGGAGATATCGGATTAGCAAACATCCCAGTCAACTTAATCAACTCCGTCACCGGAGCAACTATCACCACCCAAAACACAACTAGCACAGGTGCTTATAGTTTCCCGAACCTTGGTCCGCTGACCGGCGGTGCTAGCTACCGAGTCCGCGAAGTAGTGCCGACAGGTTCCACAAAAACCACAGTCGATCCCGCCGACATCCCCCTCCAAAGCGGTCTAAATGTCGCTGGCGGAAACTTCGGCAACTTCACAAACATCACGATTAGCGGCACCAAATTCGATGACAAAGACGGCAAGGGAACCCTAGATGCGGGAGAGGGAGCACCGGCAACTCTGTTTGATATTCAGTTACTCAACGCCGCCGGTGCAGTGGTAAAAACCCAAAGTACAACTACCACCGGCAACTACACCTTTACCGATGTTGGATTCGGCACATACACCCTAAAGGAAGTGCCAAAAACTGGTTGGCAACCAACTCTTGCCCCCACTGGTAGCATCACTACCAGCAGCGGCGTGAACGTTATCAACAGCGCAGCCACTCCCACCAACTTCGGCAACTTCCAGTTCGGCAAGATCAGCGGGTTCAAATATAACGATCGCAACAAAAATGGCACGAAACAGGACACCGAACCAGTCCTAGCAGGCTGGACAATCTACCTGGATGCCAACGACAACGACAAGCAAGACCCAACCGAAACCAGCGCAGTCACCGATGTTGCCGGTAAGTACCAGTTCACCAACCTGGCAGCCGGCAGCTATAAAGTCCGCGAAGTGCTGCAACCAGGCTGGATACAAATCGCGCCCGCCGCCAACGCAGCCACGCCTACCCTTTCCGGCGCGTTGACAGTAGCCCTCACCAGCGGACTCGACTCCCAAAACAACAACTTCGGCAACTTCTTTGAGTCGAGCACCATCAGCGGTCAAAAATTCAGTGACGCCAACCAAAACAAAATCAAGGATGCCGGAGAAGTCGGGCTCCCAAATTGGCAAATCTTCATCGACAGCAACCCAACAAATGGAGTCTTCGATCAGGGCGAACTGACTACAATCACCGACGCCAACGGCAACTACACTCTCACCGAGGTCCCCGCAGGTACTTACAAGGTAAGGGAAGTCCAACAAAAAGACTCGATACCGACGACTGCGCTCCCCGCCGACATTACGATTAAGGCCGGAGATAAAATCACGGGCATTGACTTCGGTAACTTCCTGCCCCAACCAGCCACGATTCAAGGGGTGAGCTTCCGAGATGTCAATAAAAATGACGTTCTGGATACCGGAGAAGTGGGTTTGGTGAATGCCAAAATTGAGTTAACCAAGGTGGTAACTGGAACTCCTGGCACTCCCGCTCCTGCTCCTGTTACCGCTACTACAGACAATACTGGTAACTACCTGTTCACGAACCTGACACCGGGAACTTACAGCGTCCGCGAAGTCCCGCAAGCTGGGTTAACCCAAAGCAAACCCAACCCGGTCTCGATCGAAATCACTTCTGGCACTACTGTCAACGTCAATTTCGCGAGCTTCCCGACTCCGACACCGACTCCGACTCCGACTCCGACTCCGACTCCGACTCCGACTCCGACTCCGACTCCGATTGCGATCGCGAATCCAACTCCGATCGCGAATCCAACTCCGATCGCGAATCCAACTCCGACTCCGACTCCGACTCCGACTCCGACTCCGACTCCAACCCCAACTCCGACTCCGACTCCGACTCCGACTCCGACTCCGACTCCAACTCCTGATCTCACTACCCCTCTGGACCCGCAAACCACAGATTTGGTTTTCCCTCAAGAGTTTCCGAGAATCCCGACTCCAAATGTGCCCGCGAGTCCTTCACGGAACAGTGTGATCAATGGCAATAACGGGGACGAGATCCTTGTGGGTAGTGCAGGTAGTGACTCTATCTTCGGATTGGGTGGCAATGATTTGATCTTTGGCCAACAGGGCGGCGACTATATCAATGGCAATACGGGCAACGATACTGTCTACGGAGGCATTGATAACGATGCTCTCTTTGGTGGTAAAGGCTTTGACTTGATATTTGGCGATTTGGGCAACGATACTATTTACGGTAATCGTGGCAATGACTCTATATCTGGGGATGAAGGTGATGATATCGCCTACGGCGGCAAAGGGGATGATGTCATGTTGGGCGGCACCGGCAACGATGAGTTAACTGGCGATCAAGGCAATGACACTCTTGGTGGCGGGGATGATGACGACATTGTATTTGGTGGCAGTGGCGATGACGTTATTTTTGGTGACTTTGGCGATGACCTCCTCTTTGGTGGCCTTGGCAGCGATACTCTGATTGGTGGCGAGGGTACCGATGGCTTCCTCTTGGCATCGGGTAGCGGTTCGGACACGATTATTGACTTCACTCAAGGAGTTGATTTGCTGGTTTTGGCGGGAGGCTTGGACTTCGCTCAATTGTCGTTGACTCAAACTAATGGATCGGCATCAATTAGCGTTGCTGGTACTGGTGAATTGTTGGCTACTTTGAAGGGCGTGCGATCGAGCTTGCTAACTGCTCAGGATTTCAACGTACTGGTATAGTCCGGTAGTAGGGACACTCCAAGAGCCCAAGGAGTGTCAACTTAAGCTGTCAGCCCGCCCCGTGTCCGCTAGTGGGCCCGCCCTGGCGCCAGGGAATGAATTCCCTGTCTAATAGCTAAAGTCCTCTCAAAGAGGACTGAAGAACTCATTAGTCCTCTTTGAGAGGACTTGAGCTTTGAGGCAGGGAATTCATTCCCTGGCGGACTGAGGGTTTGACCTTAAGTTGACACTCCTTGGGCTCTTGGAGTGTCCGACTCCGGTTTCTGGTTCACCAAAAAACGAGCGAGAAGCCCCTGGCTTTAGACATGGGGAGGAAAGTGGCTGCGGTTTCAACCGCCTTCAATATTTCCCGATCTAACTGATTGAAAAGTTGAGTTAGAATAGATTGTAAGTAAGACACCACCACACTCCTCAAGGAGTAGTAAGCCTGTATAACTGACAAGTAATGGCAGAGTGTGAAGCGTACCTATCTGGCGTTGTGATGGTCTATGAAAACAAACACAATTTAAAAGTAAGCGCAATTGCAATATCTTTTATAAGGGTAGTTGTTTTGAGCGTGTAGAGGTGATTTGATAGCACCTTTGAGAGTTTTCGGATTCATTCAAGAATCCCCGTGGCTTCAGCCCTGGGGAGTATCAAATTTGTTCCAAGTATTTGAGCAAGTCTGCCATTTCTTGGGGACTTGGCTGAAACTGTGGCATTGGCGGGGTTTGCCCGCTGGTGACTTGGCGGATTAGGCCGAATTCGGATTTGCGCTGGGACACTAGGTGTAAGTTTGGCCCGACTTGAGTGTCGGAGAGGGATGTGTGACATCCGGCACAGTTCATTTGAAAAATGGCGGAACCCTGAATAGGGTCTCCAATCAAGGACAGTACGCTGCTGACGTAGGGATCTGCGACCTGAAAGCGGTGTACTGCTAAGGTGGATAACACGATCGCCAGCAAGAACGCTAGCACAAATATGGCAATTTGCTCGATCGAGTTTTTAGTTTCATTTGTGACAATTTGGTGATTCAAAGGAGTTCAATTTAAAAATAGTATCTACAAGAAAATTTATTTCTCATAAAAATAATACGGGATGCGGGAAACGAGAGAGTATGAAAGACCTTCCTAGGGAAGCGGCGCGGGAGACTTTAGTCAAGAGTGTTCTTGAAAATGCGGTATAATCGGATTGTAAGTAAGAATTAGAACATCTGCGTGTTGAAACATCCTAGTATCGGAGAAATCCCGGCTCCTATGAAACAACGGTTAGGTTTAAGTCCTAGTGTCAGTATGACAGGAAAGAGCAAATAATGGCAGGTTGTGGAGCGTACCGTGTCTTGGCAAGCGTGGTGGATTCTGAAAGCAGTGAAAACAATAAAAGTAGCTAGTAACTATCGCTTGACGATTGGTGACTAGGTAGACGGCGTTTGACGGCCGTAACGAGACTAGATTGAGGCAATACCCTTCGTCTAATTCTGTCAGTAGAATCTCAGTGGCTAAAGCCCGCTTGAGTGTCAAAACATAGCTTAATCCTTCCCAGCGGGGATATCAAGCCTTCTCAAGGCTTGAAAGGCGATGAAGGCGAAAATTCATCTATAGGTGCTGGTAAGATTAAAAATAGGTTGTTAAATCTTAACGATAAGGAGATCTCATGGTAGAACCGTTGCTTTCAGGTATTGTTCTTGGTCTAATCTTTGTTACTCTGTCGGGGCTATTTTTTGCTGCTTATCAGCAGTACAAGCGCGGCGATCAGTTGGGTATCGACAAGTAAAAGGGGCCTACAGTCCCTAACTCAGGCGATCGGGGAATTGGGAATTGGGAATTGGGAATTGGGAATTGGGAATTGGGAATTGGGAATTGGGAATTGGGCATAGGGCATTGATAGCTGTCTCTCCCCCTCTCCCCCTCTCCCCCTCTCCCTCTTCTCCCCCTCCCTAACATCCGTTAAATCCGTTACAAAATCCGCTGCCGAACTTCCCCCTCCCTAACATCCGTTAAATCCGTTACAAAATCCGCTGCCGAACTTCCCTCTCCCTGACATCCGTTAAATCCGTTACAAAATCCGTTGCCGAACTTCCTTCAATCAATATAGCGATCGAGAATAGCCGCAGTTTCCCGGCCTGTTTTTTCCCAGCTAAATTGTTTTGCTCTGGCCAAACCGAGTTCTCGTAAGTGCGATCGCACCTGAGAATCCCCTCCAACCTCTTGCATAGCAGCGGCAATCTCTTCGACGCTGTAAGGGTTAACCAACAAGGCCCCGTCCCCTGCCACCTCTGCCATCGAAGACAGGTTAGAAGTGATCGCAGGAGTACCACAAGCCATTGCTTCGAGCACGGGAAGACCGAATCCTTCCCAAAGACTGGGAAAAACCAGCGCGATCGCCTGATTGATCACTTTCGGCAAATCACCCACCGGGATGTAATCTAAGAATTTGACGCGATCAGCTAAACCCAATTCTGCCACCTGCGCTTTCAGCAGCGGCGTATAGCGTTTATCTTCCGATCCAGCTATCCACAATTCATACTCACAACTACTCGGTAAAGTCGCAAATGCTGCTACAACTCGCTGCAAGTTTTTATGCGGATTGTGACGGCCAAGGTAAAGAAAATAATTGCTTGTTGGCAAATCTAGAAAACGAAAAAAACTGGTATCATATCCAGGAGAAATTGACGTAATTGAATCAGTAGGAATCTGACAAAAATCAGCGATATCCTTAGCAGTTGCTTCAGAATCGCAGATGACGTGTTCAGCCTGTCGCAACACTTGAGGAATGTAGTAGCGGTGGTAGGGTGTCAGCGGATCGAAACGGCGGGGAAATCGCAGCGCAATTAAATCATGTACTGTAATTATATAGCGACAACCTGCAAATACCGGAGCTTCGGGAATCGGTGAAAATATTAAGTTAGATTTTAACTCTTTGTAGATTTTGGGAAGCTGGGTTTGTGTCCATAGCAAGCGGTTAATGTGTCCTTTAATTCCCTGTTCTGGAGTTAAGTTGGACGGGATTTGGTAGCAGGTATAGTTGGGTATTTCGGCGGCAGTTAGTAATGTTGGATTGAGGGATTTTAGGTGTGGAAATAGGTTTTTGGCATAGATTGCTAAGCCAGTTGGTTTGGAAATTAGGAAGGAAAGGTTGATTAGTAAGTTGGATGGGGGATTTGGCACGGGATAATATATTGTCAACTGTCAACTGCTATCAGAGTTATCTACATTTTACCCGATCGCACTTAAATGCGATCGAAAATATTGGCGATACAAATCACACCTCGGTACACACTCGTTTCCATGTAATTTCACCAACCCCAAACTGTCCAACTTAAACGCCTGTATCGCCTTTAATTGCACCGGAGAATCCGCCGCCGCAATCTCTCTCATCCCAGCAGCCAAATCTGGATACTCTTCCAAATTCCACAACTGGCGGCGCAAATGGTCACTATAAATTCCAGCATCTGCGATCCTCTTCGAGGGCTTCGCTAACGCAGTTTCTTTTAATTCATCAAGGGTCAATTCAGAGCGCGAAATATGATATAATGCCACTCGCACTAGATAAGGATGACCGCCCACAATTGCCATCAATTTATCAACCTCTAGATTCGACCAACTTAAATGGTGGCGCGCTGCTAAATCTTGAATTTGCATAGGGTTAAATTCCGGCAAATCTACGGGTAATCCGACGTTGAAAGGCGATTGATTAATATTCATCGGAATGTAAACTTCGGTGGAGTGAACCACAATTAATCGCAGTTTTTTCCAGATATCGCGCCGCTTGGATTCTTCGTGCCAAGCCCGTAGTAGTCCTAAAAAGTCTTCGGCAATGTCAGGATATTGAAAAACGCGATCTATCTCGTCTAATCCTAACACCAAAGGAGTGTCGATTTGTGGCAACAGATATTTTTCAAAGTAATCTTTGCAGTTGACTTTGCTACCAAAAATTTCATCCCAATAATCATCTAGTTGATTGGGTATGTGTAACTCTCTCCCGACATAGGCACAAAACCATTTGAGAAATTTATCGAGATTAGCAAATACAGTTTTATCAACTAATTGAAAAGTTAGCGGGACTGTGCGATAATCTTGACAGGATGCGTGGTGCAAAATTTTTGCCATTAAGGAAGTTTTTCCCATCTGGCGCGGAGCTTTTATTCTAATTAAAGCGCTGGGTTGTAAAATGGTTTGATAGCAGCGTTCTTCGATAGGATGACGTTCGATATAGAATAGAGATGCGATATCGACTTGTCCTCCTGGTAATTCCGGTTCGGCTGCTGGTAATGGAATGCCTTGATCGCCGCTAATTCCTAATACTTGTTTTGGGATTAAATTTTCTGGTTCATCTTTGCCAGGTGCGGGACTTTCTGCTAACAAACTCAGAATTTATGCGATGATAATAGGAGTATCTGCTGTTGTTTGCCATTCCCTTTGTTTGATGCGGTAAAGATAGCCACGCAAGTCGTGATTGAGAGGCGCACTCAGGGGAAACCCGACGCGGATGGGCAGAATTACTGGCTTTTTGTCAGCGCGGGAATCTTGCAATTCTTTTGCTTGCTGAACTTGATAAGTTAGCAGTTCGCTTTGGCTGACTGTTGGTGGTAATAGTAACAACAAATAATCGCATTCTTTGAGGAAGTAGTTAATGCGATCGAACCAATTATCTCCTAATTTAATGCTATTTTCTGTGGTAAAGACGGTATGCCCGATCGCACTTAAGGCAATTTCCAACTTTTGTCCCAATTCGCGATCGGGCTCAGCGTTATGATAACTAATAAAAATCTTCACACTTCGGCCAGCAAGCGCGACTGTTTCCTCAGTCGTTGGCAAATTCTTCGGCTCATCGGCATCTTCGGCATCATCTAGTTTAGCCGATCGATGGTCGCCATTGGCCAAAGTCAAATCAAAAGCAGCGAACAACTGCCGAATTTTACTGAGATCCGCACCTTCTCTACCCTGCCGAATTTTGCTGACTGTATCGGAACCAACGCCAGACTCAGCCTCGACTTCGGTCAGAGTACCTCTAATGTTATATCGGTCAGACCATTCTTGAATCGCTTCAATGAGCTTCTTCAAGCCCGTGGCGGTGAGAATTCGACCGCGATCGCGTTTTGACTTGATCACTTCGCTTGCAATAAGAGGAACAGGAATCTAAGAGGCTTAACTTATTTAACGAATAATCTTAAACGATTTTAAGGAAAATAGTCACCGAGATCCAACTTAATTAATTTTACTTAACACACTTTGAACCTCCATCGCAGCCTCAAACGCCACCCTGTCAACGACTTCAACATTTGAACATATTTTAACCTCAAAAAATGCTTAAGTCCCCAATCTCCCCCGCGAATAATTGATTAAATTTTTATAGTACATACATCAAGTAAAAAGGAGCAGGATAATGAACAATATTTTACATAGACTAGCAATGGCAGCCTTAGCAACCGCAGCCATATTCACGATTAATACCCTGAATAATTTAACTGAAGCATCAGCCACTACCAAATTTGGTGGACCAGAAATTAATCAAAGGGAAACTTTTCCTGTAGGATATAGTCAATTTAATCAATAGTAACATTCATTGATTAAATTAGGTATAAATCATGAAGTCTACACTTTACTCACCGCTAGCTACACCTACAAAATGTGACTTAGTTGATGCTGAGGCGATCGATGCTTGCACAACCACAGCATGGCTCGAATTGGTAGCCTTAGATGCCAACGTTCTCACGGGAGATGATTGGCTGGCTCTGTGCGATGATATTGACAGTGGTGAAATCTACCGCGACTGGTTCCTGTGGCAGGATTCGGAAGTTAGTGGAGATTGGCAAGCTTACGACCATTTGGGCGATCGGCGATTTGTGGCCAAAGGAAAAGTGTTGCTCAAAGCGATGATTGACGCCATAGAGAATGCTCGAAATCGCGCGATCGCCCAACTTGAATTTATTTAATATCAAATCACCAATATAAACAATGTAACCGGAATTGATTATGAAGTATGATTATAACATAATTCGGCAACGTAAATAGTATGGATTTAGTAGAAAAAACTCAAGATCAACAGCATCCGCAATATCGACGCGATCGGGCTACAGTCGATACTTTATTAGCCGGAGAAACCACCGACCAAAATTTATCAGAATTAGCCAGATTAATCATTCGCTACCGAGGCTTTCCCGGCGCTAGAGATATCCAACGAGACTTAGAAAAAGCCTTGCAAAAATGGAATCTTACAGCAGAAACTCTTTATGAACAAACCCGGAAAATTCACGCCAAAGGTGAAGTTTACAGAAAGCAAAAAAGCGACCAAGAAGATTGGCTGTAATTCAGATTCAGGCTCCTTGCGTACTTGAAACAGTAAATCAATCGGGGCGGGTAATTCCCGCCCCGTGCTGCTAATTCCCTCGAAACACCGACTTAGCCGTCGATTTCAGAGAATGACCCACATCGGCCAAAATTTGTGCGATCGGCTGCTGAGCGTGCATAAAAACCCTAGCAGTATTCCTTCCGGGCATCCCCGAAATCGAGCCTCCCGGATGAGTACCCGCCCCCGTGAGATATAAACCCTCGATCGGCGTTTTGTAATTTGCCAACTCCGGTAAAGGGCGGAAAAATATCATCTGATCCAGCGTCATGTCAATATGGAGTCGATCGAGGAATAGGCTTTTCATCAGCGGTAAGAAAAAGTAGGTGCTATATATTTACAATTTTATCTATTTTGCAATATGCTCAACAATTATGTGAATCTTGGGGGATGACTAATGACTAAAGGATTTGATGCTGCTGACAATACGATCTTACCTGTAATTTTACCGATCGCGCCGAATAATTCTCAAAATTCTGTTATGAGTGAAGCTGCGGGGGGAAAATGGGCGAGTTGCGAGGGATTTTTTCGCTTAACTGTTGAGGATTTTCGGGAAAGTGCGATCGGTATAATTAAACAAGTGATGTTTAAAGGCGATCGCATTCTTTTGCAGCAAGCAGGGGAAGATGTAGGGGCCATTGTTCCAGAAGCTGAGTTTCACAAACTGAACTATTTGATGACGCAGATTAAGCCCTCGCAATTCTTGCCTGATGAAGAAGAATATTATGAAAATGATGGAGCAATCCACTGCATTTACCCACACGAACTTCTAGAAGATCTTGACAACATCTTAGCAGATGTCATTGAATTTGACGAATTATTTGGCTTGTTACCAACAATAGAGATGGGAAAGGATGTTGACATTTTTATTTCGGCAGCTATTCTGATGTCTGTAGATAGATTTTGGGTGCCAGATTATGTCATGGCTGAACGACAGGCAATCATTCGAGTTAACTGTTAACTGTTAACCGTTAACCGTTAACAGTTAACCGTCAATATCATTCCGGTTTAACCGGAATTGATATGCGATCAATGGGCAAAGTCTAGGGACTAGGAACAAACTGCAAATTTCGCAGCATCTTTTCTCGCTCAGCCGCAATTTTTAGAGCTGTTTCCCAAGTAAAAGTAAAAGAATGAAAAGAATCTGCATCAATTCTATCTTTATCTAAATCCCCAATAACTTGCTTAAAAATCTCAAACAACTCTTCTTGCAACCGATCTATTTCCTCAAAAGTTTCGGCTTCGCGGATTCTTTGAATCAAATTTATAATAATCAAATTAAACTTGTCAGCTCGATTTTTTTGTTTTTGCAAAAAGCGCGATCGCAACTGCCAAAGCCAAGAAAAAAACAGAGTAACAAACGAAAAAGACAAACCGATAACATCGGAATTTGCTGCAAAAAAATCCGGCTTTTCGCGATCGTAATAAGCCTGAGCGCCCTCATGTACGGGCAAAGCCAAACCGCCACTTTCGGACGGCTGACTAATCATGGCCGCCAAAGAATTAGTAGCTACCAAATTGCGGCGGTGCTCGAACAAAATCCGCGTAATTTCCTTAACTATTACCGGATCGACATCCTGACCAACCAACAGAGTTGCCTCCACCCCAACGGTAGGCAAATCCACATCTGGTACTGCTGGGTCGCCCTTGTAAGTACCCTTAGGAATCACGTTAGCTTGCAGATAAGGCCACTTAATTTTCATCGCCCCCGCTTGGTCGATGGGCACCAACTTGCCCGGAGTATTTTGCAGCAAATCGCTAACCAAATCGTTCCCCAGAGGTAGCACCCAAAAAATAGCATCAACCTCGCCGCTAGCAAACAACTTAGTAGTCTCAGCCAAAGAGCCAGTAGTAAACTGAAAATCGCTTGGTTTCAAACCGTAATGTTTGCTGACCAACCAAAAAGAACTGTAAGAACCGCTGCCTTTAGCCCTCAGCGCAATATGTTTTCCTTTTAAATCAGAAACACTTTGAATTCCCGACTGTTCCGAAACAATTAAATGAAAAACTTCCTTAAACAAAGAAGCAATTACCCGCGCTTGGGACACTGCCACCGTATCGTTCTGGCCTATAGCTAACTGAGCCTCATTTGCCTGAAGCCGGCGCATATTTTCGTCAGCGCCTTCAGTCTCAACAACTTTAATCCGCAGGCGCGGATTTTGTTGAAAGACTAACTCCGCAATTGCTTGTCCGAAAGGATAATAATAGCCTGTCTTGCTTCCCGTCGCTAGGGTTAATTCATAGACTCGCTGAGTGTCTTGGTGCACATTCCAGCCAAAAACTCCAATCAGGACAACGCTTAATAGAGCAACGGGAAGCAGAAATTTATTTTGCATAGAGGTTGAGACTCGATCGTTAGAATGGCAAAATCAAAAGTATTATCGATGAAAATGAAAATAGGACTCGGAAAATTCGATGCGCCAGATTGTGGAGGAGCCAATAGCCAATTCCCAATACCCGATGCTTTTAGGCCCCATCCGATGGGGGATTTTTCATAGGGGATTTTAGATTAAGATTACCACTCAATCTAAAATTGTCCGATGCTTTTAGGCCCAATGCCCAATGCCCAGTTCCCAATTCCCAATTCGCAATTCCCTATTCCCCATTCCCTATGTTAATATCCCTCAGAATTGAAAACTTTGCCCTAATTGACTGCCTCGATCTAGAATTCGGCCCTAGTTTGAACGTATTTACAGGCGAAACTGGCGCTGGGAAATCGATTATCTTAGATGCGATTGATGCTGTTTTGGGTGGAAAAGTCGATCGCCGAGTGATTCGCACAGGAGCAGCGCGGGCAATATTGGAAGCTACTTTTGAATTGGACAAAGCTGCGGTATTGTGGCTGGCTGAGCAAGAAATTGAACCGATAGATGGCAATTTAGCTGTTTGTAGCCGGGAAATTACGGCGTCTAGCGGTACTCTGCGGACTCGATCGCGTTTGAACGGAATTTTGGTCAACCGCCCCTTAATGGAGCAACTGCGCGATCGACTGGTGGAAATTACAGCCCAAGGCCAAACCGTCCAACTCGGACAAGAAGCCCTCCAACGAGAATGGCTGGATCTCTACGGTGGTAAAACTATCACGGAAGCGCGATCGAATGTTACCGCAGCATGGCTAGTCACCAGCCAAGCCAAAACAGCCCTCAACCGCAGGCGTCAGTCAGAACAACAGCGCCTCCAAAGACTGGATTTGCTAGAATATCAAGTCCGAGAACTTAGCGAAGCCCACATCGAAGACGCAGCCGAATTGGAAAACCTAGAACAAGAATCCATCAGGCTCAGTCACGTTGTGGAGTTACAGCAGCAAAGTTACGAAGTGCATCAAGCTCTTTACCAAAATGACGCTGATTCACCCTCAGCCGCCGATTTGTTGAGCAAGGCCGAGGCAATTTTAAATGATATGGCCCTCTATGATGTCCAGTTGCAATCAATCCTAGAAATGGTTAGTGATGCTCTAGCTCAAGCCACAGAAGCTAGTCGCCAAATTAGCAGCTACGGCGAACAATTAGAAGCAGATCCGCAAAGACTCGAAGAAGTAGAAGAGCGAATTCAGGAACTTAAACAAATCTGTCGCAAATATGGGCCGCTGAAAGAGGCGATCGCCTATTATCAAAGCATTCAAAACGAACTAAATGAACTTTTAGCAGGAGGCGAGTCAATGGAAGCTCTAGAACTCGCATATCAAGGCTCTATGGAGCAATTAAGAGATGCTTGTAGTCAGCTCACAAATCTGCGACGAGCCACGGCTCTTAAACTCGAAGCCGATTTAGTGGCAGAACTCAAGCCTTTAGCAATGGAAAAAGTACAATTTCAAGTGGAAATCAGAGCAGCTACTCCCACCGCGACTGGTGCCGATCGCATTTCTTTTTGTTTTAGTCCGAATCCGGGGGAACCCCTGCAACCATTAGGGGCGATCGCCTCTGGTGGCGAAATGAGCCGCTTTTTACTCGCCATCAAAGCCTGTTTTTCCCAAATAGAAGGTGCTAGTACCCTGATATTTGATGAAATCGATGCCGGAGTGTCTGGGAGAGTGGCTGGGGCGATCGCCAAAAAACTCCACCAACTCTCCGAAAAACACCAAGTCCTCTGTGTTACCCACCAACCTTTGATTGCCGCAATGGCGGACTGTCACTTTCGCGTCAACAAACAGACGATCGCCTCAAACGCAGCCACAGATGAAGACACAGGCAACTCGGAATCATCGGAACGTACTGTAGTGAGAGTTGTGGCGCTCAACAGCCAGCAGCGACGGGAGGAACTGGCTCAACTTGCTAGCGGGCGATCGGAAACAGAAGCGATCGCTTTTGCCGAATCCCTGCTAACTCAAGCCGCCTCTTTGCGCCAAATTCAGTCCCAAAAAACTTGAATGTACCAGAATTACTGTGTTTAATAGAAGTACAATTCCTTCTATCTGTTAAAATTTAGGAATTCTACAGGAAATTTGTATCAAAGTTACCTGTAAATTCCCTAGACTGGGCGATCGCATCCAACAGTTTTGCAAATCTAAGCTACTATTTTAGCAGCCAAGTTGATATAAATTCTATATAAAAACCACAATTGTAGAAATGGGCACACATAATTAGCCAATAGCGGTGTCAGAATTGCGGCTAGTCCAAACAACGTCCGCATCGATCGGCCCTTTTACCACCAGTCCTCCGTCTCGCAGACATTCCTGTTCCTGCGGGCGATGGAGTTCCGTAACTGGGAAATAGTTTCACTCTACTGTTGTGCGACTCCAGGGCGATCGACCAGCCACATCTCCTACATAAGAGACCAAACATTAAACTTAAGCTTCTGTAAAGGTCTATGAATTATTCTCCTGCATCTTCCAATCAGTCAAATCAGGGAAACGCCGTGATAGATGTCACTGTTGTAAGTGATACCACTGTTGTAAGTGATACCACTGTTGTAAGTGATACCACTGTTGTAAGTGATACCACTGTTGTAAGTGATGTCACGGATCCTGATGTCACTACTATTGCAAGTGATACCACTGTTGTCAGTCAAAATCGTCAGGAACAGCATTCTCACCACCCCTCTAGCGGTAGTCAAATCGTCACAACCCAAGGAAACGCGAGCTTCGCCCATTTCCTCGCACCCCTAAACAAGGATAGTTTTCAAGGAGTCGCCAAGGACGTAGAGAACAAACTGAGGGTTGTCAATCAAACCCTGGGAATGCTCGACAACCTCTTAGACATCCAAGGCTTTGACGCTATCCTCAACGAAATGTTGCAGTCGATTACCCAGAAAACGGGGGAATTGCTCAATGCCGATCGCAGCACCATATTTTTATTAGACGACGAAAAAAATGAACTCTGGGCAATTGTTGCTAAAGACGAAAATGGCAAAAACCTAGAACTCAGATTTCCCTCAAATGTCGGGATTGCCGGAGAAGTAGCCACGGACAGAACAGTCGTTAACATTCCTTATGATTTTTATAACGACAGGCGATCGACTAACGCCAAAAAAACTGATGAAAGAACAGGATATCGCACCTATACAATGCTGGCGATGCCTCTGATCAACGAAGACACACAAGAGTTAGTAGCAGTCGTTCAACTCATTAATAAACTCAAGCCGAACCACGACAATTACGGTCATTTAGACGAACGCATTGACAGAGAAGGATTTACTAGAGAAGACGAACAAATCTTTAAAGAATTTGCGCCATCGATTCGCCTAATTCTAGAATCTTCCAAATCTTTCTACGCAGCAACTCAAAGACAGCGAGCAGCCACAGCACTGATGAACGCCGTCAACGCTCTTTCTCAGAGCAGTCTAGACTTAGAAGACACCCTCAAGCGGGTGATGGATCAGGCCCAAGAACTGATGAATGCCGATCGCAGCACCCTATGGCTGATCGATGAAGATAGAAATCAACTGTGGACAAAAATCCCGATCGCAGGTCAACTTCAAGAAATTCGCATACCCCGAACAGCCGGTTTCGCAGGTATTGTTGCCCAATCCGGCAAACCGCTACTGATTCCCTTTGACGTACACGACGACCCCCGCGCCAAAACAGCCATAGAAACAGACAAAAAAACAGGCTACCGTACTTGCAGTATGCTCTGTATGCCAGTATTTAATGCAGACAAAAAATTGATTGGTGTCACCCAGTTAATTAACAAAAAAAGACAAGGAGAATTCTCCGCCTACAACCCAGAACATTGGCCGGAAGCCCCCGAACAGTGGAAAGCCAGTTTCAATCGCAGCGACATGGAATTTATGACAGCCTTTAACATCCAAGCAGGAGTCGCCCTGCAAAACGCCAAACTATTTGCCAAAGTCAAGCAGCAAGAACAAAGACAAAAAGATATGCTGCACGCCTTGACTAACGGCGTGATCTCTACCGATCAAAAAGGAAATATAGTAGCCACAAATCCCAGCGCAAAGCAACTGCTTGGTGTCAGCGATGCCGACTTAGCAGAAGGTAAATGTTTACGCGAGTTAATTAAGTTAGAAAAAGGCAACTTTGCTAAGTGGTTCGATGTGGCTTTGTCCCCCACAAACGAGGAAGACCGCCAGCAATATTACCCAGACCAAGTATTGATCGCCTCCGTAGGAGAACAGCAGAGTATCAATCTGTCACTGAACTCAATGACCGATGCTACCGACCCCAGCAAAGTCAACGGAGCATTAGTTGTGATGGAAGATATCAGCGACGCCAAGCAAGTCAAAAACTTGATGTACCGCTACATGACCCCAGAAGTAGCCGAAGCGCTTCTAGCTTCAGGAGATACAGGAATGGGAGGTAAGCGCAAACACGTTTCGGTGCTGTTCTCCGACATTCGTGGCTACACCACACTTACGGAAAAATTGCAAGCCGAAGAAGTGGTAATCATGCTCAACGAATATTTTGAAGTGATGGTAGATGTCGTCTTCAAGTATGGAGGTACTCTCGACAAATACATCGGCGACGCTCTGATGGCAGTTTTTGGCTCTCCAGCGCCCCTAGCAGATCATGCCTGGTGCGCCATGCAAACCGCAGTGGAAATGCGGGAAAAACTGATTGAGTTTAATAAAGAGCGAGTTGGCAAATTGCCCATCAGTATCGGCATGGGAATCCATTCCGACGAAGTTGTCAGTGGCAACATCGGATCCAGCAAGCGGATGGAACTAACTTCGATCGGAGATGGTGTCAATCTCGCCTCTCGCTTAGAAGGTGCCAGCAAGCAGTATGGCACTGATTTAATCATCAGCGACAACACCTACAAAGAATACAAAGAGCGACTGTACGTGCGGGAACTCGATTTCATTACTGTCAAAGGCAAAAGCGAACCCGTCATCGTTTACGAGCTTGTCGGCATCCGGGAAGGTCACTCACTCATTGGCAAGGCGCTGAGTAAGGAACAGGAACAGATTGTTGAAAAATACAACAAAGGACGGGAATATTACAAGACACCAGTCACCCAAATCCTTTCTGATGAAGACGTGAAAGGATTATTAACCAAGGTCAAAAATATGTCGGAGGCAGAAAGGAAAAAACTTTCCTACAATTTTGAAGAACAGTTAGAATGCGAACTCAAAAAGCTCTTACATCAAGTGAAAAAAATGTCAGAGTCCGAACGAGAAAAACTGAGCAAAACAGACCCATTAAGGTTGTTTGATTCAGAGTTTGACCTGTTGAAACCCGAAGGAATGAAAAACCTTTCCGAGGATGAAGCTAAACTCTTGTTAAAAGCAAAAATCAAGCAGCTATCAGCAGAGGATATTCACGAATTACAAGAGGGCGAAGTCAAGGATATCTTGAAAAAAGACGTTAATGTCAGCGTGAAATCAAAAAAAAATAAGATGCTGAAACTATTGGAGAAGCAAGAACTATTACAGGAGAAAATCAAAAGTCGGGTCTCGGAGACACTGGCAGAAATGTTAGATGAGGAATTTGTAAATATGGAATTAGATCAGGTCAAAAAGCTGCTGAGTGAAATCAAGAAAGCCTTAGAACCGATAGCCAAGAAAGCTTTTAAGGATGCCGATAGCGAATTTAGAGCCGTTTTGCAAATTGATCCCAAAAACAAGGCAGCTAAATTACACGTCGATCGCTGTGCGTTATATAAACTTGAGCCCCCGGACGTACTGAACTGGGATGGTGTGTGGAATCTGACCGAAAAATAAGAACGGCACATCGCAATTGCTCGTAGATGCGGGCGATATGATGTGATTGGTTTTGAAGATTTGAATGTCACAGGTTTGGCTAGAACTAGGATGGCAAAATCAATCCTAGACGCTGGTTGGAGTGAATTTCTGGATATTCTGGTTTGCAAAGCTGCGAATGCTGGCAAATTGGCTATAGCTGTGAATCCAAATTGCTGAGAAGCCCACCCTATACTCGTCTCGCTGTAGTTAGGGATGGGAGTCGTCAAAACAGAGAGTTTCAACGAGTTACTGTATGATTGTTAGATAACCGAATTTGAACTCGCAAATGAGATGCCTGTATTTCAGGCCCGATCTGTCCAAATCACCGACTTCTTATAAAAGTCGGGGATCTAACAGAAAAGGATTTTACGTTTAATTAGGTTGACATACTTCGTCAATGTTCAAGTCTTAGATATAGACAACTACTAGAGTCAGTTATGAATAATTGGAATTCGCAGTCGGGAGATATTGAGTGGGTAGATCAGGTTTACCAACTATTGCTTGAGATTGCTCGTAGCTCTCTGTCAGATATCCCCAGAATCCCGGAAAACATTACCCAAAAGGCTCTACCTCTAATACAGAAGGTACAAAGCATTCAGCAAAGACGAGATGGACAAGTCTTTAGTTCTGGTTCTTTTTCAGTAAACGATCGCGAATGGGTCGATCAAGTCTGCCAACTGCTGGTTGAACTCACAGGCGCGTCTTTGTCGGAACGACCAAAAATGCCGGAAAACCTCGCAGGTAGAGCTTTGACTCTGGCAGACAAGGCGCAAAATATCAAAGAAATCATCGAAGAAAATGCTACCCTTGCCCCAGCAGATGAAGATGACGACCCCTTACAGTCGACCGACGCGCTGCTGAACCTCTTGCATCACAGTTTGAAAACTCAGCGTGCTAAAAGCTACAAGCCCGATGCTCCCGAATGGCAGCAAGTCTTGAGCCTGATAGACGTAGTGCAGTCAATTTATAAGGAAATCCAACGTTAGTTAGATTCAAGCAAGGTCGGACACGGCAATGCCCTTGGACTACCCCAAAATAATCATGAGCGCTAGCTTTGTATCCAGCTTTATGCAGCATCGATCCCGATCGCCCGTAAAATGCTATCAAAGGGATTTGGCAACTAGCACTCATCCCCGAAAATCTGTTAACTTGGAGATATTATTGTGGACTTATCGCTAATTCCGGCACAGCCAAAACCAGGACTGCTCAACGTCCTGATCGAAATTACCGCCGGTAGCAAAAACAAATACGAGTTTGATAAAGAGTTACAAGCCTTTGCGCTCGATCGCGTGCTATCTTCCTCAGTGCAATATCCGTGCGACTACGGCTTCATCCCCAATACCTTAGCCGATGATGGCGACCCCCTCGACGGCATGGTGATGATGGACGAGCCCACATTTCCAGGGTGCGTGATTCTCGCCCGTCCGATCGGAATGTTAGAAATGATCGATGGAGGCGACAGAGACGAGAAACTGTTGTGCGTTCCCGACAAAGACCCCCGCTACGCCCATTATAAGTCCCTCAAAGACGTAGCACCCCACCGCTTAGATGAAATAGCCGAATTTTTCAGATCCTACAAAAATTTGGAGAAAAAAGTCACAGAAATTCTGGGCTGGCAAGACGTAGACAAAGTAATGGCATTAGTGGAACAGTGCATCGCAGCCGATCGCAAATAAATCACTAGCCAGTATTCTAGGACTGTAACTAGGATCGCACACTCCCACACCAAATCTGATTATGGTGTGGGTAAATTCCAAATTATAATTTGTTTTACTTCTAAAATTAAAAATAAGTTCTCAACTCCCAAGTTCCTGCGCGTAAAGCTAAAAAAGATGCCTGATTCCTCACAGTCCGCAGCCATTCCACAGCCTTCTGATGACAAAGCCATTAAGGAAACTAGCCCTTTGACCGAGTTTGTCGTTCAGTTTTGGGGCGTGCGGGGCAGCATAGCTACCCCCGGTAGCAAAACAATTCGCTACGGAGGTAATACCTCTTGCGTAGAAATGCGATTGGGCAAAAAACGCCTGATCTTTGACGGTGGCACCGGTCTGCGAGTCCTTGGTCTCAATTTGCTGCGACAGATGCCAGTCGAAGCCCATATGTTATTCAGCCACACTCACTGGGATCACATTCAAGGATTTCCCTTTTTTACTCCTGCCTTTATCCCAGGGAACTGTTTTCACATTTACGGTGCGATCGCCCCCGATGGTACTACGATCAAACAGCGTCTTTCCGACCAAATGCACCACCCCAATTTTCCAGTCCCCATCCAGGTGATGCAGTCAGACCTCAAATTTAACGATTTGACTCCGGGGGATGTTGTCGAACTCGACGATGTGAAAATCGAAACCGCCTTGCTGAATCATCCCAATACCGCGATCGGATATCGAGTCACCTGGCAAGGACATACTGCCGTCTACTGCACCGATACAGAACACTTTCCCGATCGCTTGGACGACAACATAGTACACCTAGCGCGCGATGCAGATGTGTTGATTTATGATGCGAATTACACCAACGAAGAATATCATGACTTCAAGTCGCCGAAAGTCGGCTGGGGACACTCGACTTGGCAAGCAGGAGTAGAAGTAGCTAAAGCTGCTGGAGTCAAAAAAATTGTGATGTTTCACCATGATCCCAGTCATACTGATGATTTTCTCGATCAAGTAGAAGCAGACGTGCAAGCAGCTTTCGCCAATAGCTGCTTAGCACGGGAAGGCATGAGCATACCAGTGATTTAGGAAAAAATCAATTTAGGATGATGAAACAGGCAAAACCCCGCAAGCGTCGCAGAGTAAGCTGGCGGGGAATTTATTCAACTTTGCTAATGTTGATACTTGTCTGCTGTAGCGGCGGATGGTTTGCAGCTCAGACTGCCTATTCTAGTCCCCCCGTGCGACTTGCTCAAGTGTCTGCCATTGAAGATACTGCTACAGTCGATCGTATTCCCGATCGCTACCAACTCGGACAACAACTATACCTCGAAAACTGCGCCACCTGTCACATCGGTTTACCGCCCCAAGTCTTACCAACAGAAACGTGGCGCAGATTGCTGCAAGATTCCCAACACTACGGACAAACTCTCAAACTCCTAGTAGATCCACCGCGCCTGCTAGTCTGGAACTACCTACAAACTTTTTCTCGTCCCCAAACAAAAGACGAAGAACTAGCCTATCGAGTCGCGAGTTCTCGATATTTTAAAGCTCTACATCCCAAAGTCAAAATGTCACAACCTGCAAATATCAGCAGTTGTGTGACTTGTCATCCCGGTGTATCTAAATACAATTTCCGCAAGCTTAGCGCCGAGTGGGAAAACTCTCCGTAGGGAATGCAGGTCAGATTGATCATCTCAAATATCCCTAAATTTAGGAGACACTTCAAACGCCAACTGTGAACGATAAAAACAGACATCAAACTCCATAAAAAAGTTTAATTGACCTAAAATAATAGGCGGATCGTTAGATTTAGCCCAAGCAAAAGCCAAACGAACAGGTGGAAAATCGCTAATTTGTGCCACAACAGCTAAACCTCTTGCTTCCACAGGCGCAAGATTACCTGCTAACGAAATTGAAAGCGTTTGCTCCTCCCAAACTGCTCCCAGCCCTAAACCAACATGGTACGGTAAAACATTAAGACTCGATCCCGTATCCAACAAACCCAAAGTCTCCGAAATACAATCCCGATAGCTTAAAGTTATGGGTACACAGGGAAAAAAATTAGTTTCTCCTGCTGGATTCCTTCGTTCAATAAAAGGAAACCGTTTAGCATTTGGCATTTTCTTTTGTTTCTTCTTGTTCTAATAAACTCATTAATTTCTGAGCAGCATCACCATAATCATAAGGCGACCAAACACGATAAGCCGCGCCATTATCCAATGGTTGTAACATTTGTTCTTTCGCCAATTCAGCCATTAAAAACTGCATCATTTGAAACTTCTCAGCACAGGATAACTGACGAAGTTGGGCTAATAATTCAGGATTTGACATAAAACAACCTTGAATTCATGTTTCGATCTTACCATGACCTTGAGATTTAAACCACTCCAAAACATCTTTATAATTCTTGATCTGCGTTCATCAGCGTTCATCTGCTCCCATCTGCGGTTAAAAATAAAACCAAAACTAAACAGGCAAAAATAGTTCTGAAAAACTAATTTCAATCTCAGGAAAAGCTAGCATTTTCATCACAGCATTATCAGTAACAACTATCTCAGATTGATAACCTCCCGGTGTCGGATTCCGGTAAATATATGCTTGGCGGCTAACTACATCTAAAATCCAATATTCAGCGATATTAGCTCTCGCATAAATCAGGGCTTTTTCCCGGCGGTCAATTTGTAAAGTCGAGTAGGAAACCTCAATTAACAGCAAGATTTCCCTAGAATTTGGGTGATGGTCGCCATAAGCACCCGGATCGATACGAACAACTGCTATATCTGGTTCCGGTTCCGAAGTTGCTAAGGTAATTGGCAACTGCACGCGAATTTCTGCTAAATCTCTTAGCAGGTGTTGTAGATATCGATCGCTGCGCTGGGTTGTGCCAGCATGGATTGGTGTTTGAGGACTCATTTCAACAATTCTCCCATCTAGCAGTTCAATGTTATCATCCTCATTGAGAATACCAGCTTCAATCATCCGGTGATATTCTTCCACTGTCCAGATTTTTTCTTTGGTTGCTGTCATAATCTTTTATGGTACGGTAAAACATTAAGACTCGATTTCATTGTTCAATTTTACCACAACCTTAAAATTTAAACGACTACAAAGTATCACTCTCAATGCGTAATTAGTTATAATTAAATTTAGAAGTTTCTGGTGCCATTCAAGCGCGATCGCATGGCGGCAAAACTGAGAGAGTTGGGTATTGATCCAACTCAGCTTTAAGACATGATGGAGGACACGGCATTGCCGTGTCCCTACCCAAAATAATCTTGTAGGGACACTCCAAGAGCCCATAGGTGTCAACTTAAGCCTGAAAGCCCGCCCCGTGTCTGTTAGTCATCCCGCGAGTCCGATCAACTCAACTAATTCTTCAGTCCTCTTTGAGAGGACTTGCGCTATGAGACAGGGGTTTCAACCCCTGTCGGACTATAAGTTTTACCTTAAGTTGACACTAATGGGCATTGCCGTGTCCCTACGAAATCATCAACCAGTATTCCGCATCCCCGCAGCAATCCCATTAATTGTCAGCAGAGCACCACGCAACAATTCACCTTTGCTATAACGCGAGTGAATCACCCCCGGAACAGCACCGTTACCGTGTTGCCGCAAGCGTTTCAGCAGCGAAACCTGTAATAAACCCAAGGGTACAATCGTCGCATTTCGCAACTGCACAGAACGCTGCAATGATGGATCTCCATCCAACAAACGTTCATGCCCGGTAATCGTTAAAACCAAACTGCGAATCAGGTGAAATTCACGAGAAATTTGCTCAAACAAAGCATTAAAACGTTCTCTATCGGCTGGCAGAGATAACTCTCGGACATAGTGTTCTGCAATCTGTAAATCTACTTTAGATAAAGTCATTTCTACCTTGGAAATCACCATTCTAAAAAATGGCCATTTCAAGTAGAAATACTGCAAAAGTTTCAAATGTTCTTCCGGTTCTTCCTGCAAAAACTCTTGCAAAGCTGTACCGACACCGTACCAAGAAGGTAGCAAAACTCTGGTTTGAGTCCAGCTAAACACCCACGGAATTGCTCGTAAACCGCTGATGTCTTTCTTGCCGCCACGACGGGCTGGGCGAGAACTAATCTGCAATTGACTGATTTCTTGAATCGGGGTTACTTGGTGGAAGAAATCAACTAAATCCGGTTGTTCGTAGATTAAGTTCCGGTAGTGCGATCGCGATTTCGCTGCCAACTCCTCCATAATCTCATTCCAAGGGTCGATGCCATCGAAACCTGTGTGCAGTAAGCTAGCTTGAATCACCGCCGCTGCCACAGTTTCCAAGTTGTAAAGCGCTAACTCTGGCAAAGAATACTTAGAAGCCAAAACCTCGCCTTGTTCGGTAATCTTAATTCGTCCGCTAATACTCTTTCCGGGCTGAGCCAAAATTGCTTTGTAAGCAGGCCCGCCACCGCGCCCTACCGAACCGCCCCGGCCGTGAAAAATTCGCAATTCCACACCGTAGTTTTCAGCAACTATTTGCAAAGCTTTTTGAGCTTTCTGAATTTCCCAATTGCTGCTGAGGAAACCAGAATCTTTATTGCTGTCTGAATAGCCCAGCATCACTTCTTGCAAGGAAACGGCATGGGGACCTTTGGACAGTTGCTGATCCTTGGCAGAAGCGTAACCTCCAGCTAGTAAAGCGCGATAAAGTGGTAGTTGAAATACCTGGTGCATCACAGCCGGCGCTTTTTTCAAATCTTCCACTGTTTCAAACAGAGGAACTACTTGAACGCTGCTAATTCCTGTGGCTGGATCGTACAATCCGGCTTCTTTTGCTAACAGTAACACCGCCAGCATATCGGCTACATCGTGACTCATGCTGATGACGTAAGTTTCGCAAATTTCCGGGCCGAACTCCTGGTGCATTTGTCGCAATACTCGGAAGGTATTGATTGTCTCGCAAGTTTTGGGAGAAAATGGTAGTTCTGCTGGAATTAAAGGGCGGCGGGTTTGCAGTTCAGTTGCTAGCCAAATGACTCGCTCTGATTCGGTCATTTGATTGTAAGGCGTTGGCAAAATTTGCAGATATTCGGCAATTTCGTTCAAAGCGTCCGAGTGGACTGTTGATTCTTGGCGGATGTCTAAATAAGCTAGGTTAAATCCGTAAATTTCTACTTGACAAAGTAGATTTTCTAAGTCTCGACAACTCAAACCAGTTTCGACTAAGTTGTGTTCGATTAGTTGCAATTCTGTCAAGAATTCAGTTCCCGATCGATAAAGACCGGTCATTCCGGGATGTTCTGACAAGGCTTCACGTTCTCGCTGTAACTCGTCCCCTTTGTAGAGTCGCCAATTACGATCGCGCGTATTTTCCAGTCGCTGAAGCACGTAGGCTAATTTTAGCCGGTAGGGTTCTTGGCGGTAACGAATCGCCCACTGTTCGTAAACTTCGGGGAATTCTGATTTATCGCGATCGAGTGATTCGAGCAATTCCGGCAGGACATCGCTCCAGTGTAGCGACAAACTCAACAACTCGTTGAGGCGCTTCACTGCGTTGATGTACTTACACAGCACTAAATGGCGCTGATAGCAAGCAGTTTGCCAAGTAACTTTTGGAGTCACGGAAGGATTCCCGTCTCTGTCGGAACCGACCCAAGAACCGAACTTGCAAAAGTTGTAACTGGGCGGTTTCAGATAAGGAAAAGAAGCGTGTAGCGCTTGTTTTAGTCGGTGGTAGAGTTCTGGAATCGCATCAAACAGCACTTCATCGAAGTAGTGCAGAGTGTACTCCACTTCGTCAAGTACAGTCGGTTTGAACTGGTGTAGCTCGTCTGTTCGCCACCAGAGGCGAATTTCTTCCATCAGTTGCTCTTGGAGAGCCGCAGCTTCCCAGCAAGACACCGAGTAGGGGCTTTGGGAGTCTGTGTCCAAGACCGGAAATTTCTCATCAACTTGGTCTAGTTGTTGGAGAATCTTCGCCATCCGCCGCTGCTTGGTGCGGATCGTGTTGCGGACAATTTCGGTGGGGTGGGCGGTGAATACTAAGCGGATGTCTAACTGATCGATCAAGCGCTGGATTTGCTGGCTAGGGACGTTCAAACGCAGTAGCATGGGGAACAGTTGGTGAAAGGTTCCTGCGTCTTTGCCCATAATGTCGCTTTCCGTCCCATCCCAAACGGTTTTGGATGGGGCTGGGCCTTCTCTGTGTCGCGGGCGATCGGGCGCATCCATGGCGTTTCCCGGTAACTTAGAAAACATCCGCCCCCCAGCACTGTTGCTAACAGAATAAGCTAGCTGTTGGTCTCGCTGTTCGTAGTGCTGTTCGACAATATTGATTAACTGAAAATACAGTGCAAAAGCCCGTGATGCGCGGATTGCGGCGTTGAGATCGAGCTTTTCGATTAGCTGCAAAACGTTGGATTCCCGAAAGTGAGTGGCTTGTCCCTCTGCGGAATTGACCGATCGCATTTGCCCAAGTAAGTCTACCAATTCCTGACCACACTCTTGTCGCAGCACCGATTCCCACAAGTCCTCGACTATTTTGAGGCGATTGCGTAGAAACAGGTCTGATTTTGAGTTAGCAGGAGAATGGGAAATAGATGTGGGATTAGTAGTCTGTTCTGGAGATTGGAGGACTGAAGTCATCGGGCCTGTTCCTCAATAGCTGCGGGTGTCTAGAAAATTGTATGGTTTAGTCTTACCGAAAACACTTTTTTTTGCGGTCAAATATGAGACAACTTGATTTTACTTATTAAACATCTCCCATAATTCTTGTGGAACAGGCATCTTGCTTGTTCAAAGCTGGCTTTTTAGGAGATGTTTAATAAGTAAAGCGAGTTTCTGGCTTCTACTCCTGCGAGTGGGGAAAGTTGAGCACGGGAAGACGCGAGCCCCGAAATACTTCTTCGCTTTCAATGCCGATCGAGCTAACAAACTCGGCAGTAGCCTTAGCCGCCAGGAAACCACCCAGCAGTGGTAGAGTGATCAGGCTCAAGACAAGATCCGAGGAAATTAGGCAATTTTGACTTTGAGGTGTGGGAGTTTTTGGTAAGTCTTGGTTTTCTGACGGCATAAATCCCTCCTGAGTTTTCTTTTACCCTAGTTTACAAGGTAACAAAATACTGTAAATATAGTAGCTGGCTGTCCTCTTCCTTTAGATAATTCTTCAATTCTTTAATCTAAAATCTCAAATCAGAAATCTAAAATCGGTAGTCCCATGTTGAAGGCGAACGGGAGTATATTGGCAGATAATCGATCGGCCGCGTCGCAGTGGGCGCAAGAATCTTTGGGGCTTCCCGAAGTTCAGTTACAGGTACGGTTGCGGGGGAATCACCTGCATATTTTGTGCGAATCAGCGTTGTGTCCGTCTCAGGAATTGGTGACGGCGAGATTTACTAATGCGATCGCCCAAACGGATTTAACTAAACTCCAATCGCGCGATCGACCTCCAATTTACCAGTTATTTCTGTGCGGCCGCAAACTTGGTGCCCGGCAAAATGACTGGACAGTCCGGCTCGATTGCAGTAGCCAACGGCAAAATTCGGCAACAGTTTCGCAAGTAGCAGCACCGACGATTCCTCCCGATGAACCGCCGACAGATGCTCCAAAAGGTGGATTTTTTGGCAAATTCATCAATCAAAACCGCAAATTCAAACAAGACTTAGACAACACCACCAAAGATGGGAAGAACCACCGCACCACAGACGGGAACAACCACGGGGGGATTGCCCCGACAAAACCGTCTGTACAGAGCGTTGGCGTAAATTCTGTCAAAGAAACCTCGAATCCTGTAGAACACCCCACCAGCGCGCCACAGGTGCGTGTAGAACTCGAATTTGATGCCGACACTATACCGATCGCATCCCGGATTGAATACTCAGAGGTTTTTGAAACTTCGACGGTGACGATCGACACTTCAGCAAGTTCCGCATTCACTTCCCCTGTTGTTGTGCACGGATCGGAAACAACCAAGCAACACAAAAATTCTCGTGGTACGGCGACATTGGTTCAATCAGAGAGAGTGGACTCTAGGGACACCGCAAACGGTGGAGTCCTAACGGTTTCGGCTGAAACTTTGGCGAAGCGGGGCTATCCAGATGCGATCGCCAGTTATTTGAGCGAAATCCTAGGGCCAATGGGAGTTTCAGTCAAAGTTAGCATCCGCGAAACAGAACTAAAAAACAGTCCCGAAACTCTTGACTCCATCGCACCGGAAAATCTCAAAACCCTTGAGAGACGGCTGGTGGTGCTATGCGAATCAGCTTACAGTCCCGATCCATCCTTGTTAGCAGAGCCGATCGCGGGTAGACTGCGGAAGCTCAAATTAGAGAACTTCCGAGATGCGGTAATTGTCAGTCAAGTCAGCGGCGAAGCTAAACCAGACTGGCTGCTGCGGGTAGACTTGACAGCGCCAGACAAAATTCTGAAAGCCTGGGCTCGCTGGGGAGATGTACTTGCGATCGCCCAATTGCTGAACCTACACTTAGCACCATCAAGGGTAGAAGTCCGAGCAACACTGAAAGAATCAACCCTACATCTGTTTTGCAGTAAGGTTTCCAAGAAAGGACAAAAGCAAAAAGGGCAAGAATATCCAGACAAACAGGAAACTGCTGACGCGATCGCCCCAATGCTTGCTTCCTTCGCACCCCAAGGCATTCATGCGGCCACTCTCTACGGTGTCAAAGCAGTCACCGATAGCAAAGCTGAACCGGAGTCCCCGGTGTGGATAGACTGGCTAGACTTACCGGCGGCCCATCATCCCGATTTGGCGGCTAATCCCAGAACTTTAGCAGCCGAGGGCGATCGATCGGCCCTGACTTTTTTATTAGACAGGCTGCTCAACCCCAATCTGAAACGCAAGCTGGAAACTGGCGGGATCCGGGCTGTCGTCCTCCAAAAAGACGACGTGCTCCACATCATGACAGAATCTCTGACTTGTCCTTCTCAGTCCAATGTGGGCCCATCAGTGGCGAAGTTCTTGCGACAGCTACAAATTCCCGGAGTCGCGGGGATGCGAGTCTACGGGCGTCGCGCTGGGCAAAAAATACCCATGTGGCGTTATGGACTAGATCTCAGAACGGCGATTAACCAGGAATCAGCGCCGACAGTCGGATCTGTTGACTCACAACTGGCTATTTTTGAAAAAGAGCCGGTGCCGGAGTTTGCGCCGTCAGCCACCGATGGGAATTTTTCGGGTTTGGGCGAGAATTTGGTGTTCAATGAGGAGGCGATTGCTTCTGACTGGCGATCGCGCTTCAAAATCGGCAGTGGTCGGACGGGCGAGACGCCCATCCCACAGGGCGAGACGCCCATTCCACAGGGCGGGAGACCTTTCCCACAGTTTGAGGGCGCACAGTTAGTTACAGCTTTGGTACAACCTCTGATTGCTTCCGGTTTGTTTGTTCCCAATGAGGGTTTGTCAACTTCTGTGGCTGGTGCTACGAGTGTCAGAGCCGATCGCGCGGCGAGAATTGCTCTGGTTTGGGCGATCGCAGGCTGTGTGCTGACCTTGAATACCGATTGGTTACTGGGTTTATTAGTTCCATCTGCGAGGGTTAATGAAGCTCCTAGCGCTTCCCAAGTTTGCAGCGGTCAAAATTGTCAAAATCCGTCTATCAAAGCTGAGAGCAGCGTTCAAGCCGCGCTACCGACTCCAGAATCTCCGGTTGTTCCTGAGTCTCAGGAGGTGAATTCGCCTCAAATGCGATCGCAGCCGATCGCGAAAGGGGAAGAAGTTTTCAACGGTTCTGGGTTTACCAAACCTGGAAGTATTACCGTTCCTGTAGTTGAGGCTCCTGCGGCAACGGTTTATCCGACTTTGAGGAGTGAGCAGCTTGACGATCAGATAGCGCGCTATCAGGAGTACATCCGCCAGCACAAACAACCGCCAGATATCTTAATTGTGGGTAGTTCGAGGGCATTGCGGGGAATCGATCCAGCGGTTTTGGAAAAGACTTTGGCATCTGGGGGCTATCCGGGTTTGACGGCTTATAATTTTGGGGTGAATGGGGCGACTCTTCAGGTTGTAGATTCGCTTGTGCGCCGGATTTTGCCACCGCAACAGTTGCCGAAATTGTTAGTTTTGGCGGATGGGGCTAGGGCTTTAAATAGTGGTAGACCTGATTTGACTTTTGGTGCGATCGCATCTTCGGAAGGTTACAGACAATTAGCCCGTGGTAGTTTTCTGATCCGCACCAATGAATTAGAAACGAAAGCATCGAATCCGGCGACAAATAATCCAGTGGCTGCTATAACTGCATTGGTTGACAATTTCGTGCAGAGTCAAGCGAATGTTCAGCAAGTGGTGAGTCAAAAGTTGGTGGAGAGTTCTGCAACTTACAAAAAGCGCGATCGACTGAAGGAGTTTTTGCGATCGCGAATCAATCCATCAGCCCCAGTATCAATCACCAACAACCAAACAGATACAGCCTCCAACCAAACAGCCGAAGCCAATAAAACCAATGTTGACAACAAAGCAATCGGCAATTTTGAACCAAATGGCTTTTTGCCGATCGACATCCGTTTCAATCCAGATACTTACTTTCAGAAACACGCCAAAGTATCCGGCTATTACGACTCCGACTATCAAGACTTTAAACTAATTGGTGAACAAACTGTAGCCCTCAAGAATCTGACCGAATTTACGAAGGTTCGTAACATCAATCTAGTATTCGTGAATATGCCATTAACAGAAGATTACTTAGACCCCGTGCGGACAGCTTACGAACAGGAATTCAAGCAACATATGCAACAGTTAGCAGCTCAAACAGGCTTAATTTTCCGAGATAATAGCTTACTGTGGCCAAAAGCGCGAGAATCTTTTTCAGATCCTAGTCACCTAAATCGCTATGGTGCGATCGAAGTTTCCAAACAATTAGCTCAAGATCCAATGATTCCCTGGCCTGTTAAAAAGTAGTTATAGGGAATAGGGAATAGGGCATAGGGCATGGGGAATAGGGCATGGGGAATAGGGCATCGGGAATAGGGCATCGGGCATCCGGCATCCGCTGCCGAACCTCCCATTAACATCCGTTAAATCCGTTACAAAATCCGCTGCCGAACTTCCCCCCAACATCCGTTAAATCCGTTACAAAATCCGCTGCCGAACTTCCCCCCAACATCC
>REAP01000031.1:0-35343 GCA_004294385.1 Oscillatoriales cyanobacterium | reverse complement strand
AAATCCGCTGCCGAACCTCCCATTAACATCCGTTAAATCCGTTACAAAATCCGCTGCCGAACCTCCCATTAACATCCGTTAAATCCGTTACAAAATCCGTTGCCGAACTTCCTTCAACAATAAAAATGAAAAATCTGACATCTACTAAAACCAGCAAAAATCAACAAAACAAAAACACCAGAAAAAATTTGCCCTTAATATTTTTCATATTATCCCTAGCATTTTTCATCTTCAGTTTATATCAAAGTTTATTGTTACCCTATTCCCTATCAGCACCCCCGCCAGGAAAAGAACAAACTAGCGAACAAGCCTTACAACCATTCGATGTAGTCATCAAAGACGCGCAAAAATCCGAAGGAATGTTTACGCTTTATGCCAACAAAACCACCGATAAAGTCTATCTAGAAATCAAACCCGAACAACTCAACAAAAAATTCCTGTGCTTTGTGACATTAGCCTCCGGCTTAGGAGAAGCAGGAATTCTGAGCGGACTTCCCTTCGGAGACTTCTTATTTCAACTGCGACAAGTCCAAAATAACATACAATTTGTAATTCCCAACATCAACTTTCGCACCAGTCCCGGCGATCCACAAGCAGGTTCCGTAGAACGAGCATTTAGCGAATCGATTCTGTATTCTTTACCACTCAAAAGTATTCACCCAGTCAGGAAAACTCTGCTGATAGATTTGGGTGACTTACTAATGAGCGAAAAGCGCGATTTGCCAGGGGTCAAATCATTTTTACCCATGATTTTAGGTTCACCTTACTCCATAGACGCTGACAAATCTTACTTTAAGGAAGTTAAAGCGTTTCCCTTGAATGTAGAGATTACTTCAGTGTACGGTTTCTCCAGCGACAATGATAGTTCCGTCACCTATTTACCCTCAATTCCTGACAGTCGAGCTTTCAATCTTCGTATGCACTACAGTTTCTCCGAAGTGCCGCTGAATAATGGCTATCGTCCCAGATTAGCAGACGAACGAGTCGGCTATTTCCTCACAGCATATAAAGACTTTTCTGACAATAGTAGCCGCTCACCTTTTGTCCGCTATATCAATCGCTGGCATTTGCAAAAACAAATCCCTACAGCACCAATGTCGCCGCCAGTCCAGCCGATCGTATTTTGGATCGAAAACAATGTGCCTCTAGAATATCGAAACGCCATCAGCGAGGGCATTTTGGAATGGAACAAAGCTTTTGAAAAGGCAGGATTTACTGAAGCAATTAAAGTCAAACAAATGCCCGATAAGGCTTCCTGGGACCCCGCTGATGTCCGCTACAACACTATTCGCTGGTCAAGTTCCTTCGATCCAGAATTTGCAGGCCTCGGCCCATCTCGCACTAACCCACTGACTGGGGAAATCTTGGATGCAGATATTTTGTTGGATGCGAATATTGTCCGGCAAATTAAACATGGTTATCGGTCTTTAGTGGCACAAAATCGATCGATTGCTAAGAGTTTTCAAGGACGAAATGGCTCTAATACAAATCCTTGTCAGTTTGGAATGTATTCTCGCTATTTGAAAGTGCTGGAAACTGGAAATTCAGCAACTGGAAATAAGGATAATTCTGCTGGTGGAATAATTGATGATTTACCCACTTTGGTGGAAAGATATCAAGAGCAAAAGCGATCGCCTATATCGCGGTTGATGTCAGATTCTGACTTATGTTTTGGGTTGGAATCGAGCCGACAATTTGCGATGGGTGCAATGTCGATGTCTCTGTTGGGAAATGCGACGCCTAATAGTTCAGAAATTGAGAATTATGTGAATCAATATATCCGATTTTTGACAGCCCATGAAGTCGGTCACACTTTGGGTTTGAGGCACAATTTTCACGGTAGTACGATGCTGAAACCGGAGGAGTTGAACAATACTCAGTTAACTCGTACCCAAGGTTTGGTGGCTTCGGTGATGGATTATGTGCCGGTTAATTTGGCTCCACCGGGAACTGTCCAGGGCGATTATTATCCAATGATTGTCGGGCCTTATGATGATTGGGCGATCGAGTATGGTTACAAAGTGCTTGGTGCTGTCAATCCTAATAGTGAATTGCCAATGCTAAAACAAATTGCTAGTCGCGCTGCGGAACCGCAATTAGCTTATGCGCCGGATGAAGATGCTTTTGCTAGTCTGGATCCGGCTGCGAATACCTTCGATCTTAGTGGGAATATGCTGAACTATTCGCAGTCACAATTGGATAATTCTAGGGTGATGTGGAAGCGTTTAGAAAAGCGAATTCCGGTTGGAGATGATGGTTATAACGAACTCCGAGTGATGTTTGATTCAGTGTTCGGGTATTATTTTCAGCAGGTAATGAATGCTACTTTGTACATCGGTGGAGAGTCGTTTAACCGCAGTCGCCCTGGTGATCCGCAGGGGAAATTGCCGTTTGTGCCGATCGCACTTAGTCAACAACGAGAAGCATTAGCAACACTGGATAAGTACGTTTTTGCACCGGATGCGTTTAGTTTTGCGCCGGAGTTGCTGAATAAATTAGCGCCTTCTCGCTGGAATCACTGGGGAAGTCCAGCTTTGGTGTTTCCTTTAGATTATCCGATCGGCGATCGCATTACTTTTTTGCAGCGGTTTGTACTGCGGGTTTTGCTCTCTCCTGAGCGATTGGCGAGGCTGCGGGATGCCGAGTTAAAATCCTCGCCGGAAAGCGCTTTAAGGTTGCCCGAAGTGTTCGATACGTTGCAAAAAGATATTTGGCAAGATGTTTTGCAGCCGACAAATAAAAAAATAGAGATTTCGATTTTTAGGCGATCGCTACAGCGGGAACACTTGGCAATTTTGATGGGAATGGTGTTGCGAAAAACGAGTGTTCCTGAAGATGCGCGGAGTTTGGCGTGGTACGAGTTGCGGCAGTTACGGGAGGGTTTGAGCAAGACTATTCGCAATTTGGATCGGAGTGCGGATGCTTATACGCGGGCTCATTTGGAGGAAACGCGCGATCGCATTTCTAAAGTTTTGAATGCACAGATTGAGTCGAATTAATTGGGAGTCCAGAAACCGGGTTTTTACGATAATATTTCGTTGTAGCCATAGATTTGATGAAAAACCCGGTTTCTTAGAATCTCAGTCAAGTGAAAACAATACGGAGGAGATTATCCAATGGAAACCACAAATCAACCCGTAGATCAATGGCGTGAAACGTTGGAGAAAATTCTCCAATACTATGCGGATCTTCCTTACACTTATGGGGATGTGATTACCTATTTGATAATATCAGCAGTCAATTTCCTCATTTATAACTATCGCCCAAATGCTCAAATACATATTGAGATTATCAATCAAAAACTATGGCTGAACTAAAACTCCGATCAAAATATCCAGATTCACTCATAAGATTAATTTTTAGTTATTATTACTTTTCTAAACGTTAAGGAAACACGGCGTTCTCGTGTAATTGTTTGCCCGTGAAAATGATCTACTTTTCTAGCAGGTATACTGTGCGTCCATTTATACCTAGCATCATCTTTTAAGACAACGATACTTCTAGGCTCAAGCAGTACAGGTATTTTTTCACCTGTTGGTACTCCTGTGAAATTCATAACACAAGCAGAGCCAAGACTCAGAGAAATAATTGTGTCAGTAAAACAAGGTACACAATCAATATGGCTGCTGATACCTTGTCCAGGTTGGTATTCATTGACGATAACTTGATCGGGTAGTTCACTGATAATATTTCCATCATATAGCCTGTATGCCAAATTTGATGCCCAGTCTGGCAATGAGCCTATATGCAAGGAATGATCTATTGCACGTGTCTTATAGTTATACTTATACCCATAATGCTGCACTCGTCTTTTCAAATCTGAAAGCCAAGGCTGACTATCTATCTGTTTGAGGAGAAAATCATGGTCGGATTGAGTTATGAAATCGGGTACATACTTTAACCCGCTTATATCAGCAATTTCGCTTCCAGAATAAGTAGTCTCTTTTTCGGTAATTTTGGGAAACAAATCTAGTTCTAGTTGCTGAAACTCTGGCGTCGCTCTGGCTGAAATTGTTTTTTTATTACAGCGTGATTTTTTGCTCAAAATAACCATATTATTCTCTTACAAGCGTTTCAAAATATAAGTCTATCTCGGTAAATTCTGATTTGCGAACTCTACCTGTAGTGTTACGATATCTCAGTTTTGCTTCTTTATCCACTACTACTGTACATAATTTTGGAAAAAAGGTTTTAAATTCCTCCCACTTACTATTGAAACTATCTGGGGTTGGATTTTGATATAACAAGCATATTCTGTGATATTTATTGGTATTTAGTATTTTTTCAACCAACTGAGCTAGTTTCCTTACATCTAACGTACTGCTAGCAAACAGATACGAAGAATTTAAGACAATTAGATATTCTTGATATTGCCCACTTGAAAGATATATATCGATCAATTCTAATATATAATCATGGCTTTTGTAGGATCTCAAAAAATCAAAAGTGCAGTCTATCCATCCTGGACGTAGGCTGATTTCTCTCGCTTTGCGAATCATAGCTTCACAGTTATCAATACCTATATAATGGAAGTCCTGTTGCTTTTTAGGGTCAAGAGAGCGATAGTACCAAGCAAGAGCAACACCTGAAGTTAGTGGACCACAACCAAAATCAATAAAAACTATGTTTTTACTAGGGTTTAGAATGTACTCCTTAAGCAATGAGTCACTTGAAGTGAAGACATGAAAGCTACTTACAATGTGCATTTGCATATAGTAGTAGCAGTAAATAATAACTTTATCGTGTGGAGTCAAACCATTAAAGCCTTTGTTGAAATCAGCCCTTCCTCGTTCTAAAATTTGTTTTGTGTGATAGTGACCATCTTGTTTAAGAACCTCACGCTTCCAGGCTTCTGTGTTTCTAGGGTTATCGAATGGGTTATTTACAACTTCTTGTAAAAATTTATTTAGATCATCTGGTGTTTCGTAGTCCATTTCCCTTCAAATTTTATAAGTACGCCTTACCTAGCATAACCCAGGTAGGGGCATCACCTCAAACCTTAATGCATCAAAATGTCGATAATCTTCAAACTTCTCACCCCGATCGAATTTTTGCGTCGAAGGTGACAGCACCTCAGCAATTAACTTGGGATAGCGCTTCACATACCCATCGTCACCCAAAGCCTGCCTCAATCCACACAACTACCTGCTTCCGGCAAAAACTACGGTAGCGGGCGTTGACGAATTTGATCGCGTTCCACCACCGTAAACCATTCCTCAAATTGCAATCCTTCAATCTGTAATAAATTCAATAATATTGATGCTGGTTCTTCCGGTGTGTGAGGACGAAACCGCAAATAAATGACACCTTTTGGCGATCGCAGCCGCAAACGATAAATGAGTTCGCCATAATCGCGATCGAACGTCAAAATCACCCTTTGCTCATTCGCCGCACGAGCCAAAACCTCGGAATCCTCAATTCCTGGAGAATCCTCTGTTACTGAAGCAATTTCAAGATCCGCTTGTCGTAGCAGTTGTACACTCTGTAGTGGAAAGTTTTCATTTGCCAGAAACCGCATTAACTTGCCTCAGCAAACAGTAAAGGTGTGTAAAATACGTCTTCTTTGAGGCATTCCGCCGCGAAAGCAAACACTGCTTGGATAGATTCAGGATTAAGCGTTGGGTAGTTTTCGATAACTTGTTGCTGCGTCCAACCTTCTGAAAATAGCCCTAGAATAAACTCCACAGATAGTCGTGTTCCCTTAATTACAGGCTTGCCAAGCAGAATTTTAGGATTTGAATGAATGTATGCTTTCCAGTTCATAGCCAGTTTGCCTCTATGAAGTTTTCATCTATTTTGAAGCCTTTGTCTCTAGCTTACTTCATTTATCGCCCAAAACTCACACCACGATATAATTCTGCGATCGCCATTTCAAGCTCAATACTCTGCAACATCACTAAATCGCCCGCACCATAAACCACCGTTTCCCAACGTTCCCCACTCCCATCTTTCACCCGACGGCGACACTCCACTCGCATCTCATCCTGCGAGATTAAAACATACTCTTCCAATGATTCCAACTGTTGATAATCGTCAAACTTATCAGTGCGATCAAATTTTTTAGTCGAAGGTGAAAGTACCTCAGCAATCAACTTAGGATAGCGCTTCACATAGCGATCGCTCTTATCGCGCGGATCGCACGTCACAAAGGCATCGGGATAATAGAAAAACTCATCCGCATAATTCACCTTCACGTCACCGGAAAAAAACTGACAGTCCCCATCACGCAGGTGAAAATTGATCTCCGTTAAAAGATTAATTGCGATCCGGCTATGATCGTCGCTACCTCCTGCCATTGCGTAGACTAAGCCACGCTGATATTCATGGCGGACTGTATTGTCATGTTCCAGGGAAAGGTACTCTTCGGGGCTAAATCCAGAGGGGATGGCAATCATAGTATTGCAGGTAAATTTGATAGCTTAATTGTAGCGATTTTTGAGTGCTCTTTTCTTAACCGCAGATTAAAGCAGATTAACGCTGATTAACGCAGATGGGAGAATGACTATCGCTATTTTAACATAAACAAAACCCGCAAGATGCGGGCTTCATTTTGATAATTGCAATTTAACTGATTACTACATCACCACTGCACTCATTAAAGTGTGCACGTTTTGGACAACAGCAGTCGTAAAATTGTGAGTCGCAGGCAAACTATCAATCACGATTCCAGCGCACAATAGCATCAGATACAGAATAGAGTATTTAAAGAGCGATCGCGCCACGTTCTTATCCTCTGGAGTCTGCAACAGCAACCAAGCTTTTTGGGCAAAAATAGCACCCAGGAAAATCGCAGTACCAGCATACACCGGGCCGGCTAAATTCAGCGGATAAACCAGCAGTAAAGTGGCGGGAAGCATCAATAATGTGTAAATCCAAATTTGGCGGGCTGTCTCTTCATCACCTTCAATTACTGGCAACATCGGTACGCCTACTCCCTCGTATTCGTCGCGAATCATCATTGCTAATGCCCAAAAATGCGGCGGTGTCCACAGGAAGATAATCCCAAACAACATCCACGCACCCCAACTTAAATCTCCTGTCACCGCAGCCCAGCCAACTAGCGGCGGAATTGCCCCTGCTGCACCGCCGATGACGATGTTTTGGACGCTGTGGCGCTTCAGCCAATGGGTGTAAATTAGGACGTAGAAAACGATGCCAGACATGGCTAGCAATGCTGCTAATAAGTTGGCAACTACTGTCAGTAATGTAAAGGAGATTGTCGCTAGCGCGATCGCAAAAATCAAAGCATCCCGCTTCTTAACCCGCCCGGAAGGAATCGGCCGCCAGCGGGTGCGCTCCATAATATAATCGATGTCGCTGTCGTAGATACAATTAATCGTATTAGCCGACGCGGAAGCTAAAGCGCCTCCGGTGATTGTTGATACCAGCAATAGGGGATCGACTTCTCCTTTGGCCGCCATCCACATTCCTGCTGATGTGGTGATTAGCAGCAATAAAATAATTCTGGGTTTTGTAAGTTGATAGTAACTTTTCACCACTTGCGAAAAGTTTTCATGGAGGCGAGGGCTATTGTTTGTAAGAACTTCTTGCATTTGTGATTAATTGTTAGTTGTTAGTTGCGGTGCCCTGAGCGAAGTCGAAGGGTCATTTGTGATTTGGCTGTAGGGGCGGGTTTTACGAGAGATATTTGCTGTAGCTACAAAGATTAATAAACCCGCCCTCTTGTCATTTGTGATTTGGCTGTAGGGGCGGGTTTTACGAGAGATATTTGCTGTAGCTACAAAGATTAATAAACCCGCCCTCACCGAGGGATAAATCAGCCCCATCTTACTCAAGGAATAGATAAATATGCGTTCTATCTCATGTCCGGTTGATTCGTGCTTGTATGGGTAGGGCGGGTTTATAAAACTGTTGGCTCTTATCGAGAATAATGGTGAACCCGCCCCTACAAGACTTTGGATTATATAACAACGATTCAGTCCCATCTTACTCAAGGAATACATAAATATGCGTTCTATCTCATCTCCGGTTGATTCGTGGTTGTATGGGCAGGGCGGGTTTATGAAACTGTTGGCTTAGGGCGGGTTTATGAAACTGTTGGCTTTGATCGAGTATTGTTGGTGAACCCGCCCCTACAAGACTTTGCGTTATATAACAACGATGCTGTTGATTCGTGCTTGTATGGGTAGGGCGGGTTTATAAAACTGTTGGCTCTTATCGAGAATAATGGTGAACCCGCCCCTACAAGACCTTGGATTATATAACAACGATGCTACCGGACATGATATTACTCTCAAGCTGACAAAACCCGATCGCGCCAAGCTACAACACTAAAGGCTACCAGAGTTCCCAGCAAAGCAGCGCCGACGGCTTGATGGGCGACTGTCAGCGGTTCTACCTGTAGATGCAGCCGGAAAGTTGCCAATCCCAAAATTAATTGAGCAATCAGACAAACACTAGCTAAATTCCCTAGTTTTCGCAAGTTTGCACTTAGCGCGGGTTGCCGCCAAGCCATGATTGCTACTGCTAAAGTGGCAGCGGTAGCTGGTACTACGCCGATGATGTGGCTGTTCATTACCGAACACAATTCTGAGGAACCAAAACATTGGTGCAGCGCCCATCTAGAGCCGACTAATGCTCCTAGTAAACTTTGCAGGTAAACTAACAATGCTGCGATCGCACTTATCCAAGCTAATTTACCCGTATTGCCTGTAGCTTCGTAGGGAGTTAGCATGAAACCGATGACTAGCAAGGCGCAAAAAAACAGTAAAGCTGTTCCCAAGTGAGCGGTAACAATGTCAAATCTGAGCAGTTGTGTGACTGTCAAGCCGCCCAATATGCCTTGAAAAACAATGAGAAATACTGCCCCAGCGCTTGCAATCGGGAGCCATTTTGGGAGACGGCTGCGGTAAAACAAAGATAGTCCTAAAAGTGCGATCGCACTTAAACCGATCGCCGCCGCGTCCAAACGGTGAAACCATTCCAGAAATACCTGCAAATTCATCTGCGCTGCGGGGATTAATTGACCGTAGCACAGCGGCCAATCCGGGCAAGCGAGACCCGCGTTCATCACGCGCGTGGCACTGCCTACAGCCATTAATAGCCAGGTGGCGATCGCAATTTTCCACACTAGGCCGCGGACAAGATCCTTTGGCTGCCACTGTACTCCCGCTGCGGTTGGCTGATTTAGAACTGAGTTTGCCATGAAATTTACCTTAGCGTTTGTTATCCTTCGAGCTTAATTAGATTTAGATTTTAGATTAGAGAATTCACCCCATAGTACAAAGGATTTCTGCTATTTTGCTAAACTTAAAAAAAGCTTAATCTTTGCCCCCAACCCTTTGTACTTAAATAATCCTCTACAGTCGAGCTTTTATACCAAAAATAAAGATATAATTAAGAAAAATCATTTATAAATAATTGTGATAAATGATACTGAAACTCAAAATATTGAACTAAACAGCATCAAAAAACTTAAAAAATAGCATTAATAACAAACTAAATTTAGCTAAACAGCACGGAATCCCCAAACTATATCACTTTGATTAGTGTAGGATGAAAGGTGCGTGAATCGAGGATTCCATCCGCCGCAAGACGTAAAAGCGAAAGCTCGCGGGCGATAGCGGATGGATGAGGAGATGAACCCTTCGACAACACTCAGGGCATGGAAATTCCTTGCTTTTCCCAATACTCTTTGCTACTTTAGTCTTAGAGTAATCCCGTAAATAGTCTAAGCATCGTGTTAAAAGCTGTCAAAGTCCGAATTTACCCTACCATTGTCCAGCAAGTACACCTTGCTCAGGCTTTCGGTTGTGTGCGTTGGGTCTGGAATCAGTCTTTGGCCGTAATGACCGCAACCTATCAAGAAACTGGCAAAGGCGTTACCGCCATGACCATGAAAAAGTCAATACCGTTGTGGAAAACTGATAATGAATGGCTATCTGAGTGTTATTCTCAGTGTCTTCAACAGTCAGTTTTAAATCTAGGTGTAGCCTTTGGCAACTTCTTTGATGGTCGCGCCATGTATCCAACATTCAAAAAACGCCAAGGGAAACAATCTATTCAATACCCTCAAAATGTCAAAGTCTTGAGCAATTGTCAGATTAAATTCCCTGGTAAGTTGAATACCGTCAATGCTAAAGTTCATCGGGATATTGAGGGTAAAGTCAAAAATGTAACTGTATCCAAAAATCCTGATGGGAGATACTTTGCTTCCATGCTTGTGGATGATGGCATTGAATGCCCAGAATCTAGCTCTGAGGGCAATGTAATTGGCATAGATCTAGGTCTAACCGATTTTGCAGTTACATCAGAAGGCTCTAAATATCAACATCCAAAAGCTACGAAGAAACATGAAAAAAATCTAGCTCGTAAGCAAAAAAAGCTGGCTCGTAAAAAAGATAAGACGACCAATAATCGTCGAAAAGCCAAGCTAGCAGTAGCTAAAATTCACTCAAGAATCAAAAGAATCCGCGAGGATTTTCTACACAAGCTATCGCGCAAGGTAGTAGACAAAAACCAAGTCGTAGTAGTAGAAAATCTGGCAGTCAGAAACATGGTGAAAAATCATTGCCTAGCCAAATCAATATCTGATGCTGGTTGGGGAATATTTTGTACGATGCTTAAATATAAAGCAGAAATGGTGGGAAAAGTTTATCTAGAAATAGGTCGATTTTTTGCATCAACTCATCTTTGCTCTAATACTTTGAAGCCACTGCCGAAAATGGATTTATCTGTGCGAGAATTTGACTGTCCTCATTGTGGGCAAAGGCACGACAGAGACATCAATGCGGCGATAAATATTAAAAATGAAGGCTTGCGCTTATTGACGTTGGGAACCAGCGTTATTGCTCCTGAAGGCTATGTAAGACCAAAACAGTATGGACGCAAGTCTACTACTGTGGTGGCTGTGGTTGTTGAAGGGAGAAGCCCCCGTCATAGCGGTACCCCGCTTGACGGCGGGTAGTTCACCAAAGAACTGGGTCTGAAGCCCCGTCCTTCTAGGACGGCTTTAATTATTCCTAATTCTATTGGCAAAACCTAGTATAATAGAACAAGAATACACTCTCAAAAATGAAAGCAAGATATCGCTACAGAATCTATCCGACCGACCAGCAGCAACAGAGCCTAGCTCAGTTATTTGGCTGTGTTCGAGTAGTCTGGAATGATGCGCTTGCACTTTGTAAACAGTCTGAGAAAAAGCTGAAATCGACAGACCTTCAAAAGCAGGTTATTACTCAAGCCAAACAAACCAAAGAAAGAGCATGGTTGAGTGAAGTATCGGTAGTTCCATTACAACAATCTGTAGCCGCTCTGGAAACAGCTTTTAAGAACTTTTTTGACTCCTGCAAAGGATCGAGAAAAGGGCGCAAAGTTGGATATCCTAAGTTCAAGAAAAAAACTAACATCCAATCGGCAAGGCTTACTCTCCGTGGTTTTTCCATGAAGGAAGATGGCGGTGTCTATCTAGCTAAAATCGGCATCGTCAAGCCGATTTGGTCTAGGGTTTTGCCATCTGAGCCTAGTTCTGTAACCGTCATCAAGGATTGCGCTAACCGCTATTTCCTTAGCTTTGTCGTAGAGGTTAACCCCAATCGAGTTGATGCCAAGAATCAAAGTATTGGCATTGATTTGGGAATTAAAACCTTTGCCGTGATGAGTGACGGTACAACAGCCCAAAGTCCTAGTTACAAACACTTATATCGGAAAATCCGCAGATTGCAACGCAAACTAGCAAGACAGCCCAAAGATTCCAAGCGCAGAAATAAAACCAGCCTCCAAATTGCTAAATTGCACAACCAAATAGCGGACACCCGCAAAGACTTCCTGCACAAACTATCTACTAAAATAGTCAACGATAACCAAGTGATTGTTTTAGAAGATTTGAATGTATCAGGAATGGTTAAAAACCGCAAACTTGCAAGGGCTATCAGTCAGCAAGGCTGGTATGAATTTAGGGTGCTATGTGAGGGTAAATCTGAGAAATTGGGCAGAGACTTGAGGGTAATCAGCCGTTGGGAGCCGACAAGCCAAACTTGCTCAGATTGCGGGTTTAAATGGGGCAAATTAGACCTTTCAATTCGAGAGTTAATCTGTTTAAACTGCGGTACACATCAAGATAGGGATCTGAACGCAGCAAGAAATATAAATCAAGTCGGGATAGGGCATTGCCACGACTCTAAATGGACACAGAGAGAAGGTAAGACCACTTGTGGCACATCTCCGTGAAGTGTCAAGAATCCCCGTGCGTTCACGCCGGGGAGTATGTCAACTGATTGTTCTACCCTAGTAGGAGTAGGACGGCTAGTAAAACCGCAGTCAACAAATTAAACAAGCCGTAAGCCAGCGACTCCTCAGTCCAGGCGTCGCAGCCCTTACTCAAGGAGTTCCAGGATGGAAAAAGAAACAAGCAAAATACCGGCTTCGCTGTTGACCCTAGTTGGTGGCCTCGCGATCGCAGCTATCAGCTTCTGGTATGGTCAAAACAACCACCTCATGCCAGGACAAGCATCAGAACAAGCACCACTGGTAGACGATTTTTTTAACGTGATGATCACGATCGCCACAGCCCTATTTATAGTGGTAGAAGGCGCGATCGTCTATTTTGCGATCAAATTTCGCTACCGCCCCGGAGACGAAACCGATGGCATACCCGTTAGCGAAAACTTTGCCTTAGAAATCTTCTGGACGGCAATACCCGCAATTCTGGTCATCGGTGTCGGCATCTACAGCGTCGAAGTTTTTAGAGATATGGGAGGCTTCGATCCGGGCGGCAGTCAGGTGATGGCTCACGTTCACGACTCCACCCACGCAGGCCATAAAATGCCGAAAGGCAGCGCAATGGCCGCTCCCCTGATCGCCGACTCAGGAAGCGCGGCATCAGAAATGGCCGCAGAAATGGGTGGCACACCAACCGCCAAATACGGTTTTGGAGCCAAACCTTCGGAGACTGGCAAATTCGCAGGCCTCACAGTCAACGTCACCGGGATGCAGTACGCCTGGATATTTAACTATCCCGACAGCGGAGTCACCTCTGGAGAACTCCATGTACCCACTGGTAAATCCGTTCAGCTCAACCTTTCCGCCGTTGACGTGATTCACTCATTCTGGGTGCCCCAATTCCGGCTCAAACAAGATGCGATTCCGGGAATCCCCACCGAATTGCGGTTTGTCGCCACCACGCCCGGTGACTATCCCGTATATTGTGCGGAACTTTGTGGCGGCTACCACGGCGCAATGCGGACTCGCGTGATTGTGCACACTCCTGAAGAATACGACAGTTGGCTCAAAGAAAGTCTGATTGCTCAAGAGCTCGATATCGATCGCGCGATCGCAGTTAATCCGGATCTCCTATCAGAATCAGAATTTCTAGCTCCTTACGTTAGCGAAATGGGGATTAAACCCGAAATCGTCGCTCAACTCCAACCGACTAGAAATTAAAAAAAACAAAATTAAAAATTAAAAATGCCACAAGTAATTCAACATTTTTAATTTTTAAAGCGAAGCTATTCCCTGCCCTTCGACCCTTCGACTCCGCTCAGGGTACTGCTATTAGGGTCGTGAGCGTAGTCGAAGGGTCGAGGGTTCACGAAGCGCCATCTGTTCCCTGAGCGTAGTCGAAGGGTCTTATTCCCTCTTCCCTCTTCCCTCTTCCCTCTTCCCTCTTCCTTCTTCCTTCTTCCTTCTTCCTTCTTCCTTCTAATTAAAATTCCCAACATATCAAATGGCACAAGCACAACTTCCAGTAAATACCCCGCCAGAAATTAAAGAGGAAAGTTACTCACACCATCCCACAGCATGGAAATGGTACGACTACTTTACTTTCAACGTAGATCACAAAGTAATTGGTATTCAATACCTAGTAACCGCCTTTATTTTCTACCTGATTGGCGGATTAATGGCGATGGCGATGCGGGCGGAACTCTACACCCCCGATTCCGACTTTATGGACCCGAACCTCTACAACGCTTTCCTGACCAACCACGGGACGATCATGATTTTCCTGTGGATCGTGCCAGCGGCGATCGGCGGATTCGGCAACTTCTTAATCCCGTTGATGCTGGGCGCTAGAGACATGGCGTTTCCGAAGCTCAACGCGATCGCCTTTTGGGTTAATCCCCCCGCCGGCATCATCCTGATGAGCAGCTTCTTCTTCGGAGGAGCTCAATCTGGTTGGACATCCTATCCGCCGCTGAGCGTGATTACAGCCAACACCGCTCAATCAATGTGGATTTTGTCGATCGTCCTAGCAGGAACATCCTCAATTTTAGGTTCGCTCAACTTTGTTGTCACCATCCTCAAGATGAAAGTTCCCAGCATGAAATGGGATCAACTTCCCCTATTTTGCTGGTCAATTTTGGCAACTTCCGTGCTCGCACTGGTATCAACTCCAGTATTAGCAGTGGGCTTGACATTGCTGCTGTTTGATATCAACTTCGGCACCTCATTCTACAAACCAGATGAAGGCGGCAACGTCGTTATTTATCAACACTTATTCTGGTTTTATTCCCACCCGGCAGTTTATTTGATGATTCTGCCCATCTTCGGAATCATGTCCGAAGTTATCCCAGTACACGCGCGTAAACCGATTTTTGGCTATAAGGCGATCGCCTATTCTAGCTTAGCAATTTGCCTAGTCGGATTGTTCGTTTGGGTGCACCATATGTTCACCAGCGGTACACCTCCCTGGATGCGGATGTTCTTCACCGTTTCCACCCTAATTGTGGCAGTTCCGACAGGTGTTAAGATATTCGGCTGGACGGCTACCCTGTGGGGCGGTAAAATCCGCTACACCAGTGCGATGTTATTTGCGATCGGGCTTTTAATGATGTTCGTCTTCGGCGGCTTAACCGGAGTCACATTAGGCACTGCACCCTTCGACGTCCACGTACACGACAGCTACTACGTCGTCGGCCACTTCCACTACGTCCTCTTTGGCGGTTCAGTCTTCGGCCTCTACGCCGGAATTTACCACTGGTTCCCCAAAATCACCGGTCGGATGTACAACGAAACCTGGGGCCGCGTTCACTTCGTCCTCACCTTCATCGGCACCAACCTCACCTTCTTACCCATGCACCAATTGGGCCTGCAAGGAATGCCCCGCCGGATTGCCATGTACGACCCCCAATTCGAGTCCCTCAACAAGATTTGCACCTACGGTTCAATTTTGCTCGGATTTTCGGTACTTCCCTTCTTCTTCAACATCATTTGGAGTTGGATGTACGGCCCCAAAGCCAGCAGCAACCCTTGGGAAGCCTTAACTTTGGAATGGACAACTGCTTCGCCGCCCATCATTGAAAACTGGGAAGTATTGCCCGTTGTCACTCACGGCCCCTACGACTACGGGATGAATAATTTCGTTCCCAACATCGATCATTTAGGCATCCTGATTCCCGCAGGTAATCAAAAACCGGTTGCAATTTCTCAGGCTGCATCCGCATCGGATGTCAACAATGGTGATGATGGCAACGGATGATAGTTGACATCCGACAGGGACTGAAGTCCCTGTCTAATAGCGAAAGTCCTCTAAAGAGGACTAATGAGTTGAAAATTCTTCTCTTCAGTCCTCTTTGAGAGGACTTGCGCTTTGAGGCAGGGGTTTAAACCCCTGCCGGACTATTAGTTTCACCTGTTCAATATTGGAGACTTTTATGCAAGGTTCAACAATTGATAGCCCAGAAAGTGTACTAAACTCGTCAGTCGCCCCAGTAGCGGCCGCGAGTGCGATCGAACACCACGAAGAACACGAAGATTTGCGACTGTTCGGACTCGTGACTTTTCTGATTTCTGAATCCCTGATGTTTGGAGGGCTTTTTGCCGCCTATTTATTATTGCGCGCTGGTGCAGAATCTTGGCCACCCGAAGGCACAGAAGTAGAATTATTGTTGCCGACAATCAACACAATTATTCTGGTTTCCAGCAGTTTTGTGATTCACTTCGGTGACAGTGCGGTAAAAAAGAATGATATCAAAGGAATGCGGCTTTGGTACGCCATTACTGCTGCAATGGGCATTGTTTTCTTGGGAGGTCAGGTTTACGAATACATGACCTTGGGTTACGGTTTGACTGAGAATATCTTTGCTAACTGTTTCTATGTGATGACCGGTTTCCACGGTTTGCACGTTTTTATTGGTGTCTCGATGATTTTGGGTGTGCTGTGGCGGAGTCGCCGCGAGGGCCACTACTCAAGTGTGAAGCACACTGGTATCGAAATGGCAGAAATTTACTGGCACTTCGTAGACATTATTTGGATTGTTTTGTTCTTGCTGATTTACGTCCTCACTCTTTTTTAAACCAGTATATAATAAAGCCCTTCTACACTTCGACTATAGTGTAGAAGGGCTTTCTTCCCGGTTCCTGAGCGAAGCGGTGCGCTGAGCGTAGTCGAAGTGTCGAAGGGCCTTCTTCCTTCTTCCTTCTTCCTTCCTTCTTCCTTCTTCCTTCTTCCTTCTTCCTTCTTCCTTCTTCCTTCTGTCAAATAATGTAAAAATATGATGACTATTGTGGAGCCATGTCCCAAAGAAACGAAACAGTTATTCTAGTTTTATCCTTGGTAATTACGATGGGGCTAGTCGGTGCAGGTATCTGGTGGCTCACAAAAAGTAAAGGCATTAATTTAGGGAGCGTGTCTTCGGAAAAATTGATTTCTGGCACTTCCCCAACAGCCAACGCCTCGGATTCGCAACTGTCGATTGGGAAACGTCTGAGTATAGGCAAAAACTTGTTAATTCCAGAGGGTTCAAGCCAGAAAAAACAAGAAGCTGTACAGGCGATCGCATCCTTCAACTATAACACAGCAATTTCAAATCTGGAAGCCTCACTGCAAGCCAGTCCCAACGATCCAGAAGCATTAATTTATCTGAATAACGCCCGAATTGGCGACAAAAAATCCTACACGATTGCTGTCGCTGTTCCCATTGGTAACGATATTAATCCTGCTTTAGAAATTCTGCGAGGTGTGGCTCAAGCTCAAAATGAACTAAATCAAAGTGGTGGCGTGAGTAGTATTCCCTTAAAAGTGCTAATTGCGAATGATGATAATAACCCAGAGATAGCTTCGCAAATTGCCAGTGCTTTAGCAAAAAACTCGGAAGTTTTAGGAGTAATCGGACATTTTGGATCGGACACAACGCTAGCAGCAAGCAAGGTTTATCAACAAAATCAATTAGTAGCAATTTCTCCTACCAGTACGTCTGTCCAACTCTCAGGCGTTGGTAGCAATATATTTCGGACAGTACCGAGCGATCGGTTTGCGGCTAATGCTCTCTCCCGCTATATGCTCACAAAATTGCAAAAGAAAAAAGCTGTTGTTTTTTTCAATTCTACCAGCAGTTATAGCAAATCCTTAAAAAATGAATTTACCACAGCTATCTACGCAGATGGAGGACAAATAGTATCGGAATTTGACTTTGCTAACGGAAATTTTAATGCTGCTGATAGCGTTGAAAAGGCGATCGCCCAAGGAGCAGAAGTCATCATGTTAGCATCCAATTCCAGCACCATAGACCAAGCTTTGCAAGTAGTGCAAGTAAACGCGAAACGGCTGCCCTTATTAGCAGGAGACGGCGCTTATACGGCTAAAATACTGCAAATTGGTGGAGCGGGAGCAACAAATATGGCGATCGCAGTTCCTTGGCACATTCTCGCAGATCCGCAGTCCAACTTTCCCCAAACATCCAAACAACTTTGGAAAGCTGAAGTAAGTTGGCGCACAGCTTTAGCCTACGACGCGGCGACAGCTTTAATTGCCGGTTTACGGGTGAATCCGACTCGTACCGGGATTCAACAAGCTCTCTCAGCGTCGGATTTTTCGGCAACGGGGGCTTCTGGTGCGATTCGTTTTTTGCCTTCGGGCGATCGCAATCGAGCAGTTCAGTTAGTAATTATTCAACCCGGAAATCGCACCAGTTATGGTTACGATTTTGTGCCGATATCTGGTTCTGGTTTGTGAGCTATAGCAACCGCTAAAATGGTTAGGACACTTCGACTACGCTCAGTGACCAAATCGCTTTGGCGGTTGCTATATTCGTGAGTGTGGAATGTAGGTTATAATATGTAGTGGTAAGTTCTAGGGCTAGTCCAGCAGAAGTGCTGACAAAATTAGTAATTATCCACAACTAGAAAACTTGTATGGCAAAAGATCGGTTTCATGATGTTGTCAAGACTGCTTTAGAAAAGGAAGATTGGCAAATTACGGCTGACCCCTATCAAATTAATGTTGATGATGTAGATTTTGAGATTGATTTGGCGGCGGAACAACTGTTAGCCGCGCAGCGAGAGAGTCAGAAAATTGCTGTAGAAATTAAAAGTTTCATCAGTTCCTCCAATGTCTCAGATTTTCATACTGCATTGGGACAATTCCTTAATTATCGCGATGCACTTGAAACTATTGAACCAGATCGTTTACTCTATCTAGCAGTGCGAGTACCAGTTTATGAAAGTTTCTTTCAACGACGGTTTATTGTAGCTGCGGTTAAGCGATATCAACTACGATTGATGATTTATGATGTACAACAAGAGGTTATTGTCCAATGGCTATAGAGCAATATCGGCAATACATTCGTCATCTGCTTTCAGAACGGCAAGAACGCGCTTCAATACAACGAAACGCCCAAGAATACGAAGTGCAAACTCTTTTTGATGCTGAGCAAGACCATTATCAACTGCTATATGTTGGGTGGCGTGGCAATAAACGCGATTTTGGCTGTGTTCTACATCTTGACATCAAGGGTGGAAAAATTTGGATTCAGCATGATGGTACTGAAGTCGGAATTGCCAACGAACTCGTCGAATTGGGAGTGCCTAAAGAAGATATTGTCTTAGCATTCCATGAACCAGAGGTGCGCCAGTTTACTGATTTTGGAACAGGGGAAGAGATTCGCGAATTGCCCTCAGTTTTGGCTAAGTAAACTATGTCTCAAAAAAATCAAGCCCCGGTTGTTATTTTATCTCTGATGATGACGATCGCGATCGTAGGTACTGGAATCTGGTGGTTTGCAAGTCGCACCGGCGCAAATATCCCGACTCCACCGCCACCAACTCGCACTCTTCCCAAAGCACCAACCCCAAAACCGCCATCGTCATCTCTCCGATAGATCGACGATTTTTCAAATAAATCGGGTTGTTTTGACCTTACCTCAAAGCGGGCTTGACAACCAGAATGCCTTTACCTGGGCCTTCGTAAATTTCAACCCTAGATACTTGTCCAGTAGCCGTATAAAATGTTACGTCTGCTTTGGATCGAGATGGCATTGATTGCCAAATACCATCTGGTGAAAAAACCAAATTAGTTGTGAACCCATCATCCCAGGTAATTGTAATTTTGTTTGGATTCTGTTTAATTGAACAGCCGATTGTTTGTGCTTGTCGTTGATTTTGTCCGTAAAAACTGCATTGAGATTTATAATTCTCAGTAGAGCTTTTCGTCTCGGCTTGAGCGCTAACACCGAAAGCGGTGACAGATCCTAGGAGCAAATTTGCCACCAAGACTAATTTATACAAAAAAGATGACTTGAGTTTCATAGGTTCATAATTTTTTAGAAGAATCAATCACTTGATGTCACCCTAATACTCATATTATCAAATATAAATCAGGATTTGAAAAGTAAATTCTACTCGTTACCAGGCTCCAGCCTGGTAACGCTGATCCGGAGGCTCTGCCTCAATTTCTATTTTCCCCCAGCGAGGCAGAGCCTCTAGATATGGGTTCCCAGGCTTCAGCCTGGGAACCAGTTAACCAGTTAAATCAGTTAACCCTTCGACTACGCTCAGGGTACGGAGATGTAGCTAAACTTGCGAAACTGCGATCGCCCTAACTGGTCGATTTCTCTCAAAAATAGCCCGTGGTTTAAAAGCAATTCTCAACAACAACCAAAGCGATCGCAATTCTCCCGGAGTCTCCTGACGCAACCACTGTCCCGGCCGACAATATAGCATTTCAATCAAACAACGGTGTTGGCTAATATTTAGGCGATCAAAGGCAATTCGTACAGTCGGAAATTCTGCTGCGCGAAAACTTGAATCCAACGGTAATTTATCCCTAACTAACTCAATCTTCGCCACAGGAATCAAACATTTCTCTTCCATAATTTCCAAAGTCGCCGCATCACAATCGATCAAATCGATCGCAAAATGAGCTTCTGTATCCAACTCAAGCATTGACTGAAATAGCGGTCTCGATTTGACTATTTTACCCTGTGATAAACTTTCCGTTACTGTATATTTTGGCGAAAATTCTGGTGTGAAATCAGCATCTTGTCTACCTTTACCTTTAACAGCAAAACTTGGCTGCTGAGTCAGAGCAACTTCAGCACCACTTTCCGAAATCATAGTAGTTATACCCCAAAAAGTTTTACCGCCTATATTCAATTGTACAACTCTGCGTAAATTGAACCATTCGTAAATATCCGGTTTAGGAATATCCACCAAAATCAGCAATGCAATCCCTAACATCAGCAAGTTATAAGCACTCCAAATCCAGCCAAAACTCGTCCCTTTTAACGCATATGCACTTGTTTCAACTCCCTGTCCACCACCCATATTATGAACCAAATAAATGTTGAGATTTTGCCACAAACCGAAGGCTGTAGCTACAAACAAGATGATTAAAGGCCATCCCAAATTCCAGTTAAAATGAAACCGATCGCTGGCAATTCCTTTTGGAGTCACTTTGAATCCTTTCGCAAACGGATTGAGCATCGCACTCACAACAGTCACTGCTAAAGGAATACACTGGACAAAGGAGTAAACATCGGAAAGCAAAGCCGATCGCGATCGACGGTTCAGCCAAGAAAACACCGTAAGTTGCACCGAATAGTAAGGCAGAAAAAAGTAGAGTAATTCCTGGGAATTTGTCCGCAAAGGAAGTATACCTAAAAACCAATAAGCCAAAGGTATGAACAGAAATAAAACCCTAGTTAAACTGGTAAACCAGTGCAGTAATCCTTCCAAGTGAGACAGTCTTTGTCGGAATTTGAGACCACGAATAGTTAAAGGATTGGAATCAATAAAAAATGCCTGAAGTGTGCCTCGCGCCCACCGGAATCTTTGAGTTAGGTGAGCATCTATATTTTCAGCAGCCAAACCTGCACTTAATTTTTCATTCAAATAAACTAAACGATATCCTGTTGCTGACAGTCTAATACCCGTAAAATAATCTTCGCAAAGTGAATTGGTGACAAAGCCTCCCACTGCTTCTAAAGCGCTGCGTCTGAGGACAAAAGATGTGCCACAACAAACTACGCTTTCTGCACCATCTTTCATGATTTGAATTTGTCTATAAAATACTTCTTCTTCGGAAGTGAGAATATTTTCTAATCCCAGATTGCGGGCGATCGGGTCGTGATTATAAAAGCTTTGGGGAGTTTGGACGAGGGCGATTTCTGGATTCTGAAAAAATCCGACTGTTCTAGCTAAAAAGTTGGTGGTGGGGATGAAGTCTGCATCGAAAACAACTATTAGTTCCCCATTGGTTAAGCCTTTAGCATGATTGATATTTCCAGCTTTTGCATGGACGTGATCGGTTCTGCTTATATACTCGCATCCCAGTTCTTTTGCCAATAATTTGATTTCAGGACGTTGAGTATCGTCGAGTAAATATAGTTTTTTGTTGGGATAGTCTAATGCTTGACAACCGATGATTGTGCGCCGTAAAATAAAGGCAGGTTCGTTGTAGGTTGGGATAAAAATATCTACGGCAGGGGCAAAGTCTCCTGACTCAACGGCAACTGCCATGCGATCGGCTTCTCGGCGACGGTCTTTGACTCTCAGCATTAGGTAAAGTTGAATGCTGCTACTGAAAACCATTAACATTTCGAGGAAAAACAGCCCCAAACTAAAGATACCATTGAGGGGATTGCTTAAATTGAGAGTTGCGAGCGATCGCCACAAAACGTACCGAATAGTTAAAGCCAAAACTATGGAGATGACTACAGCCTGTGACCATTTCTGCGGTTGAGGCGAAATTTTAATTGTAGCGAAGACTGTTGAGACGAGGATTACAGTCGGGATTAATAAATACATCTTGCTGACAGCAGGCACTTGCGTCCACACAGGCGGGTCTTGTTGCCAAGTGTTGATTTGGGTGAAAATACCGCTGACAGTGCCTTCACCGGACAACCAGGCGGTGCAGATCGCACTTGCGAAAGCAAATACCCCTAATATGACTAGGGTGGCGATCGGCACGCGGTGTTTAAAGCCTTGAAGGTTAAATCTTGAATTTGTCATAAGTGTGAAATGCCCGATCGAGTTTACACAGCTTCCAAAGACCATGTAAACACACTAAGAGAAAGACGGTTTATCGCTGACTTGAACCACCAGATCAGTTTAGATCCCCCTAGCCCCCCTAGGGGGATAGATCCGGTGCATCGCACTTAACCCACCTTCGATATATAATTGTAAAAATTGCTTAACAAAACTACATCATTCCTGTGAGAGTCAATCTCATCCATCATCTGGAGCCCTCCCCATGCAGCTAAAACTTACCGATTCCAAACTGCCCTTCGCGCCACTGTTGCTGATTGCGCCGTTTTTCCTATGGGGAACCGCGATGGTAGCGATGAAAGGAGTCATGCCTCACACGACACCGCTGTTTATAGCCACAGTGCGCTTGATACCTGCGGGTGTCTTGGTGCTCCTCGCGGCCGCATTCATGGGAAAAGCGCAGCCCCAGGGTTGGAAAGCTTGGTTGTGGATTTCGCTATTTGCATTAGTTGACGGCACTTTATTTCAAGGCTTTTTAGCAGAAGGTTTAGCTAGAACCGGTGCGGGTTTGGGTTCGGTGATGATTGACTCTCAGCCGCTAGCTGTGGCGATTTTGTGTTTGTGGCTGTTTCAAGAGAAAATCGGTTTTTGGGGCTGGTTGGGATTAGTTATTGGCGTTCTGGGCATCAGTTTGATCGGGTTGCCCGATGGCTTTATTTTGGGATTATTTCATCCTGAAAATGTGCAGGTTTCTGGTGGTATCGGAGATTTATTTCAGGGTGGAGAATGGTTGATGCTGTTGGCGGCCTTGTCGATGGCTGTGGGTACGGTTTTGGTACGCTGGGTTTGCCGTTATGTTGACCCAGTGGTAGGGACTGGTTGGCATATGATTTTGGGCGGTTTGCCCTTGTTGGCAATGTCGGCTGCAACTGAATCTGACCAGTTTGTCAATATCGATTTTTCGGGATGGATGGCGTTAGGTTATTCTACAGTGTTCGGAAGTGCGATCGCCTACGGTTTGTTCTTTTATTTTGCTTCCAGTGGCAGTCTCACCAGTTTAAGTTCTTTAACATTTTTAACGCCAGTTTTTGCGTTACTATTCGGCAATTTGTTTTTGGGTGAAGTGCTGAATCCGTTGCAATCGATGGGTGTTGGGCTGACTTTGGTGAGTATTTATTTAATCAATCAGCGGGATACTTTGGCTGAGAAATTGCAAAAAGTGCGATCGGGTGACAAGCTGAATTCTGAGTCAGAAGCGGCTGGTTTATTAGAGTCATCTGAATTGAATTCTGTAGAGTTGCCGGTGCAGTTGCGTGTCAGCGAATTAGACTCGGAAGTTTAGCAGGTGAAAAAGTTTATATAAAATTGGCTAACTTTACTAATCGTCTTCTAAAACAATCACAATCTTTTTGCTTTCAACATCTACCACAAAACTCTTCAAACTGGGATTGTCTTGGTAACAAGCCATCAATATTTTATGTTTGCTATATTGTTGGGAAATTGTGCGATAATATTCGGGATTCTTAGCGTCAATTCTAAAATCATGTTTCTTTATAAGTTCCTTATTTAACGTCTCTAAACAATTTTTAAATTTAGACTTTTTCTTCTTGTCTTCATAATAAAGTGGCAGCAACCAACACTCAATAGAATGTACTGATATAGCCCAAATGATTTGCTGTTGACATTTACTGTAGAAATCTTCGCCAATTTCCTGTTTAAACTTTTCAATCACTTTTACAATCAACTCTTCAGGAGTAAATTCACCATTTTCATCTTGCTGTGGGATACCATACTCTTCTGAAACATCCGTATCTATTTGGATAATTATATAATCATTAGATTGAAAGGATAATTGAAAATCTATTGAACGGCAATAAGCAAAAACTTGACTCCAACTACCATAACCTGTAAATTTGTTTTCGTCATTTTCATCTCTTTCTGGTTGAAGCCGTGTAATATCTAGATCGGGATTGTTGAAATACCCTCGTAAAATATTTTCAATCACAATCTGGTCAGTCAATCCCTCAGTAATTAATCCTAAATTAATCATATTAAAAATTCTTAGGAAGTCCTCCAATATAGCCCCTCAAAAAAGCCTCGGACAGTCTAACAGGTTCCTGTCCTTCGAGAGGTTTAGGTTTGAGAATACGTCTGGCTTTAGTATGACCTAATTGGTTACGATAAATCACCAACAAGCGTTGTTCATCATCATCTAAATCCAAACCGTCCAAAACTGCTGGGTTGTGGGTTGTAAATATAACTTGTTTGTCGTGTTTTTTTGCTAATTCGACTAATTCTTGGGTTAACCTGCGACATAATCTGGGGTTGAGGGAAGCATCAATGTTATCAATTGCAAAAAATTTAGGTGTGATATCGCTAATAAATAAAGCGAAGTAAAAAAGCAAAAACAAAAAGCCTTCATTAGAACTTCTTTGGTCAAAATAAGCTAAATCTGGATCTAAGTATCTATCTTTAATTTGGAGAGAGTTCTGAATATTGGATAAATTTGGAGAAGCTTCAAAATCTTGAAACCAATCTATCAATTTGAGCTTTTTCTTGATTTCATTAAGCTGTTCTTGGTTCTCTGAACTCAAAACTTTTAATAGTTTAAACAAGCCTTCTCCATTAATTCCTAATGGTTGAACTTGTCCTTCTTTTTCAAAAGTTCGTAATGCTTGGTTTTCAGGAGAATAAATGATAAATTCACGTATAGCAAACATTTTAGAATGTCTTTGCAATGATTGTAGTATCTTATCTTTGCTTTTTACTAACTCTCTGAGTTTCAATTCCTGGCTTGCTTGTTCTATAGACAATTTATTTGGATCATTCTCGTATTTTTCCTGAAGATTAAAAGTATTTTCTAGATAATTTTTATTGTCATTGATAAAGTTTATAGCTGGAACAAGAAAAGTATAAAAATCGATTTTGTTAAGCCACTTAGAATAGGGAGAGTTATCATTTTCTAAAACACAACTAAATGGTTGTTGATCATTTCCTGTTAAATCAATTTTAATTTCTTTAGTAAGATTATCTTTTTCAAAAGCCGATCGCATTAATTGAGGTTCCGTAACTCGAATGCCACGTGCAGCTAAAAACTCGTTATCCAGTTTATCATCAGCCGCCGCAGAAGCCAAGGCGATCGCCTCTAAGATATTACTCTTGCCGCAACCATTCTCACCAATCAACACGGTGACTCGTCCTAACTCCAGTTTCAGCTTGTGAATCGATTTGTAATTTTCTATTCTAACTTCTTTTAACATGGTGTTATAATTTTATACCTGTGTTTGTTTAAATTGCTTTACTAGATCGGGGTTAGCGCGATCGCACTTCGCACATCTCCCATCTATTCAAACAGTCGAAAATTAGTCTTGAGTGTCCACAAAAACTGTCACCGCCGCTACCGCAATCAACATTTCATCATTTTTATCATTCAAAGATGCGATCGCCCTTCCAGCCACAATCATCCCACCTTGCTCAACAATCAAAGTTTTTTCCCCAAAAGGCAACACCGCCAAAACCTCATCCCTTCGCACCTGTTCCGGGTAAGGAACACCCACCTTTACCTCCACAATCATTTGATTTGGGTCAGTCAAACCCGCCACTTCCCAGACACCGAGTAAAGCATTATTTGCGATCGCATTTCGGACAGCCCTAGCCGCCGCCACAGTCGGTTCTTGTCCGTGCTGGTCAATACCCATTCCCATTTCAATGATAAAACATTTACGCGCCATAGCTGCCTCTTTGTTACTTTTGATTTGTACTTCAATCCAATCTTCCCCAAAACAATTATCAACCAAAATGAGAGCAATTTTTATACTTTGACAATTTCATTAAACAACATAATAATAAATTATGGTAATATAACGAAATTCACCTTTCCTCGCGGACTGCAAAACTCATCGCTAGCTTGAATCATGGATAGTTTTCTACCAATTGCCTACTTTCAAAATCAATTCCTCCCATTTACCGACGCCAAAATCTCCATAGCCACCCACGCACTGCACTACGGAACCGGAGTCTTGGGCGGGTTGCGCGGAATTCCCGACCCCGAAAATCGCGATCGCATCTTACTATTTAGATTAGACCGCCACTGTCAAAGATTAAGCCAAAGTGCCAGCTTCCTGCAATGCGATTTGGCCGCCGACAAAATTCAATCAGTAATCGTTGATTTTGTCAAGAAAAATCAGCCTACCCAATCTTTTTATATCCGCCCATTTATCTACACCTCAAGTTTGGGAATCGCCCCCAGACTCCACAACGTAGAAACAGACTTTTTTGTCTACGGATTAGAACTCTCAGACTATTTGCCAAAGGAAGGAGTCAACTGTAGAATTAGCTCTTGGTACCGCCAAGAAGACCGCAGTTTACCCTTGAGAGGCAAAATAAGCGGTGCTTACATCACCTCAGCCTTAGCCAAAACAGAAGCAGTACAATCTGGCTTTGACGAAGCTATCATGATGAATAGTCAAGGAAAAGTCAGCGAAGCTTCAGGAATGAACATATTTGTCGCGAGAAACGGTAAATTAGTGACACCAGGTTTCGAGCAAGACATTCTCGAAGGAATCACCAGAGACAGCGTGATGACTATCGCCAAAGACTTAGGAATTGAAGTCATCGAAAGACCAGTTGATAAATCAGAATTGTTGATTGCTGACGAGATTTTCCTGTGCGGTACCGCAGCTAAAATTACCCCAATTAACCGCATCGAAAACTATCAGTTACCAAAAGAGCGACCCATTACTGAAAAGCTCTTGGGAAAACTGACAGGAATTATCGAAAATCGCGATAGCAAGTACAAAGATTGGGTATTTCCAATTAACTTGAAGTAATTGTTCTTCAGGAGTCTGCGGAGGAGACGGCAATGCCGTGTCCCTACCCCAAAATAATGTTGTAGGGAAACGGCACTGCCCATTGGTGTCAACTTAAGCCGACTATCTAGTCCGCGAGTCCGCCAGGGGTTTAAACCCCTGTCTAATAGCTAAAGTCCTCTAAAAGAGGACTAATGAGTTGAAAATTCTTCTCTTGAGTCCTCTTTGAGAGGACTTTCGCTTTGAGGCAGGGGTTTCAACCCTTGCCGGACTATGAGTTGTACCTTAAGTTGACACGCTTTGGGCACTGCCGTCTCCTAATTTCAGGTAATATTAATCCGAATGCTGCCGGACTTGACACAACTACCCGCACAAAACAGCCGCATGATGCTGAATATGATCCTCCATAAAACTCGCCACAAAGTAATAGCTGTGATCGTAACCTTCCTGCATTCTCAAATTTAGCGGCTGTCCAGTTTTTGCACAAGCCTCCGCGAACACTTCCGGCAACAACTGACCATCAGCAAGATACGAATCTGCCGTGCCACAATCAATTAAAATTGGACGATTATATTGCGATTTCAGCACCAATTCACTCGCATCCCAAGCGCGCCAATCCTCTCGATTGTCACCGAGATAGTTGCTGAATATTTTTTGTCCCCAAGGGCTGTGCATGGGCGCGCAAATAGGCGCAAAAGCAGAAACTGAAAGATAGCGATCGCCATTTTTTAACGCACAAATTAAAGCCCCATGTCCGCCCATTGAATGACCGAAGATTCCCTGTTTTTCCGGTATGACTGGAAAGTTTTCAGCGATTAATTTGGGTAATTCATCGACAACATAACTATTCATCCGATAGTGAGCATTCCAAGGTGCGGCTGTCGCATCAACATAAAAACCTGCACCACTTCCCAAATCCCAATTTTCGTCTTCGCCGGGAATACTTGTATGGCGCGGGCTAGTATCAGGTGCAACTAGCATTAATCCATATTTTGCGGCAAATTGCTGGGCTCCGGCTTTTGCCATGAAGTTTTCTTCGGTGCAGGTTAATCCTGATAAAAAATACAGAATTGGTACGGGTTGATATTGAGCTTGTGGTGGTTGGTAAACGGCGAATTTCATTTCGCTATTGCAGGCGGAGGATTGATGGCTGTAAAAGCCTAGTTTACCACCGAAGCTTTTATGTTCTTCGTGAAGTTTTAGGGATTTGGATATCATGTTAACTCTATTTTATTTTGGAATGGATCTTTTTACCGCAGAGGGCGCAGAGAGCGCAGAGGAAGAGAGAAGATATAAGAAAGAAGAATATTCGATCTTCCCTCAAACTGACCTCCGTTAAATCCCGTACACTGCTTCGTTGCTGAACTTTATTCTATCCGTTACATCCGTTACAAAATCCGTTGCCGAACTTCTTCCTTCAAAATGTCAAAATGTCAAAACTGTGCGAATTACTTCGCCTTTGTGCATGGCATCGAAGGCTTGATTAATTTGCTCAATCGGCATTACTTGAGATACTAAACTGTCGATGTTAATTTTACCATCCATGTACCAATCAACAATCTTAGGAACATCGGTTCTGCCTTTTGCTCCACCAAAAGCTGTGCCTTTCCAAACTCTGCCAGTTACTAATTGAAAGGGGCGGGTACTAATTTCTTGACCTGCTCCAGCGACTCCGACAATGACGCTGACTCCCCAACCTTTGTGGCAACATTCTAATGCTTGGCGCATCACATTAATGTTGCCGATACATTCAAAACTGTAATCGGCTCCACCTTTGGTTAAATCTACTAAATAAGCAACTAAGTCTCCCTCGATTTCGCGGGGATTGACAAAGTGAGTCATGCCAAACTTTTCGGCCATTTGTTGTTTGTTTGAATTCAAATCTACGCCGATAATCATATTAGCTCCCACCAGTCGAGCGGCTTGAATTACATTCAAACCAACGCCGCCTAATCCGAAAACTACTACATTAGAGCCTGGTTCTACTTTTGCGGTATTGATGACAGCGCCGATGCCCGTTGTAACTCCGCAACCAATCAAACAAACTTTGTCAAAGGGAGCATCGTCACGGATTTTTGCTACCGCAATTTCTGGTAATACTGTATAATTGGCAAAGGTGGAAGTTCCCATGTAATGATGAATCTTCTGACCATCTATGGAAAACCTACTCGTGCCATCTGGCATCACGCCTTGTCCTTGAGTAACTCGAATTGCTTGACAGAGATTTGTTTTCCGGCTCAAACAATATTCGCAGTTGCGGCACTCTGGAATGTAAAGTGGAATTACCCGATCGCCTACTTTGACGCTAGTAACTCCCGCTCCTATTTCTGCGACAATCCCAGCTCCCTCGTGGCCTAGAATAGCCGGAAACAAACCTTCGGGATCGGCACCGGAAAGAGTGTAAGCGTCAGTATGGCAAACGCCGGTTGCTTTAATTTCTACAAGCACTTCTCCGGCTTGTGGCCCCGCAAGATCAACCATCTCAATGCTCAAAGGTTGGCCGGCACTACGAGCGACTGCTGCTTTTACTTTCATGGTTTCTCCCGCGATGGATTTGTCAATTGTCTGATGCAAGATCTATTCTATTACTTAATTCCCAAATTTCCACATTCTCAATTTACAATTATTTCCCCAAATTGCCACTGTGAACTCGCCGCTAACCCCGCCCTCGCCCATCGAAACCCGCAAAGCAGACCACCTACGGCTCTGCATCGAAGAAGATGTCCAATTTGACGAGACTACCAGTGGATTTGAACACTACCGTTTTGCTCACTGCTGTTTGCCAGAACTCGATCGCACTGAAATCGATTTAACCTCAACATTTCTGGGAAAAAACTTAGCCGCACCTCTGCTAATTTCTTCCATGACTGGCGGCACTGAATTAGCCCAGACTATCAATTATCGCCTCGCCGATGTCGCTCAACAATACAAAATTGCCATGGGCGTCGGTTCCCAGCGCATCGCAGTCGAAAATCCTCAACTCGCCGATACATTTGCCGTCCGTCGCCGCGCTCCTGATATTCTGTTATTTGCTAACATAGGTGCAGTTCAGTTAAACTATAATTATGGTTTGGAACAGTGCCAAAAAATTGTGGATATTCTGGAAGCAGATGCCCTGATTTTGCACTTAAATCCTCTGCAAGAGTGCGTTCAAACTGAAGGTGATACTAACTTTAAAGGACTCCTTGATAAAATTGCCAAATTGTGCGAAAAATTGCCAGTACCTGTAATTGCGAAAGAGGTTGGTAATGGCATTTCAGGAAAGATGGCAACAAAATTGCTCGCAGCCGGGGTGAGTGCGATCGACATTGCCGGAGCTGGAGGCACTTCTTGGGCGAAAATAGAAGGAGAACGTGCCAAAGATGGCAAGCAGCGTAGGTTGGGCGCTACCTTTGCTGATTGGGGAATACCGACAGCCGAGTGCATTGTCAGTACCCGCGCCGCCTCGCCGGATGTTCCTCTGATTGCTTCTGGAGGTTTGCAGCATGGGTTGGATGCAGCAAAAGCCCTCGCCCTCGGTGCGGATGTGGCGGGGCTGGCGCGCCCATTTTTGCAAGCAGCAGCGGAATCGGAATCAGCTTTAGAGCTCCTAGTTGAGGTTTTAATTGCAGAGATTGCCACCGTGATGTTTTGTACTGGCTGCGCTAATCTGGATGAGTTACAACATTCTGGAGTTTTGGAAAGGTTAAGATAGAAGGATGTTAACTGTTGACTGTTGACTGTTGACTGTTGGCAACGGTTATTTGTTAGTTGTTATTTGTTATTTCTGAGTTATTACCAATAACTAATAACCAATGCCCAATTCCCCATGCCCAATTCCCCATGCCCAATTCCCAATTCCCAATTACCAATTATCTAAATGAAAGATTTCCTAAAATATACATTTGCAAGTCTGCTGGGAAGCCTCCTAGGATTGGCTTTGATCGGTAGCATAGGATTGGGAGGACTCGTAGTGCTAATTGCTATGGCTGCGTCTTCGTCTAAAGATTCTGGCCCGCAAGTTAAAGATAAATCTATATTAGTATTAGATCTTTCTCTCAACATTGCTGACAGCAAACCCAGTCGCAGTACAGGGGCAGCCCTGGAAGAAGTCTTTTCTGATGAGGGTTCGGATACAGTGACGCTGCGAAGTGTTCTAGATGCGATCGCATCTGCGAAAAAAGATCCTAAAATAGTTGGTATTTATCTCGAAGGAACTTCTGATTCCGGTGGTAGTGGATTCGCAAATCTCAAAGAAGTGCGATCGGCATTGCAAGGTTTTCGAGATACCAAAAAACCCATTTTTGCTTACGGAATGGATTGGAGTGAGCGAGATTATTACCTCGGTTCCGTTGCCAATACAATTGCTGTCAATCCCTTTGGTTCTATGGAAATCAACGGTTTTAGCAGTCAGACAATGTTTTTAACCGGCACTTTAGAAAAATATGGCGTTGGAGTACAAGTTACTCGCGTTGGTAAATACAAGTCCGCCGTTGAACCGTTTTTGCTGAAAAAAATGAGCACGGAAAATCGTCAGCAAACTCAAAAGTTACTGGGAGATATTTGGGGCGAATATCTGACAACTATTGGGCCAAACCGCAAATTGACTGTTCCGCAATTGCAGGCGATCGCAGATAATGGTGGAACCTTGATGGCTGATGAAGCTCTCAAAAGCAAGTTAGTTGATAAAGTCGCATACTTTGACGAAATTGTCACCGAACTTAAGAAACTCACTGGCACCGATGCTGAAGACAAATCTTTCAAGCAAATTAGTCTGAAAAATTACGCGAGAATTGCCGAGAATAAAAACTCCAACCGTGGTGACAAAAACAAGCAAGTGGCGATACTGTATGCCGAAGGGGAAATTGTAGACGGCGAAGGAGGCGTGAGTCAAGTCGGAGGCGATCGCATCGCTGAAGAATTGCGACAAATCCGAGAAAATGACGACGTGAAAGCCGTTGTTTTGCGCGTCAACAGTCCCGGAGGCAGCGTCACCGCTTCTGAAGTCATCGGACGCGAAGTCGTGCTGACGGCTCAGAAAAAGCCCGTTATTGTTTCGATGGGTAATTTAGCAGCTTCCGGTGGCTACTGGATTTCGATGGGTTCTCGCAAAATATTTGCTGAATCAAATACGATCACTGGTTCGATCGGCGTTTTTGGAATGCTACCCAATATCGAGAAGTTAGCCGCCAACAATGGGCTGACTTGGGACGTGGTGAAAACCGCCAAATTTGCCGACATTAACACGATTTCTCGCGCCAAAAATCCTCAAGAATTAGCAAATATTCAGAAAGTAGTCGATCGCATTTACGATCGATTTATCACCAAAGTCGCCAACTCACGCAAATTGCCAAAAGACAAGGTACTAGAAATCGCTCAAGGCAGAGTATGGTCTGGTGCCGCAGCGAAGGAACTGGGTTTAGTCGATACAATTGGTGGCCTTGAAGATGCTGTCAAAGAAGCGGCAAAGCAAGCTAAACTAGGCAATGATTGGCAATTGGAAGAGTATCCGAAACGCCGTAGTTTGGAGGAGCGCATTTTGGAAAAACTTTCAGGTGTTCGCGCTTCTAAAGCAGCAGTCAAACTAGATCCACTGACGGCAGAAGTTAAGAAAATGCAAGAGGAATTAGCTGTGGTGAAGTCGATGAACGATCCCCAGGGAGTTTATGTTCGCTTGCCTTTCAATTGGCGGATAGATTGATTATGTAGGGGCGGTGCCCCCGTGCCCGCCCTAGGGAGATGTAGGGGCGGTGCCCCCGTGCCCGCCCTAGGGAGATGTAGGGGCTAAAGGTGATCGAGAATTATGGCATTATCAGCGTGAAATTGATATTAGTTGTAAATTCTTATTCAAACAACAATCCTCCAGTATTCTGCCTGGAGGATTGTTCAATTGATAGACTCTAAATTGACAATATTTATTACACGGCACGCTGAGTTAATAATCCCCAGATGAAAAGTACAACGATCGCACCGAGGACAGCAAAAGCAATACTAGGTAGGGTTAATGCACCAAAGGAAGCTCCCGCGCTAGTCCCTACAAAGACTTGACCTAAATAACCTCCCACTAGCGCTCCCACAATTCCTAAACCTGTTGTAGCGAGGAAACCGCCGCCTTGTTGTCCGGGATAAATAGCCTTAGCAATGGCGCCGGCAATCAGTCCTAAAACAATCCAAGCAATAATGCCCATTTCTTTTTCTCCTGAATCCTAAACTTTTTGTCCCTTGTCCGATGTTTTAATCGTAACAATGCACATTCATTGATTGTCTCTACCATAAGGAGGAACCTAAAGTGGTAGAATCTCTAGCTGTAGGTTGGGTTGAGGAACGAAACCCAACACTAATATCAATTATTATTAAAAAGAGGAAAGTTTGCGCCCAATGGATCTAACTTTGTGCATGATTGTCAAGAATGAAGAAGTAACACTACCACAAACTTTAGCTAGTGTTCAGGATGTTGTTGATGAAATGGTGGTGCTGGATACAGGTTCGGGCGATCGCACTTGTGAAATTGCGCGAGAATTCGGGGCGAAGGTTTATCACTTTGACTGGTGCGATGACTTCGCCGCAGCCCGCAATGAGTGTCTCAAGTACGCTACAGGTAACTGGATTTTGGTGTTGGATGCCGATGAAGTGCTGGTACCGCAGATTGTACCTCTAATTAAACAGGTAATTCAGGGCGATCGCACTTTACTCATCAATCTCATCCGTCAAGAAGTCGGCGCATCTCAATCTCCCTATTCCCTCGTGTCGCGCCTGTTTCGCAATCGCCACGACATCCGCTTTTCTCGGCCTTATCACGCAATGGTAGACGACAGCGTGGCCGAGATTTTGCAGAGGGAACCTGAGTGGAAAATAGCTGCTCTCCCCGATGTAGCGATTTGGCATTCTGGTTATCACAAAGATGCGATCGCAACTAAAAACAAATTCCAAAAAGCTCAAGCCGCAATGGAACGATACATCACCTATTATCCAAATGATGCTTATGCTTGCAGCAAACTAGGCGCTTTATATGTAGAAAGCGGACAAATTCAGCGAGGCATAGATTTATTAACTAAAGGCTTGACATCTGTCACCATTGATGATTCTATTGTTTATGAACTCAACTATCATTTGGGAATTGCTTACCGCCAACAGCAGCAATTTGTGAAAGCTAAGGAACACTATCAAGCAGCAATTAATACCAATATTTTCCCAGCAATCAAGTTAGGTGCTTACAATAATTTGGGAAATTTGCTCAAAGATGAAGGAGATTTGACCAGTGCTGAAAAAGCCTACAAAGCCGCGTTGAAAATTGATCCAAATTTCGCGACAGGTCATTATAATTTGGGACTGACACTGAAGGCTGGCGGGAATTTAGCAGATGCGATCGCCTATTATCGACAAGCGATTAAAATCGATCCAGATCACGCCGAAGCGCATCAAAATTTAGCCGTGGCGCTATTGAAAATCGGGAAAATGCCTGAAAGTTTAGCAGAGTTCAAAAGAGCGATCGCGCTTCATGAACAGCGCCGCCCTTTTGAAGCAGAACGTCTGCGCCGAGGACTGCAAGAAATGGGGCTAATTTGACTTAGGGCTTGGAACCTTTTTAAATTTTGAATCTTCAATCCAAAATCCAACTTAATGTGGCAAGGGGTCGCCCGTTATAGCGCTGCGCTTAACGGGTGGGGAATTGCCACCAGCCAGGGTAAACGCGCAGCACAATTTAATGTTGACATAATTCGTGTTGTTAAAGTTAACCCGAATAATTTTCTGCTTGTGGAGGCTTAGAGATTACTCAGCCATTGAAACAAGAAGCAAAGGAAATGTTAGCTGGGTTTCAGTTAGAATAATTCTTTTGAAGCCCCCATTATACCGCTTCGGTTAACGGGGGAGAACGTCACGAGCATCCCCAGAGCATTTTGCTCACCAAAAAACTGGGTCTGAAGCCCCGTCCTTGTAATTATATCAGCAATACATGGTAAAATAGAACAATCAAACAATAGTAAACAATGAAAGCAAGATATCGCTACAGAATCTATCCAACCGACCAACAAAAGCAGAGCCTCGCTCAGCTATTTGGTTGTGTTCGGGTAGTCTGGAATGATGCTCTTGCACTTTGCAAACAGTCTGAGAAAAAGCCCAGTTCGGCAGATTTACAAAAAATCGTCATAACCGGGGCAAAACAAACTGAGGAAAGAACTTGGCTGGAAGACGTGTCATGTGTTCCTTTACAACAGTCCGTTGCCGACTTAGATATTGCTTTTAAGAACTTTTTCAACTCTTGCAAGGGAAAAAGAAAAGGTCGTAAAGTCGGATATCCTAAGTTCAAGAAAAGAACTAGCAATCAATCGGCAAGATTTACTCTTCGTGGATTTTCATGCAAGAAAAATGGTGGTGTCTATCTAGCTAAGATTGG
>REAP01000226.1 GCA_004294385.1 Oscillatoriales cyanobacterium | reverse complement strand
GAATTTTGAGTTTCCGATGAGGATGTGAATTTTTTCATTCAGAATTTTAGCTGTGCTAAAATTCGAGAATGAAACAGCCCTGGGTTGAAACCCCTGTCTAATAGCTAAAGTCCTCTCAAAGAGGACTAATGAGTTCTTCAGTCCTCTTTGAGAGGACTTGCGCTTTGAGGCAGGGGTTTTAACCCCTGCCGGACTATTGGTTGTACCTGATTGTTGACACCAATGGGCACTGCCGTGTCCTCTATATGATTCCGATGCAAACGGACATAATCTTACCCATTCCTACAGTGCGATCGCCCAAAATTCCGTTAAACTAGATTCAGAACCTTCGCAACAGTGTTCACATCCTTGTCACCACGTCCAGAACAGTTAAGCACAATCCGCGGACTGCCGGTTAACTGCGGACAAAGAGTCTCCAAAAATGCGATCGCATGAGCAGTTTCCAAAGCCGGAATAATCCCCTCCAACTGCGACAGCCGCTGAAAAGCATCCAAAGCTTGCTGGTCAGTAACACTATAATATTCAGCCCTACCAGCATCCTTCAAATAACTATGTTCCGGCCCCACACCAGGATAATCCAAACCCGCACTAATCGAATGCGGCTCGATGACTTGACCCTCATTATCTTGCAACAAATAGCTCATCGCCCCGTGCAGAACACCGACAGTTCCCTTAGTCAAAGTAGCAGCGTGTTTATCAGTATCCACACCTTCGCCCGCCGCTTCAACACCAATTAACCGCACAGTTTCTTCCCCAACAAACTCATGGAAAAGACCCATAGCATTAGAACCGCCACCCACACAAGCTAATAAAATATCCGGCAAACCATTCCACTTTTCTAGACACTGACTGCGAGTTTCTTGACCGATAATCGCATGGAAATCGCGCACCATCATCGGGTAAGGATGCGGCCCCGCTACCGAACCAAGAATGTAATGAGTTGTTTCAACATTTGTCACCCAATCACGAATCGCTTCGGAAGTAGCATCTTTAAGAGTTCCAGTACCAGCAGAAACACCGCGAACTTCCGCACCCATCAAGCGCATTCTGAATACATTTAAAGCCTGTCTTTCCATGTCATGAACGCCCATGTAGACAACGCATTCGATACCGAAACGAGCGCAAACTGTGGCAGTAGCAACGCCATGTTGTCCGGCTCCAGTTTCAGCAATTACGCGCTTTTTGCCCATGCGTTTTGCGAGCAATGCTTGAGCTAAAGCATTGTTAATTTTGTGAGCACCAGTGTGGTTTAAATCTTCGCGTTTGAGGTAAATTTGCGGACCAGTCCCGTCTGGTTGAGCATAATGCTCTGTGAGGCGTTCGGCGAAATACAATGGGCTGGGGCGGCCGACATAATCCTTGAGTAATCCTTGAAGTTCCTGTTGAAATTCGGGTGCGCTGCGGTATTTGTGGAAAGCGGCTTCGAGCTCAAATAAAGCCGGCATCAGGGTTTCGGGGACGTATTTGCCGCCGAATTTGCCAAATCTGCCGAGGGAGTCGGGGCGTTGGGCGGTGGTTTCGGTGGTGAGACGCAGAGGTGTGACTGTCACGGACTTTGTGGGGATAATGGGACAGATTTTATTATATCTAGTGGATGGGGTTGTGGGCGGGGGCGGGTTTATTATATTTTTGGTTTCCGACGTAGACTATTTGTAAAACCCGCCCCTACAGGTCATGTAGGGGCGGGTTTTACGAATAATATTTAATACCAACAAACAATCTAGATAAACCCGCCCCCACACAACCGATAATCTAGATTAACCTCATGTGCGATCTATAAAAAGCTACAATCAGCTATAAATTAGCTGTTTCCCGCGATAACTTTGATTCCTCAATCATCGTTGATTCCGACTCAACGCCCAACTCACTATCTTCGACAGTAACTCCTAATTTAAAACCCAACGCTTCGAGCAACTCTACAAAACAGTAAATTTCCGAACCTGAACTTGCTGTCAGCAGCTTATCAAGCTTTTCCCATTGAAGTTTAGCTGACTCCGATAAATTGTGGAACTTGAGCCGAGAATCCATAACATCTTTGAGTACCATCTGAAGCAATTTAGGTTCATCGCTTGCTTCTGTCAATGTCACCTCAATATAACCTGCTGCTTCTTCGGCATTTCTCAGAGATGCAATCAGCAATTCTTGGTAGCTTCTACTCGTTGGTGCTTTGACGTTGTTCATAATCTCTCCAATATTGAATAGCTTTGCCAATATCTCGCTCTTGAGTGCTTTTATCTCCACCAATTAGTAGAATTACAATTGTCAGCCCGACTTGTCCAAAGTAAAGCCGATACCCAGGCCCAAAGTCAATTTTGAGTTCAAAAACTCCTTCTCCCACGGACTTACAATCTCCTAGATTACCAGTCATGACTCGCTTAAGCCTTAATCGAATCTTGTTTTTGCCTGTGGTATCCCGGAGCGAATTATACCAATCTTCAAAAGGATCTGTTCCATCTGCTCTCAGGTAGTTACGAATTTCTCTCTCGTTGTACTTCCATAATTTTATCACAGTCGATCGGCAATTTATATCATAGGGCGATCGGGAGTACATTCAGCACCCAACTCACTATCGTAGTCAGAAAACGATATAATTCAATTGAAACCGGGGAATGTGCGATCGGGCACCAAAGAATCAATTGCTGTAGGGGCGAGTTCACAACAATTTCAAATCGTGCAAACAATCTAAATAAACCCGCCCCCACCCACAGAAAATCTCCAAACACCAAACTACTATGAGTACATCAAAACCCAACAACTCCAATCCAAATAATCAATCAGGAAAACGAATTGTTTACTCCGAATTTGGCAACATAGACAACTCCGCTGCCCTCCAACGAGGAATACAAGAAATCCCCCCAAATCAACAAAACCTCAAAGTCGAAGCATCCCGAAAAGGACGAGGCGGCAAAACAGTTACAGTCATCAGCGGCTTTCAGGGAAAACCCGAAACATTAGCAGATTTAGCAAAGCAGCTAAAAGCTCAATGTGGTACTGGCGGCACTGTCAAGGAAAATGAAATCGAAATTCAAGGCGAGCACAAACAAAAACTACTAGAAATTCTCACAAAATTAGGCTATAAAGCTAAAATTAGTGGAGGGTAAATTAGTAGGGGCGGGGCGGGTTTATGAGATACTTAGTTTTCAACATAGATGGTTGGTAAAACCCGCCCCTACATCGCGCAAATCATACAAGAACCAATCCACCGGAAATGAGCTTACAAATTACCGTCGAGTTTAATGTATACTAGACCCTTAGCCCGTTTAATCGAACAATTGCAGCGCTTACCGGGCATTGGCCCAAAAAGTGCCCAGCGACTCGCTTTGCATATTTTAAAACGACCCCACGAAGAAGTGCAAATTCTCGCTCAATCCTTGATAGATGCCAAACAGCAAGTTGGTTTTTGTCAGGTATGCTTTCACCTATCTGCTGAACCGGTTTGCGAAATTTGCGCCAATCCCAACCGCGACAATTCTACTATTTGCGTAGTCTCCGAATCTCGCGATGTTATTGCTTTGGAAAAAACGCGGGAATACAGAGGCAAATATCATGTTGTCGGCGGTGTTATCTCGCCGATGGATGGAATTGGCCCGGAACAATTGAATATCCAACCATTAGTTAGGCGTGTCAGTCAGCAAAAAATTGATGAAGTAATTATTGCGATTAGTCCGAGTGTGGAAGGTGAGACTACTACGCTTTATATTGGCCGTTTATTGAAACCTTTTACGCGGGTGACACGAATTGCTTTTGGTTTGCCGATGGGGGGAGATTTGGAATATGCTGATGAGGTGACTTTAGCCCGCGCTTTGGAGGGAAGGAGAGAGTTAGATTAGTTTCTTCAATTCTTGTGGAACGGGCATCTTGCCCGTTGCAACTGAGATATTGTATTATGCTCAATCAGATTTTTATGAACAGGCAAGATGCCTGTTCCACAAACAAATT
>REAP01000225.1 GCA_004294385.1 Oscillatoriales cyanobacterium | reverse complement strand
AGAGAGAGAGGACTTTTGCTTTGAGACAGGGGTTTCAACCCCTGGCGGACTCGCGGGTTCACAAACGGACTTGGCGGACTTTCAGGCTTAAGTTGACACTAATGGGCACTGCCGTGTCCTCTATATCATTCCACCGCAGCTTTTTATCGCCTCAGCAACAACAGTCCGGTGTCTAGGAGTATTGCAAGTTATCGTCGGCTTTGCAAAACCAGAATCTACCAAGACTTGCTCAATATCCAACCCAAAATACTGATCCAAATAAGGCTCCGTACTCTTGAGCAAAGTCAAAATATAAGGAGGCATTTTGGCATAAATTTCAGATTGTGGATTCATATCCATAATTGCCAAATGTCCACCAGGGCGCAGCAAACGCCTCGCTTCTCGGAATATTTCCTTGGTGGCTTTTTGAGGCAATTCGTGACAAACTAGAAAGATAGAAACTAAGTCGAAAGCATTCCCAGGTAAACCAGTAGATTCAGCAGCAGCATGAACCCAAGTCGGAGATTTTTGGTTTGACAATTCAGCTTGTTTCTGCTGGGAACGGTATTGAGCAACTGCTAAAAAATAAGGCGACAAATCCACACCGACTGTATTTGCTTCGGGGTAAATATCCTGAATGGCAAAGGTACTCATGCCCACGCTGCATCCCAAATCTACAATATTTTGCGGTGCTTTGGTAATTTGAGATTGGACAATTTTGTGATAACTTTCGCGGAGTTTAGCATCACCTTCTGCACCCGCTTCTGGCCAAATTCCAGCGTGAACTGCACGGGCGGCTACTTCAACTTCTGTGGCGGCTTCCCAACTCATATTACCCTTTTCGTAGGCGTGAAATGAAGTTAGATAATATTTCGGGTAAACTAGATTGGGATTTTGAACGCTAAGCAATTCTGCATCCCAATTTCTGGCTAAAAGTGCTTGGGCTTCTTGCCGCCAATACACTCCTATTTTTTCGGCTCTTTTAATCATCATTTCCCGCGCTTGGTGTTTGGCGAGATTAGCTAAAGGCTTGATGGAGAGTACGCCGTTTACTAAGCGCGATGCTAATCCTGGATTTGTATTAACTGCAACAGTCATATTTTATTTGTTTCTATTTGGCGCTACTTATTTTACCACGGCACTGGATTCATAGTTCATTTTCGTGCTTTGACTGAAGCTTTAACTTCTTCCCAAGTCAGCACATTTTCAGGATTTGCTTCATAATCATTAATTCGGCGATCGAGTTCCTGCTTTTGAAACTCTGTAAGGTCGGGGTGAACCTGTTCTGCCGCTATACTTTCCAAGATTGCTTGTACAAGACGAATCCGATCTTGAATGCTGAGGGCGACGATCTGATTTAAAGTGGCTGTGAAATCCATAAATTTTAGTTAAGCGTCATGGAGGTAATGAATTAGTACATCTCAAATATAGCGGACAGGGTTTTGTCCAACAAACTGAACATTGCAATTGACAATACGCCCGTCTAAAAACTTTACAACAAGCCTATTATCCTCTTTTCTATAGCTGGCGCTTCGGTCAAATATACCTTCAATCATCTGTGATCCGACAAAGTTTATAACTTGAACATGAGTAATTCTCTGAACCCTGTCTTCTGCAATAACCCAAGCCCCAGACTCTGACTTGGCAAGCAGATCTAGCAAATTATCATTTGTTCGGACTTGAAGTGTAAGTTTTGCCATGATGACTGTCATATGTAAGTTCGCTGCTTGGGAATTATGATAACTCAAAACTATTAACCGCTGGCATCCGTCAGAATTTAGACTTTTCTGGAATCCCTTTGCCCGAAGTTGGAGTATTTGATAGAACATTTTTAAATCAGGCTATTCAGGAGTTTGCTGTGAGTAAATCTATTGCGGAACTGGTTGACAATTTGCCGTCTGGTGGCGTGACTGTGATGATGTTAAAATCTCTCGATTTTGTGGTTCCGGGCGAGTGGAACAATCTGACGGGTTTTGACAATACTATTCAAGCGGTTACGGGGGAAACCGATCGCAAATTACTACAAAAAATCCGCGATCGCGCGATCGCACTTTACGCAGATCCCAGCCAACCCTATCAAGCCGCAGTCGGGCTTTACCAAAATGTCGATCGCGCCGACACAGCCTTAGCCGCCAGCGCTGTCGCCAATAAAATCGGCGAAAAAATCGGTTTTCTCTCCTTTCTCAGTAGCTTCACTCCCAAACCAGACGTAACTCAAACTCTTGACTTGTGCATCAAAATCGTTGTTGAGTTAATCGCACTGTGCAAACTGAACAATATTTCGCTTAACAATATTGGTAGTTTTGGTACTGCTTTGTCTGATTATAAAGGCGAATCAATCATGCGAATGGCTGCCTTAGTTTGCGTTGATGGTTTAATTCCCCTCGGCCCAGATTTCATCAAAAAAGCCCAAGGTATACTTGCGGGATTAAGTCCTGATTCCCTACAGCAAAACCCAACTTTTCAGAGCATTGGCAATCTAATTCCTGGGGGAAGTATTGGTGATAAACTGGGTTTTATCACTGCTACCTTTGGTTCTGCTCAAGGTTGGATGAATAATTTGGTAGCCAGTCGAGGTTTGACACCGGAATCAGTTTTGCGGAGTCTGAACCAGTACATAGATATTGCTGACAATAAGTTAGATTACGTGGCGGCATTTCTAGACATGACTACCAATTATTATGAGCATACCGGAATTCAAACCGTGGCTCGCCGATTAGTCGATCGAGCTTATGCTGAAATAGGCTCTGGGAGATTATAGAAAAATCGCTTTTAGGTGAGGGAAAAGAGCGAGGCAGAGCCTCGTCAGCAACAGGCAAGATGCCTGTTCCACAAAGAGTAAATTTTCTTGTGGAACAGGCATCTTGCCTGTTCATAAATAAGTAATTTAGAATGGTGCAATCTAAGTTAAAATAAACAGATTATGTTTAGTAAACCAATTTCAATCCGATTGTGAAAAACAAGTCGCTTCCTTCCTCAGTAACAGTCAAACTCGGCAAATTTGTCTGGACATCAATGTGGCAATTAATGATGTCAAAACTAGCGCCGCCCGATCGCACGGGAGCATACATTCGCCCCAGCAGCAGTTTCCGCAATTTTGTCTCGACAGAAACCGACAACCCTTACCAGCCCGCCACGGCACGATATCGCCTGTTTGTGGGCACGGGATGCCCTTGGGCGCACCGCACTCTGGTGACGAGAGCACTCAAAGGACTGGAAGATGCGATATCCGTGTCGATTGTCTATCCTTCGGAAGGGGGACTTTGGGTGATGGAGTCGGAGATTTTTGGCTGTAACACGATGCGGGAACTTTACCAGTTGGCTTTACCGGGCTATCAGGGGCGATGTACGGTGCCGGTGTTGTGGGATGACTCGAAAAAGGCGATCGTCAATAACGAGAGTTCGGAAATTATTGTGATGCTAAACTCGGAGTTTAATGAGTTTGCTAGCAATCAAATGGATCTTTATCCTGTGGATTTGCGATCGCAAATTGATGAGTGGAATGAGAAGATTTACCAATCGGTGAATAACGGTGTTTATCGCTGTGGTTTCGCCCAATCTCAGGCTGCTTATGACTCGGCTTGTAGTGAATTGTTTGCTGTTTTGGACGAGATCGATCGATCGCTGTTGATGAGTCGTTATCTTTGTGGCGATCGGGTGACGTTAGCAGATGTGCGACTTTTTACTACTCTATTCCGTTTCGATGCAGTTTACTACAGCTTGTTTAAGTGTAATGTGCGGCGCATTCAGGATTACGAGCATTTGGGAGCTTATTTGCGCGATTTGTATCAGTTACCGGGAGTGGCGGGTACTTGCGATTTGGAGGCTGTGAAGCGCGATTATTACGGCAATTTGTTCCCGTTGAATCCGGGCTGTATTATTCCGGCTGGGCCAGATGTGGGGAATTTGCTCAAATCGCACGATCGGGCGGAGCTCAGAAACCGGGTTTCTTCGTAAAATCTGGTGAGGAGGCGTAAATCCTCGCAGAAACCCGGTTTCTTGGACTAGGCTAGGCGCGCGGGGCTTAGAAACCGGGTTTCTCACGAAAATCTGG
>REAP01000030.1 GCA_004294385.1 Oscillatoriales cyanobacterium | reverse complement strand
ACAGGCAAGATGCCTGTTCCACCAGAAAATTCACTCTTGAGATCTTGCACTATTGTCAGCAACAGGCAAGATGCCTGTTCCACCAGAAAATTCACTCTTTGTGGAACAGGCATCTTGCCTGTTCATAAACGTGGAACAGGCATCTTGCCTGTTCATAAACGTTTTGTCACATCCTGGGAGTATTGCACAAAAAACTGCGTAGTTCGATCGCGACTCTGAGTATCAAAACGGGCGATCGCACCTAAAACCATTCATACTCATAACTCAAATCTGGAAAAATTGTTGCCAAAATCAAAATTATGTATATGTTGCTATCGACTTAAGATATCATGAAGCTATCTTGTGAAAATAAATAACAGAACTAAAACGATCGGAGAGCTGTAATCGTTATGGGCCGTGTAGGAGTATTGCTATTAAACTTGGGCGGGCCCGATAAAATCGAGGATGTCCGCCCTTTCCTGTTCAACTTGTTCGCTGACCCGGAAATTATTCGCCTGCCGTTTCCTTGGATGCAGAAACCACTCGCCTGGTTGATTTCGTCCCTGCGTTTTGAGAAATCCCAGGCAAACTACCGCCAAATCGGGGGCGGCTCTCCTTTGCGCCGCATCACAGACGAACAAGCCCTAGCTTTGCAAGAACTTTTGCAGCACAAGGGACAAGATGCTCAAGTATATGTAGGGATGCGCTACTGGCATCCTTTTACTGAAGAGGCGATCGCCCAAATCAAACGCGATCACATCGAACAATTGGCTATCCTGCCACTGTATCCTCAATTTTCCATCAGTACGAGCGGTTCTAGCTTCCGACAGCTAGAGGAAATGTGGGGCAAAGATCCAGCCCTTAGTGAGATTCAATACACTGCGATTCCTTCCTGGTATCAGCAGCCCGGTTACATTCAGGCAATGTCTGAATTGATTGCCCAAGAATTAGACAATACTCCTAATCCCGATGGAGTTCACATCTTTTTCAGCGCCCACGGTGTCCCCGCCAGCTATGTAGAAGAGGCTGGAGATCCGTATCAGCGCGAGATTCAAGATTGCACTCGTCTAATTATGGAGCATTTGAATCGATCGAACCAACATACTCTAGCCTATCAAAGTCGTGTTGGCCCGGTGGAATGGCTCAAGCCTTACACCGAAGATGCCATCACGGAATTGGCAGCAAATGGAGTCCAAGATTTGTTGGTAGTTCCGATTAGTTTTGTTTCCGATCACATCGAAACTCTCCAAGAAATTGACATGGAGTATCGAGAATTGGCAGAAGAATCGGGGATTCACAACTTCTATCGAGTGCCGGCCTTGAATACTTATCCAGTGTTTATTGAAGCCTTAGCCGATTTAGTCATCGAATCAATCGAATCTCCCAGCGTTAAGTTCTCTGATGTGATCCGCCCTTCCAAGAAGGTGAAAATGTACCCTCAAGAGCAGTGGGAGTGGGGTTTGACAACAGGGGCGGAAGTCTGGAATGGCCGTGTGGCGATGGTTGGTTTTATTGCACTATTGATCGAGTTGATTGCGGGCCAAGGCCCACTTCATGCGATCGGATTGCTTTAGATCGATAATTGATTTCCGGTTGTACCGGAATGATGTTGACTGTTAACAGTTAACAGTCAACAGTCAACATCAATATCGATATCAGACTTTAAAAAACCAGGTTTTTGCAGTTATCAATTACCTGAAGTTGAGCGCACTCTCTTGACAAAGGTCAACAGCATCCAAATCTGTGGATCTGCCGTCAGAGTATTCGGCTCTGACATCAAACACACAGCCCCCTTCTGAGCCGCCGTAGTCAGCTCGATCCCACTCAAAATCTGCCTTTTCGCGATCGCCAATGGGAGCTTTTAGCTCATTTTTTCCCCAAGTATTCTTATCGGGAGGAGACATATAGACGGCTGTCATCGTCTTGCCGCTGTTGTTAACTACCGAAAGTTTGACCATCTGAGCCAAAACGCTAGATGCAGCCAGCGCCACCAGTGGTAGCGACAGTCCCGCAGCGATCATTACCTTGTTTAACACCTTATTAACCATTAAGCCATCTACCTCAAGTTAGATATTTATTCAAGCTTAGCTGTAGAAGTTAAAACGCACAAGTCAGATATATTGCGATTTCTTATGATATTTTGAGACAGTTATATGTTTGTAAATAGCCATGCTTACCGCCGGAATTGTCGGATTGCCTAATGTTGGCAAATCTACCTTGTTTAATGCTTTAGTTGCGAATGCCAAGGCGACTGCTGCTAATTTTCCTTTTTGTACGATCGAGCCAAACACAGGTATCGTGGCAGTACCAGACGAACGCTTGAAGGTGCTGAGCGATATTTGCAATTCCGCACAAACAGTGCCCACGCGGATGGAGTTTGTGGATATTGCGGGTTTGGTGAAGGGTGCGAGTCAAGGGGAAGGATTGGGAAATCAGTTTTTGTCTCATATTCGGGCCGTAGATGCGATCGCCCATGTTGTCCGCTGTTTCGATAATGATGATATCATCCACGTTGCCGGTTCCGTCGATCCGATCCGAGATATTGACATTATTAATCTGGAACTAATTCTAGCAGATTTAGCTCAAATTGAACGCAGGCTCGATCGCACTCGCAAACAAGCCCGCAGCAACAAGGAAGCTCAAGCAGAAGTAGACATCCTCGAAAAATTAGTCGAAGTTTTGAATGCAGGGAAACCAGCGCGCCAGTACAGTTTCACGGATGAGGAAGCTGAATTAGTCAAAGGCTTGGAATTACTGACAAATAAGCCAATTATCTATGCAGCCAACGTATCTGAGGACGATTTAGGCACAGGAAATAGTTATGTCGAACAAGTACGAGAAATAGCAGAAGCAGAAAATGCTAAGGTTGTCATAGTTTCCGCACAAGTTGAGTCAGAATTGGTGGAGTTACCAGAAGAGGAACGGCTAGATTTCCTCGAATCTCTGGGAGTAACAGAAGGTGGCTTGAAATCTCTGATTCGAGCTACTTACGAATTATTAGGTTTGCGGACTTATTTTACTAGCGGGCCAAAGGAAACTCGCGCTTGGACAATTATCGCCGGAATGTTAGCACCACAAGCTGCGGGAGTGATTCACTCGGATTTTGAGCGGGGTTTTATCCGAGCCGAAACTGTAGCTTATCAAGACTTAGTTACTACGGGCGCGATGAATGCGGCTAAGGAAAAAGGCCTGGTTCGCAGTGAAGGAAAAGAGTATGTTGTACAAGAGGGGGATGTGTTGTTGTTCCGATTTAATGTTTAGCTTTTTTTAAGGAGATTGGCACATGAATATCGTTTCGCTGGCAATTACTTGGTTGGTAACATCTGTGAGCTTTTTTATCATTTCCAAATTGCCACTGGGGGTAGAAATTGACAGTTTTGGAAAAGCCATGATTTCCGCTGCGGTTTTTGGATTATTGAATGTTGTAGTCCAACCGATTGTGACTGGCTTAAGTTTGCCATTGATCTGGCTTACCTTTGGTTTGTTTATGGTTGTTGTCAACGCTATCATCTTTGGATTAGCGGCTTGGCTAGTAGATGGATTTCGCTTGCGGCACGGTATTTGGAGTGCTTTGCTAGGGGCTATGGCTCTCGGTTTTATCAACTCTTTTCTCTATAAAATGTTAGGGCCACTACTTAGTGCAAGGTAGGTAAATTACTCCTGAATGCACTCCGACAAAGAAACCGGGTTTTTAATCAAATCTGCGGGTTACAATCAGGTATTATCGTGAAAAAACCCGGTTTCTGGCCCCCTTATGTGTAAGAAATTAGGAGACGGCAATGCCGTGTCCCTACAATATGATTTGGGGTAGGGAAACGGCACTGCCGTCTCCTTTATATCATTCCGGTGTTACCGGAATGATATAACGATTAGAAAGAGGTATTTATCGGCTAATTATCAGGCTCAAAACCCTCTCTGTTTCTCCTATTGTCAACAGGCCAATCTGCATTCTCACCGCCAATAATTAACTCTTCCAGCGTCACAAATTCTTTGCTGAGTTGCTGGAAAACATTAATCAAGACATCGAGTCCGATCGCATCGCTAGTACCCAAATCAAACCAACAGCGAGCCCAAACTCCCTCATACTCAATCTCTCCCATATTGTGCATCAAAGCCATCATGCTCTGATCGGCTAGATTAACATCGTAATCCATGTCATTGATATCTAAGCCCTCATCTTGCACTTGCAAATTTTCAGCATTAAATCCTCCGAGTTTTCCCAAGAAAAACCAAGAATCAAACACCTCTTCAATGTACTGTTTTTCACCATTGGAAGGTACATTGCTGAACTTCAGCCAAATCCACAGGTCAAATGGATTAAATTCGCGAAACTGTACTTGCATGAAGTTTTACCCTTGTTATTGAGAACTGCCAAGATGTTACTATACTGTCAACTGCTGTTCCCTGAGCGAAGCGCCGTCCTGAGCGAAGTCGAAGGGTCGAAGGGTCGAGGGGTCAACATAATTACAGTGGTGGTAAGGCTTGCGGCCCCCAGATACCGTCTCCATCTCGAATCTTATCGCGCATTGGGTCACAGTCGCGAGATTTGCTATCGAGACGGTTGCGGGTTTTGCACTGCTGGAAGAAGATTTCTGCTACTAAGCTTCTCGGTAGTTGATCTGGTTTTGCTAAGGCTGCATCGAAGTTTTTTCGAGCTTCCTCTAATAAAGCTTTATTGTTGTCTTTACCGTCTTTACCCTTAGCCTGAGAAGATAAAATTTGGGCTTTGAGATAAATAACTTCTGGATTTTTTGGTGTTTCTGCAAGTGCTTTGTTGGCAAAATCTAGGGCAGAATCGTATTTCTTTAAGTCTCTATAGCCTACTGCAATTCCCCGATAAGCTAAGTAGCGGGGAGAGGCTTTTTGTTCCAGTCTCTGAATTGCATCGCTGGCGTTGGAAAAGGGCAGGTTTGTGGCCAGCATTAAATCCATGTAGCCTTTGATTAAATTGAGTTCTGGATCATTGGGAGCTATTTTATCGGCGGCATCTAGATACTGAAATACAACTCGTAGTTTGTTGAGTGCTTGGGGTGCACCTTTGGCTGTTCCTTCTTTGGCTATGACATTAGCTCCTTCTAGAAAATGACCTGCTGCTAGGTAAATGTTGCCGCGTAGGGGATTTGTTTTGGTCAATTTTTCGGCGACTTCGCGGGTTTTTTGCGCGTAGGAATTCATCGAGTTTAAGTCTTGCTCGATGTAGGATAATGAGGCCGCCATTGCATAGGCTAATGGTTCGTTTGGTTCGGAGGATAATGCTTGTTGAATTTGCGTTTTTGCTATTTTGTAGTTTCCTTGCTGAAACATTGTTTTGAAGACGGTTTCGGTGTTTGGCCCGATCGCCTGTGGGTTACTTCCACGAAAGGGATCGCCCGCTATTGCTGAGTGGATACAGATGCTCAGGGCGATCGCCACACCGCCAATCGCCCGCATAGTTTGCTTAGAATTTAACATTTGTTTGCCAATGGATGCTAAAATAGTTTTCATCATCGTCAATTCTTAACAAGCAATTGATTTCAAGTGGGAATCTGAAAGTTGAAAGTTCAGACTTCCGGGCCGCGACTAAAAAGGTGATGGGATCGTCTTGATTTTTTCTGGCTATTGCTCTATACTTTAATAATGGAACTATGAGCATTCATAAAAATTTCGCACATATTTCCATTATTAAACTATACTATAAATCCATCTAAAAATCAAGGGGGAAAGCTCAAAAAAAAAGGTGATTTTTGTAAAGATTTATGTAAAAAATAATTATTGGCGATCGGCACAAGCTAGAACAAGCCTTAACTATTAATAGCACAACCAAGAAGTTAACGAAAGAGCGAACAAATATTTTCTTCCCTCTTCCTTCTTCCCTCTTCCTTCTTCCCTCTTCCTTCTTCCTTCTTCCTTCTTCCTTCTTCCTTCTCCCCATGCTTTATCTAAAAAACTTAGTTTATCATCCTACAGCCTGTCCGAATGCTATTCTGAAAAATATTAACTTAGAACTGCCATCACAGCAAATGGGGCTGATTGTCGGCCGCAGCGGTTCAGGCAAAAGTACGCTATTAGAAATATTAGCAGGTTTAGCAGAAAAAACTAGCGGCGAAATCCGCTGGCGAGAACAAGAATTGACGCCGGAACACTTGCAACAGTTAGGAGGTTTAGTATTTCAGTTTCCAGAAAGGCATTTTTGCGGAGGCACAATTTTAGAAGAATTGCGATTGGGACACCCAGAATTAGGACAAGAACAAATTAACAAGGCAATGACAGAAGTGGGACTGGGGCATTTGCCATTGCGTACTTCGCCCCACGCTTTGAGTGGTGGCCAACAGCGACGGGTAGCACTGGCGGTGCAGCTAATTCGTCAGCCACATTTGCTACTTTTGGACGAACCAACTGCGGGCTTGGATTGGTCGATGCGTCGGCAATTAGTCAGCTTATTGAGTAAGTTGAAAAACCACTGGACTTTGTTGATTGTTACTCACGATGCTAGCGATTTATTGAGTGTTGCCGATCGATTTTGGACTTTAAATCACGGGGATTTGCAGCAAGTCGATCGGGCTAAATTAGAAGCTAAAGAAACGAGTTTTGTTAGTCATTAGTCATTAGTCATTAGTCATTGGTCATTGGTCATTAGTCATTAGTCATTAGTCATTGGTTTAGAGTAGGTCAAGAAAGAGTAGGAACAGAATTATGAATCAGATTACAATGTCTGTGTTACCGGAGATGAATGAGTTGTGGCAGAAATCCCTGAATTGGGTTCCGAATGAGTCACAACAGCAACAATTTCAGCGACTATACGAGTTAATTGTTGAGGGGAATCGCTTTTTGAATTTAACTCGAATTACTGAGCCGATCGAGTTTTGGGAAAAACATTTGTGGGATTCTCTGCGGGGAATTGCGAGGCTGCTGCCAGCTAATGGCAATTCGGGGGAAATTCGCGATTTTACCGGACAACCGATGCTCAAAGCGATCGATATCGGTACTGGCGGAGGTTTTCCGGGGTTGCCTGTGGCGATCGCACTACCGCATTTATCAGTTACTTTACTCGATTCTACTCGCAAGAAAATTGACTTCCTAGAAACGGTTTTGCCATCATTAACAATAGAAAATGCTGCAACTTTACTGGGTAGATCCGATGAAATTGGGCGACAACCTCATCACAAAGGAGCTTATGATATAGCACTTCTTAGAGCAGTGGGAGCAGCACATCTTTGTGCTAAATATGCCTTGCCTTTCTTGAAAAATGGCGGTTTAGCTGTACTTTATCGCGGCAATTGGACGGTGGAGGAAGAGGCGGAGTTACAAAGTGCGATCGGGCATTTGGGCGGCACAATTGAGTCAGTCGAAGCATTCACAACACCCGTGAGTCAGGGTGTGCGACACTGCGTTTACTTGCGGAAAGTTGTACAGCAATTCGAGCGTCCTAATCGCTAGCTGGTAGGGACTTCTGTCAATTCCGGTATAACTGAGATCTTGCACCATTGTCAGCAACAGGCTGTCCGGCCTGTTCCACAAAGAGTGGATTTCTTGTGGAACAGGCCGGACAGCCTGTTCACAAAAGGCTTGTTGAGAATAGTGCAAGATCTCAGGTATAACTGAGATCTTACACCATTGTCAGCAACAGGCAAGCGCCGTCCTGAGCGTCAGCAACAGGCTGTCCGGCCTGTTCCACAAAGAGTGAATTTCTTGTGGAACAGGCCGGACAGCCTGTTCATAAAAGGCTTGTTGAGAATGGTGCAAGATCTCAGGTATAACCGGAATTGATATCACTTAGGTTGTCTTTCGATGATCCCACCACCGAGGAGCACATCCCCGTCATACCAAACAGCGGCTTGTCCGGGGGTAATGCTCAACTGCGGTTCGTCAAAAATCAACTTAACTCTGACACCGCTGCTATTTCCTGCTTCAGACGATTCTAGAGGAATTACTGTGGCGGGGACTGCGTGCGATCGATATCGAATCTGTACTTCGGCCCGAATTGGCGCGGTTGGCTGTGCTACAGAAACCCAATTTACTCTCTGGACGTAGCACTCGGATTCTACTGCCAAAAGCCGATCGCCCACAATTACCCGATTCCCAGTAGCATCCAGTTCAATCACGTACAGAGGTTCCGGTGCTGCAACGCCCAAGCCCTTCCGTTGCCCGATCGTGTAGTGGTGTACGCCGTCATGTTGTCCGAGCACTCGCCCGTCCTTGTGAACAATGTCACCCTTTTTCGGAGCAATGTATTTGTCCAGAAATGCCCGCATCGAACCGTTACTTTCCACCAAACACAAATCCTGACTTTCCGCCTTATCAGCAGTTGTCAAGCCAAACTCAGAGGCAATTTTGCGAGTTTCAGTTTTGGTAATTTCCCCCAAAGGAAACTCCGTACCTGCTAGTAAATCTTGTGTCAAATCGTACAAGAAATAAGACTGATCTTTGCCAGGGTCGATCGCGCGTCGTAACTGAAAGCGATCGGTATCAGCATCATAAGTAATCCGAGCATAGTGCCCAGTCGCAATTTTTTCAATTCCTAGCTCTTCGTGAGCGTACTTGAGCATCGGGCCGAATTTAACAGTTTTATTGCACTGCGAACAAGGCAAAGGCGTAATTCCTGCACTATAACCATCCACCAAAAAATCCACAATACTTGCCTGAAAAACCTCGCGGCTGTCCACAATGTGGTGGGGAACGCCCAACTGTTCACAAATTTTAGCTGCATCCACCATACCTTCAGAGCAGCATTGACCTTTGCCTTTCATCAGCCACAGGGTTAAACCCACCACTTCATATCCCTGATGGTGTAAAATTGCGGCGGCTGCGGAACTATCGACCCCGCCGGAGAGGCCTACAACAATTTTGTTCATGGTTCGGAGAAAACTTGTTATTTTACTGGTACTTCGTTCGATCGAGCTAATTTAGTATAGTACACAAATACTACAAGCTGCCACTGCTGCTGTTTAACTGAAATTTTAACACTAATTATGACTATTGAAAAGTTTGTTGTTACCGCCGACCAAATGCGGCAAATAGAAACCAGAATCTTTGCCGCTGGAATGCCCGTAGCAGCTCTAATGGAAAAAGTGGCCGGACTGCTTACCAGACGCATTCAGGCGCTGGTGAAGGAAGAAGGAAGTTCGGCAACGGATTCTATAACGGATGTAACGGATAGAAGGAAAAGGGCAGAACGGAAAAATATTGGCAATTTTCCACTTCCTGCGATCGGTGTATTGGTCGGCCCTGGACACAACGGCGGCGATGCTTTGGTTGTTGCTCGCGAATTGCACTTTCAAGGATTCCAAGTATTTGTTTATTGTCCCTTTTCTAAACTGAAAGAGTTAACAGGCTGTCACGCTCAGTATCTACGTTCTTTAACTATTCCTTTTTTTGACACAATTGAACCGTTGAAAAACTGCGATTTCTTCATAGATGGTTTATTTGGATTTGGCTTAGAACGCGAAATTTCTCATCCTGTTAGCACTGCGATAGATGAAATAAACCAGTTAAATAAACCTGTTTTTAGTATTGACATTCCGTCGGGAATTCATACTGATACGGGAGAAGTTTTGGGGACGGCAATTCGAGCTACTCATACATTGTGTTTGGGTTTGTGGAAGTTGGCATTTTTGCAAGACCAAGCATTAGAATATCTCGGCACATCGGAGTTGATTGATTTTGATATTCCCTTGGCAGATATTGTGGCGATATTGGGCGATTTTCCGGCAGTACAACGGATTACCAAAGCATCTGCAATTCAGTCTTTGCCATTACCCCGATCGCCAATTGCTCATAAATACACCAACGGTCATCTACTAATTATCGCAGGTTCTGACAAGTACACCGGAGCCGCAATTTTGGCAGCATTGGGAGCAAGAGCAAGTGGCGTGGGAATGTTGTCAATTGCTGTGCCTGAATCGATTAAACCGATGTTGAGCAGTCAGTTACCAGAGGCTTTAGTCATCGGATGTCCAGAAACGCGCAGTGGTGCAATTAAGGATTTACCAGTAGCAATTGATCTGGGTGTCTATGATGCGATCGCGTGCGGGCCTGGTCTGACTTTGGAAGCGGCGATTGCGGTAGAATCTGTATTGGAGTGCGATCGACCTTTAATTCTAGATGCCGACGGTTTAAATATCCTCGCTCAACTTGGCACTGTTCCCATTTTGTCGGAACGCTCAGCATTAACTGTGATCGCGCCTCATCCAGGGGAATTCAAGCGTTTATTTCCCGAATTAGCCGACAAAATGGGCGATCGCATTACCGTAACACAACAAGCAGCTCAGCTCACAGGTGCTGTCGTATTGCTGAAAGGAGCCAGAGTTTGCATTGGTTTTGTCGATGAGGGCGATTCCCTACGGGATAGCTACGGTTCACGTACCATCACTTACCTCAACCCCGAAAGTACCCCAGCCTTAGCTAGAGGTGGCAGTGGGGACGTTCTAACGGGTTTGTTGGGTGGTTTGATCGCAAGTGCGTTAGCGAAGCCCTCGAAGAGGATCGGCCGCAAATCTCCCCCAAAATCAGTCGTAGAAACAGCAGTTTGGTGGCACGCTAGAGCCGGAATAATGGCGGCAAAAGAACGGACAGAGTTAGGAGTAGACGCCTTTACTTTGACACAGTATTTAATCCCGGCTTTGCAGGAATTTTATCAGTCTAGATGAATGAAACTCAAATGAGTGACACTCAAATGTGGTAGCACACATAAGTGTCACTATAAAAAGCGACTGTGCAACCACAAAACCGATTAGTTATACCTGAAATATCAAATGCAAACACTCAAACGCACAGAGGAATTCCATCATGTACACAGAACAAACAAGCCTCAATAATCAAGCTATGACTCTCGTCGCTGATCCTACTTCTGAATCAACTCTTACAATTACTCAATCATCTGGATTAGTCAAACCCACTTTACAGCTTGGTTCTACAGGTCAAGCTGTCAAGGAACTAGAACAGCTTCTATTTCATTGGGGATATTATTTCGGTTTGATTGATGGTATTTTCGGCATCCAAGTTCAAAGCGCCGTCAAAAGCTATCAGCACCGTGTCTTTTTAACAGAAGATGGAGTTGTCGGTTCTATAACTTGGCAAGCACTATACTCTGGTGCACCTGTGAATATGCCGATTCTGATGAATGGTAGTTCAGGTAATGCTGTCAAAGTTCTTCAGAATGTCTTGAAATTGAATGGATACTATTTCGGTTTTGTGGACGGATTCTTTGGGACAATGACAAAAGTAGCAGTGATACAGTTCCAAACCAATAAGGGTTTATCACCCGATGGAATTGTCGGCTTTAAAGGTTGGCACGCTTTGAGCAAGTTACCGCATTAATAACGCATTCTCGATTAACAGGCAAGATGCCTGTTCCACAAAAAGTCAATTTGATTGTGGGGTGGGCATCCTGCCCGCCCTTGAAAGGCTTATTCAGAATGGTACAATATTTCAGATATAACTCATATTTTGTACCATTCTTAAGAACAGGCAAGATGCCTGTTCCACAATCAAATTCAATCTTTGTGGAACAGGCATCTTGCCTGTTCGGAAAAGGCAAATCCTAAATTAGCCCTTAATAAAATGTTCTAATTTATGAGCCATCTTCTCTACAATTCCCTCCGAAGTAGATGCCGCCGATGCTTCCGCTTCAATCCGCTTGACAGCATCCTCTGGCAGATTCAGCAACTGCACTAATTTTTGATAAGCTGCGGCTTCTTCAGCATTAATTTTGGGTTCATCGGGAGTGCGAGAACTAGATGCAATCACTTCATAGCCGAGTTGCAGCACCAATTCCTTTTCCTCCTGACTTTCTAGTTGGTGAATCAACTCATCAAGAGGAATATTTTGCATAACGTAGTCGCGGAGTTCTTGTTGCAATTGTTGCCCATCCATATCGGCGGCAAACAAACCGCAAAAGCGATTAAGCATTAAATTGACTTCTTCTGTTGCTAATTCTCCGTCAGCCCATGCCATAGAAGCAACAATTCTCAACAAGTTCATCTGGCGGGGCGTAATGGATGGAGGAGGTGGGGTTTGCATAAAAAAATGGGTAATTGGTAATGGGTAATTGGGAATTGGGAATTGGTAATTGGTAATTGGGAATTGGTAATTGTTATTTGTTAATTGTTATTTGTTAATTGTTATTTGTTAGAACAACAAAGGTCAACTGCCAACTGTCAACTGTCAACTGTCAACGGCCAACTAACAAATAACTACTAACAAATAACTACTAATAATCATGTCACAGTTTCGATAGAGGAACTCCCAGCCATCCAGTAAAGTTTTGTTTCTGAATAGAACTTGGCTGTTCCACTGGGACAATCTGATAACGGCCAGGCCGTGGCGGGGCCAGAGTAACGCGACAAGTCCGCAGTTCGTCTTGGTGAAAGACTGTCACCTCGATCGCGTCTCCAGACCGATAATCCTTCAACCTATCCCCCGCTTGTTCTGAATTTACCCGAAAACCGTCGATCGCCAGTAACTCGTCCCCAGCGTCAATTCCCGCCAACTGTGCGGGAGCTCCAACTTCGACAAATTTAACCATTTCCCGTCCGTTTTCCACTCCCAAAGTCCAACCCAGGCTAGGGATTTCGCTAGTTTCATCGATCGCAATTTGCAGTCCAAAAGGTTCCAGATATTTGTCATAAGGCAACTCATCCGTCCCGTCAATATAGCGCGCCAAAAAGTCACTCAAATCGATGTCAGCAACAGATTCAATTACAGATTGTAACTGTTCTGGAGTAAAACCAATTTCTGATGGTAATGAATTAATCCCAGTTATTGCATCACTTCCATATTTATTTGACCCGTTATTTTGAGCAAAATTAGGCTGACCAAATTGCTCCCACATCAAACGCATCACATCATCAAGCGATCGCTCATTGCCGTGTTTTGCCCGAATCAACAAATCCAACAAAAACGAAACTAATTCCCCTTTCAAGTAATAAGAAATTTGCGAATTATCGCTATTACTATCCCTGCGGTAAAGCTTAATCCAAGTATCCCAACTCGACTCACTAGCAGATTGCACGTTGCGCCCCGGAGTCGTCTGCAATCGAGTGATTTCCTTACCCAGACCATGTAAGAAACCCTTCACACCGTAGAGACCTGATCGAAAAGGAATTACTAAATCGTAATAACTGGTCGTACCTTCGGAAAACCACAAAGAAGGAGTATAATTTTCTTGTTCGTAATCAAATAATTCTAGAGCTTTCGGTCGGATGCGCTTGACATTCCAGAGGTGAAAAAACTCATGAGCCACCAACTGAATAAAGCGATCGTACTTGTCCCTATTCCGAAAACCAAAACGCGGATAATTCAGAGTGCAACTATCCTTGTGTTCCAAACCCCCAAAACCAGACCCCGACAAATGTAGCAAAAATACATAACGCTCGTAGGGCAAGCCACCGAACATTTTGGCCTCGACTTCGATCACTTTTTGGATGTCTCGAATCACCGACTCCGATTCTAAATTGCCTTTCCCCCAAATCACTAGCTGATGGGTTTTTCCCATCACTTCAAAATCGTATGAATCGTGATAGCCAATCTCAAAAGGAGTATCTACGAGAGTGTCAAAATCCGCAGCAGCGAAAGTATTTTCTTGCCCGGAAACTGCTGGCAAAGTAGTGACAATTCGCCATTCCGGTCGATGTGGCACAACTTTTATAGTGTAACAATTGCGCTCAAATCCCGGCAAGAAAAAGCATAGAGCTGCTGGATTGAAATAACCGTGAGTGGAATCTAAATGATTAGTTCGCACTGTCAGTTCGTTAGCAAAAATCCGGTAGTTAACCGTTATATCCGAAACTGAATCAGTCTCGATTTGCCAGTGATTCTTGCTAGTTTTGCTCCAAGATAAAGATCGATCGCCCACAGTGGTCGATCGAAAATCTTGCAGGTGTTTGGCATACTCTCGAACCAAGTAAGAACCGGGAGTCCAGACCGGCATTTTCAAATCCATCACCGACTCTGACCAACCTTGCACGCGCAAAGTCACTTCAAACAGGTGAGATTCAGGATTGGGCATTGCCACCGAATATTCAATTGTCGGTGCTGTTAGTTGCATTGGCAGGTTCGTAGCAACGGACGAGGTATCCAAAGAGGTGAAATCAATCATTGACTTGCTAAATTAATCAAGTGCTTGAGGTTGATCAAATGGATAGTTTGGCGTTCTGGATCGACACCGATCCAGCCTTTGCTATCCAGTTTTTCCATAATTTTGCTGGTTTCATCTATGCCGATCTCTGTCACATCAGCTAAGTCTTGATAAGGGATATTAAAGATATCTTTGCCTTGTGCAGTTTTCTGACCATAGTTTTCTGCCAGCTCGACTAAGGTATTTGCTAGTTTAACTGCTGGTTGGCGGTTGCGGAGTTGATAGCGGAGATTTGTTTGGCGGAGTCGCCGTACCATCAGTTGCAGCATTCGGTGGTGCAATTGCGGATCTTTGAACAGGGTTTGGATAAATCGCTGGGCGGTAACGCTGATTAGTCGCACGGGTGATAAAGCAAGTACGTCATTCGATCGCGGAGATTCGTCAAGAATCGCCATTTCGCCGAAGAATGCACCCCTACCCAAAATAGCCATCGATATGGCTCGATCGCCAGACAGGTGCCGAACTTTGACCCACCCGGACACTACAAAGTAAATAGCGTTACCCCAGGAATCTTCCATCAAAACGGCTCTACCTGCGGGATACTCGTGTTTGACGGCATTTGATAGTAGCCCTCCCAAGGTTTCTGGGTTAGCACCCTTAAACAGGGGGAAAAGCTCACTGAAAGCTTCTGTCTTCATGCAAATTCGCTGAGGTGGGAAATATGATTAGGCGATAGTCAACAGCTAGGGAACGATCGCTGCTTGAAAAAAAATCATCTATTGTTCCTTTAATTGATCATAAGGGCGCTGAGGCGCGGTTCACGCAAAATCCACAGATTCTTTCAAACTCAACGGGTTTACGACCCTTCCACTGCTATGCGAACTTTCGCCAACAGAGATTCTATGTACTCCGGCCGACCGATCGCGATCGTCTGAGAGTGGGCCAGAGTTGACCGATCGAGGGCATCGGGTGTCCACCTCAGAGGTTGACCTTGCAAGTCGCAGCAGACTAATCCGGCGGCTTTTGCTAGGGCTAGAGGGCCTGCGGTATCCCACACTTTGACCCTACCGTTGAAGTAGAGGTACAAACAGGCTCGACCGCTAATGACTTCGAGAACTTTTAAGCCAAAGCTGCCGAGGGAATAAAACTCGACACCGGGTATCATTTGAGCGATCGCCAGACCATAGTTTTTCTGGTCTTTGTCTCCCAAAATAATTTTACAACGATCTGCTGTCGGGGCAGGAGGTTTGTGAATGGCGATCGGAGACGGTTTCGAGTCTCCAAGGGTTTGGAACAATCCCCAATCTTTCCCCCCAAAGTACATTTGGTCAAAAGCCGGGGCATAGATCCAGCCTGCGATCGGTTCCCCATTTTGCAGCAGTCCTACCATCACGGCGTAGTGGAGTTGTCCCTGAATAAATTCTGCGGTGCCGTCAATGGGGTCAATGCACCAAAGCCGTCGGTAATTACCTAAGTATGCTGCTCTAGAAGCCACATTTTCCTCAGTAATTATACCGTCTTCAGGAAACAACGCAGAAAATGCTGTTAATAGCTGTTGGTCTAGGAGGCGATCGATACTGGTCACATAGTCATCGGGCCCTTTCTCGGAAACTTCAAAGGGTTCTGCTGCAAGTTTTTGGGCTAGTTGACCGCACTCTCGCATGGTCGATCGAATTTTTTGGTCTTGGTCAGGAGAAATATACATGATATCAAGTTTGGTTGAGTGCTCATAATAGTCTACGGGTATTGGGCATGGGGCATTGGGCATGGGGCATGGGGTATTGGGTATTGGGTATTGGGTCTTCTATTTTTTGCTTAATATGATTGTTAGGGCGATCGGGCTTTTTCCCCTCCTTTCATTCCGATCGCAAATTTTGGATATCTTCAACACTCAAACCAGTAGTTTGACTAATTGTTTGATTATCAAGAACATTGAGAAGTTGCCTAGCAATTTCTAGAGCTTTTTCTCTCATTCCTTGCTGCATTCCTTGCTGCATTCCTTGCTTTATTCCTTGCTGTATTCCTTGCGCGAGTCCTTCTTCAATACCCTTGAGCAAGACACCCTGCTGATCCAGAATATACCTCTCGCGATCTTCTAAATCTTTCAACTCTTCAGCATTCAAGTTAGTTTCATTAGCAATCGCAAAAGCTTGCTGTATTTCGGTGACCGCTTCCATTGTGGACGGCACTACTTCCAAACTGGGAGCATTTTTCATAAAATAAATCCATTTGTCAGTCAAAGTTTCCAACTCATCCAATTGTTTATTGAATTTCGGTAATTCAATAAATATCATTTCCATCCCTGGATCTGGATACTCAAATAAACGTTCTTTCTCCTTGAACACGAAGTGAGAAATTACTTCTTGGTCATGGTCAAACATTTCAAAGTCAGTAATTGTCAAAGCAATTACTGGCTTTAATTTAGAGTAGCCTTGACCGCGAAACAGTTGAGTTGAGTAAGCTTTGGCCGTATTGTAGACAACTCGTTTTGCAAAAGATGCCACATTTAACACTTGCATCTCAATAATTACAGTTTGGCCTCCTGCAAGTTTTGCTTGAACATCCAGGTAAGAGTCTTTGAGATAAGAGACTTTGGATGGTAAATACGGATCGATAATTTCTAAGTCGGTGATGGTGGAATTTCCACCATAAATCATGGCATTCAGAAAGCTGATTAAAATTGGTTTGCTTTCGTTAGAACCGAAAATCTTTTTGAATGCAAAGTCGGTTTTGGGGTTAATGAATCTCATGGTAATCTTTCCTTTTCCTAGCACTGAAATGACTCAATCTATCTGGCAATGAGGATCAAAACATCTAAGGATTTGCCACTCGGTATGACGATGGACATTTTTTCTAATGTTCCGCCACACCGGGAATTCATAAACTGAAAATTAAGCTGTCTTGACTGATTTCAATTATAACTGAGATCTTACACCATCCTCAATTAGCTGTAGGGGCGGGTTCACCAACAATATATAAGAAGAATCAACAATCTCAATAAACCCGCCCGCCCCCAACGGTAAATTTAAATGCACCTCTTTCAATATACAAGGGGCGGGTTCGCCATTAGCCTTAAAGCTTGCAGACAGGTTAAGCAAACCCGCCCTCCCCCATCGAAAATCCCTTTATTGACATTGGTGCAAGATTTCAGTTATAGCTGATTTCCTCAAAAAACAGCACACCGAGATACCCGACTGCTTAAAGAATTTGGGTATCTAACAGAAAAGCGTTTTACGTTTAATTAGAGCAACCTACTTATTCTGTCAAATTGACTTGTCGAATCTCTTCTAGCGTCAGATCCAAGCATTGCGCGATTTGCTCATCGCTCAAACCTACTGCTTGCAAACGTTGGATCGCCTCCATTTTCGCCCGCTGCTTTCCCCGCAAAAACTCAGGCGACTCTTCCTGTGATGTGCAGATATTCACCGTTCCGATTACATGACCACGAGCGACATTACCATTATTAAAGATAGTGAAATTGTGACTATTAACAATCCCTTTCCGTAATAATACCGATCGCAAATTTAATTTATTAACATCTTCTCCGAAAGCATCAGAGAACAACTCCCAGAGCTCGTAGCCCACATCTTTAGCATAACCCTCAGTACAATTCAGCCCTTGAGCAATATCGCCGTACTTTTGTCGCTTCAGAACGCCCTCAATCACCCCAACTTGCATATCATCTAAATGCTTGCCAGTTTTCGCAAAGACCACTTCATCTGCAAAAGCCAGTGCTTCTTGAACGTTCATCAGGTTTCCTCACAACCTCGCAACAATAAAATTATAACCGTCTAGATCCGACTATTTTCGCCTTAAATACAAAAACGGTTGAATCGCTCTTAAAAATTTCTGTATTATCCGACTTTATTCGACTTTATTCGACTATACAAATCAATGTGCAAGTTGTATTGTGGTTAGTGTGAAACCATCACTCAATAAAAATCAAGTTATGACGACTACCCAGATCGCTCTCGACAAAAAAGCAAATCCTTTGATGATGCACCTGAGCATCTTACCCAAGTACGGCATCACCGCCGAGGAAACGTTTAGCTACGATCCGACCACACAGACTTCCAACATCACCTCCATGAGCAACTCTTGGTGTACTAATAACGGCTCCACTTATAAGCAGTTTGATGCTAATGATGACGACCAGCAAGAAGATGACTAAAGCTTCTTCTGGACAATAGATTTTTTGATTTTACTTTCATTTTTTGAAAGGCCTGTATAAATCCTTATACTACAGGTCTTTCATTGTCAACTTTATTTCAATTGATTTAGTTATGACCGACATTTTAATCGTGACTTCCGAGACTGATATTCATGCGGATGTTATTATCAACGAATTGCAACAATCAAATATTCGAGCAATTAGATTAAATTCAGAAAGTTTTATTCAAAAAAGTCATTATTTTTATGAATGGCAAGCTTCTGGCAATCCCAGTCAAACTTTTTTGTCCTTTGAAGACTCCTTGAAAGAAGTTCAAGATATTGGCGTAATTTGGTGGCGAAAACCACAGGATTATCAAGTTTATCCAGAAGTTAATGATGATTGGGCAATCAAGTATTGTCAAGAAGAAACAGAATCTTTAATGTATTCTATTTCTGGACTCTATCCCAAAGCTAGATGGGTCAATAACTACTACAAAATTAGATTGCCATCTCACCGAATCAATCAGATTCCAATTGCTCACAAGCTAGGAATTACCATCCCTCCAACACTCGTCACCAATTCCTACGATGCTGCTTGCAACTTTGTGACACAACAGGGAAAGTGCATTGTCAAACCGATGCGCTACTCTGGTTTTTTACATGATGAAAAGCAGTACGCTTGCTATACTCGCCCGATCGATGTAGAAACACTTGAGGAATTTCGAGACAGTATTCGATTAGCGCCTGTTTTTATTCAAAAACGCATTCAAAAGAAAGCAGAATATCGCGTTACATTAATTGGTAAGCATGATTTTGTCTGTCGGATTGATGCCAAACATACCAACGATGCAGATGTGACCTTAGATTGGCGCGTCACCGAACCAGATAAACTCGTTCATGTTCCCGACAAATTGCCGATCGACTATCTCAACAAACTTCATCAAATGCTCGACGAGTTTGGTCTGAATTTTGGTGCATTCGACATCATTCGTGACGATGATGATACGCTCTATTTTATCGAACTCAATCCCAACGGACAGTGGTATTGGATCGAAATTCTCACTAAAATGCCTATGGTTCGCGCAATGGTGGAACTGATTGAAGATTTAGCGCTGCAATATCAACAGGATTGCTGAATTTTATCAGGAATTACACATTTTATTGGGATTGCTTTCCTACCCTACCCTTCGGGAACCCCTGCGGGGAACGGGAACGCCTTCGGTGAACGGATCGCTTCGCTAACGTTCCTCGCAATGACAAGGAATCAGATCGACTATAATATCGTGGCCGGGGCGGGTTTATTATATTGTAGATTAGACATCTCCCATAATTCTTGTGGAACAGGCATCCTGCCTGTTCAAGTGCGATCGGGCTGTAAGATCCTCCAATCACCAGTCTCCTGACAATGTATCTCCCTGGAAAAAACACAGTACCAGTATAAGTTGGCACAACTACTGAGCTACGGGGCGCGATCGCACATCAATTCAATTTAACCACTGTTCAACTAAACTCGCAGATACTATCGTGACGGGAATAAGTTGTTTGTGTGACACTCGCCCTGCTCAAGACGCGATCGCAACACCGAAAATTTGTGATTTTTAACCATAAAAAATGTGAGATAGATCACGTAACGCAGCCAGAGCGAGATATATACTAGAATCAATAATAAAAAAATAATCAGTAAGTGCATCTCTCCATCATTCCTGTCCCTTCCCCTCGTCTGCGATACATTACCACCTCTACTTAATCATCAAGGTTCCAGGCAATGATTAAAGAAAAAAATAAATATGATGCCGACCTTTCTCAACACCGACATACAGATACCATCCTAGGGCAGCTTCCTGTAGAAGCTAAAGATTGGGCCCAAAGCCTGCCTTGGAACCAGCGTCGTTACCTATTGTCCCTCTGTTACATATTGTGCGCGTCCACTCCCGACTTGCAAGCGGAATTTTTAGATAACTACACCGCCGACGGCTTAGTTTCAAAAATGTTTGAAGACGTAGATACTCTGCACCGAGTCAAAGAGTATCTAACCAGGTTCCGAGTAAAAAAAGAATTAAACGAATCTGATTTAAGAAGCTACATCAAACAATTTTACATCCACTCCGCTCAACAAGTGCGCGGGCAAAACGACCAATATTTAGAATCTGCACTGCGCTTCGTCTTGAGTACAGAGGAACGCAATAATGTTTTTAACTACATTTTGGGTTTTGAATTTATTAAAATTGTATTTCAAATGACCTGGTTGCAACACGAACGATTGGCGAGACTACAAAAAAATCAGTGGCAGTTTATTGAAACCTACATCAAGCCGATTCAACACGCACACAAAATCAACGGTATAATTGTACCGAAAGATGAAAAAATCTTTTTTGCGAGGCGCGCCTATTACGTTCAACAGCCTGATATTGCCTATAAAAAATTAATTGAATTAGTAACAGCAACTTTTACTACAGAAATGGTGAGTAACTGTGGATTTTCTATCAGTCGCCACGTTCAAGCTTTGCGTTTTGACTGCGATTATATCTACAATCCAGAACCCGAAGAAGCAAGATTTCCTACGGAATTGCAATTTGTTTATTGACCAAAAATTTCAAAGGTGGTACAAGCCCCCGGATTGATCCGTGGAATCAATCCAAAATCTCAAATCGAAAATCCTCAAGCCCCCGAATTGATCCGTGGGGTCAATCTAAAATCTCAAATCGATTGACCGTTCTTGATCGCTGAAACTATGACTATTATTGGATTTTCCTTCTTCCTTCTTCCTTCTTCCTTCTTCCTTCTTCCTTCTTCTATAACTCCGCCTTGTGGAAGATAGTCTTAATTGGTCAATTTTTGAGATACTAGAAAGTAGCGCTCAACTTAGCTGAGGAACAAACGTGCTGCTATCAAAAGGTTTTGAAGTAGAAATGTATACCGGCACGCCCGAAGGTGATGTTGTCGGTCTCTCCGATCGCATAGTCGCCGATCTAGAGGGATTTGTGCGCGAGCCTGATAGTCGTAATGTGGAGTACACGACTGCCCCCATGTGCAGCTACGATCGCCTGCTGTGTGCCCTAGTCAAGCCACGAGTCAGGCTGCGACAGTATCTCAAACAATTGGGCGACTACACTTTGCTCCCAGGAAGTACCCTATCTCTCGGAGGAAGCGATCGCTTTTATCGATCGGACCCCAACAACCCCTACCACACCTACATCGAGCAAACCTACGGCACCAAAGTCGTCACCGCCAGCATTCACATCAACATCGGCATCTCCCAACCAGAACTGCTGATGCGGGCAATTCGCCTCGCCCGCGTCGAAGCACCCCTCTACCTTGCATTGAGCGCCTCTTCCCCCTTCCTCGACGGTGAAGTCACGGGCTATCATTCCACCCGCTGGGGTTTGTTTCCCAAAACTCCAGCCATCGTCCCCCTGTTTGAAAGTCACAAGCATTACATCCAGTGGACTGAAGAACAGCTAGAACTTGGCAGTATGCAAAACGTCCGCCACCTGTGGTCTGCTGTGCGGCCAAATGGCGATCGACGCCCCTACTGTCTGAATCGCCTCGAACTGAGAATTTGTGACCTAGAAGTCAATCCTCTTGCCCTGTTGGCCATCACTGCCTTGTTAGAAGCTCGGATTTGGCAGATGATGGAAGACCCCAGCTTAGACCCATTGGAACTCAGCACCTTGCCAGCGGCTACCCGTAACCAAGACTTAGTAGCCCTGACAGACGCTAACGAAATTGCTGCATCCCGGCAAAGTTTGGATGCCGAACTGATTCACTGGCAAGATGGCAGAACGATTCTCGCACGAGATTGGATTGAGGAAATTTATCAGCAAGTCTGGCCCTTTGCCAAAAAACGTGGCTTTAGCTGCTTTCTGTTGCCGCTCAAAAAGATTCTACGCGAAGGCAACACCGCCCAGCAGTGGTTGAAACTGCATGAGAGTGGTTTGGACACCCGCAGTATTATTCTGCAAGGAATTAATGGGATGGCTCACCAGGAATGGGAGCTCGAAGATAATTTGTGCGCCCAGCTAGCTGCTTGAAAAGTAGCATTGCAAAACAAATCAGAATATTTAATCAATCGCGTCCGACACGGGTTATAAATAAAAGCTATGAGTCGTATCTACCCAAAGGTAGATTTCGACATTTCCCAATAGCTGTTTCCTTCTGATTGACCTCCGTTAAATCCGTTACAAAATCCGTTGCCGAACTTTCTTCTTCCATAGCTTCATGCCCCAACTTGTCTTGATTCACCCCCAAATCCCCCCCAATACTGGTAATATCGCCCGCACTTGCGCTGCTACAAGCACTGAATTGCATTTAGTCGGCCCACTGGGGTTTGAAATTAGCGATCGCTACCTCAAACGAGCCGGTTTAGATTACTGGCCTTATGTCAAGCTCCACTGTCACGAAGATTTAGCAGCTTTTTCGGCGATTCAGCAGCAACGTGGCGGGCGGACGATCGGATTCACCACTGGCGGGCGATGCAGTTACACGCAATTTCAATTTCAAACTACCGACTGGCTGATGTTTGGCTCGGAAACTGTCGGCATTCCTCAATTCGTTTTGGATGCCTGCGATGCCACCGTTGTTATTCCCATGAGCGAGCCAGGAGTAAGGAGTTTAAACCTTTCGGTCAGCGCTGCTGTTGGCTTATTTGAAGCAAAACGACAGTTGGGCGAACTCGGATAAGCAACTATCGACACATACACATATAGATATCTAATAGCTGTATACCTTTAGGAAATCTTGATCAAAAGATAAGAAATTTGTATCAAAGCTGCGAGATTCTAAATAGCCAAAATTGATAGATTCTTATTTATCCAAAAAGAGATTGTGATCAACAATACCAAATTACTTCAAGGATGATTCAACCACCAAAACTGAGCTTGTTACCGATATAGCGCGCTAGACCGTACTTAGATCACATAGAGGCGCTATATCTAGTAAATATACGGTTGTAAGTATTTGGAAAATTAGGCTAGAGTCCGATCATCAAGCATGACACTCTTAGCCATGCCAGAACCAATATTTTATTTATTTGTTCTAGCTATTACCGTGTAAGGGTTTTAGGGTGTTATTGCAGCAAGTTTTACCGGATATTTGAATTTTTGTGACTGTGCGAGCTTGTCTAAATTTCAAAATCAAGGTAATCTTGCTTAAGCATGATAGCTATCAACAATCAGAATATTTTTGCTTGTTGGTTGAAATCGTTGTCATGCAATCCCTTGTGTGTTTCCAAGGACAGTTAGCGCTTTTCAGTAGGAGGTCGTTTTTTTGAAACGAATATATCCCAAAAACCAGCCTGTTAAGGCTAGTGAAATCGACAGAGACAGCTCTACGGAGCAGTCAAAACAGACAACGCTAAGCACTGGCTCCTTTCGCTCTCTCGCCACGATCGGGCTGGCAATATCGGTAGGTGCTTCTGGCATCCTGCTGCCGAGAACCGGGGACAGTGCTCGCGCATCTGAACTCGCACCGACACCAGAACCCACTGCTGAAGTGCAGCCAGCCTCAGTCAGCGAACTCGCTACCTCTGTAGGTGATGCTCCCCTAGTCGCACCAGTCGCTGAATCTTCTAAACGGTTAGCGGTTAAAGTGCAGCCAGGACAAACTCTGTGGGAGTTATCTCAAGACTATGCAGTTGGGCCTAATGCACTGGCAACTGCCAACGGTATTAAATCCGATACCTTACTCCAAGTAGGGCAAAAACTGACAATTCCGCCGACGGAAGTCATCTCGCCACAAGAGAATGCTGGCAACACCGCCGCAGCACCAGAGTATGCGCCGGTGGTCAATCCTGAACAAAAATTAGACCTAACAGGCTCCGAGCCTTCTTCTCGTTCGGTGGTGCAGTCAGGGCCGCAATCAACACCAGCGAATTCCCTCGCCACGACGAGACCTGATCAAAATTCGATCGCCGTGGAGAATGCCAACGGGGCGATCGACAGTTTGAAAAAACAGGAAAACCGCACAGCCGAATTGGGTCAGACCCAGTTGGGTTATGAGTCAGAAACGAGTTTATCTACATCTGCTGTATCTTTGCAATCGCCAGCACCGACGCAGGCATCTTCTACTTCTGCAACGGTTCCAGTAATTCCCAATGCCGGGTTGGGTCAAGCAACCTCACCCATTGAACAGTCGCTGGTAACTCCCAGTTTACCCTCTGCTGTGGTAGTTCCCTCAGTGGGTACTACACCCGCACAGACGGATGTGTCGTACAGTGTGCGTCCGGGAGATACCCTAGGTGCGATCGCCAAATCTCAGGGTGTACAGGCAAAAGACCTGATCTCCGTCAACAAGCTCGGCAACCCCAATTTGCTGAATGTTAATCAACGACTGAAAATTCCCCAAGTTGGGTTAAATAATTCAGGGGCGCAAGCATCCGCTTCTATTCAGGCATCTAACTCTACATCTTCCTTCTCGGCAGCTTCGGTTCCCGCATCTTTGAACCCCAGCTCGTCTACGTCGGAAATACCTGGTTCTGGCGTTACAGTATCCGCGCCAACCGTACCGATTGTCTCTCCCCTGGCGAACTTGGAAGGTCTGAACAATATTTCAGCGCCGATGGTTCCCCAAATTAACAACATTTCGCTAACTCAAGTTTCTCAAACCATTAGCGAACCTAGGAAGTTGGAGCTTCAGGGCGAACCAACTTTCACAGGTGCTGTTGATACCAGTGCGCTACCAATGCCAGCAGCCACTGCAACTGCAAGCTCTAACTTGACGGCGGCATACCCGCAGCCTGCTAACTGGACACCAGTTGTCAGCACCCAGGGTTTAGCCACTGATGTCGCTAATGCTGTACCAGAGTCCTCGGCTGCTACTCAATCTGCCGAAGCACTCAGCCCTTATGCTGAACGATTAAGAGCAGAAGTTGTTCGACTACGATCGGAATATCGGGCAGAACGAAATGCGATCGGGCCAAATTCAGTTGCCCTAGCTCCAACGGCAGACTCAGAAACCCAAGTGGCTTCGGGCAACCCGTCTGAGGACAACGAACAGCTCAATCCCTATCTCTACACCCCAGAGTACCGTGGAACGGTGCAGAATGAAATCAGCAGACCACCGTCGAGAGGGTGGAGCGAGGAAGTTCAGAAGCAGCAGCAAGAGCGTTTTGACGCTGCCCGCGCTGCCCAATCGGAACCAATCAACTTGATGCCGACCTCCAATAATCGGCCTGTGGTGGCTACTGCTCCTTTAGGCGCACAGGGTTACGACCCCCTCAGTCATCCCTCTTTGGGACAGATGGTTTCTCCTGAATTGCCCCCGCTTTCTAGCCCTGATACCTATCTACCTAACGGCTCAAAACAGCAGTCGGCTAATGGGTTTGTTTGGCCTGCTAAGGGTGTCTTCACTTCTGGCTACGGCTGGCGCTGGGGACGGATGCACAAGGGTATTGACATTGCAGGTCCGATCGGCACACCGATTGTGGCAGCCTCTGACGGGGTTGTTACCTATGCACAGTGGAACGACGGTGGTTATGGCTATCTGGTGGAAATTACCCATCCTGACGGCTCTGAAACTGTCTATGCCCACAACAGCCGGATTTTGGTGCAAAAGGGTCAGAGAGTCGCTCAAGGCGAACAGATTTCGGAAATGGGCAGCACTGGCTTTAGTACCGGGCCCCACTTGCACTTTGAAATTCATCCTGCCGGATCGGGAGCTGTCAATCCTATGGCTTTTCTGCCAAAAGATGATTCCAGCGCTTCTCGCTAGGGACTTGTTTTAAGTTATGGGTTTTGAAACATTAGCAAAACTCATAACTTTTACTCCTAGTGATTACAAATAATGTAGTCAAGCATCTATCCTATCTCGCAATACTGTGCTACGATAGTAAATAGTGAACAGGTTTTGGCTCAGTGGCGCAGTTGGTTAGCGCAGGGGACTCATAAGCCCAAGGTCGCAGGTTCAAATCCCGCCTGAGCCATAATGTAATGACAATAAACACGCTCTCAAAATTGAGAGCGTGTTTTTAATTAGGATTTCAACAAGTAGTTGTACTCGTTATGACTATGATATATTTGTAACAGTTCGTAAAACAGTAAACAAAATCTATGAGTAGTGAATGTCTTCGCGTTGGTCAACCTGCACCCGACTTCGCAGCAACAGCCGTAGTCGATCAGGAATTCAAGACAGTTAAACTGTCGGACTATAAAGGCAAAAAATATGTAGTCCTGTTCTTCTACCCCTTGGACTTCACTTTTGTCTGCCCGACTGAGATTACAGCATTTAGCGATCGCTTTGAAGACTTCAATAAAATCGACACCGAAATCCTCGGCGTATCCGTTGATAGCGAATTTTCTCACCTAGCTTGGATACAATCAGACCGCAAATCTGGTGGCGTTGGCGACCTCAACTATCCTCTAGTTGCCGACATCAAAAAAACCATTAGTGCCGACTACAACGTCCTCGATCCAGAAGCAGGCATTGCCCTCAGAGGTCTGTTTATTATCGACAAAGAAGGTATCATCCAACACTCCACTATCAACAACCTTGCCTTCGGCCGCAACGTGGATGAAACTCTCCGTACTCTGCAAGCTATCCAGTACGTTCAGTCTCACCCTGATGAAGTTTGTCCCGCTGGCTGGAAGCCCGGTGACAAGACTATGACTCCCGATCCAGTCAAGTCTAAAGTATTCTTTGCTGCTATCTAACTTGATAGTTTTGAGTTGTAGGGGCGGTGCCCCCGTGCCCGCCCTTTGTTTTGAGTTAATTTGAGCACCCGTCCCAATTCCCAATTCCCAATTCCCAATTCCCAATTCCCAATTCCCAATTCCCAATTCCCAATTCCCAATTCCCAATTCCCAATTCCCAATTCCCCAATTAGGAAATATGCTGACTTCTAGTGATTTTAGTGGCTTGTTAAATCAGCGGTTTTTCCAAAATTTATTGCCTGTTCCTGCTAGTAATTCTCTGAATTTGGGACAGATGACGCCAGATTTTGAATTGCCGGATATTACTAATGGCAAACTGGTACGGCTGTCTAATTATCGCGGCGATAGGCCGGTGGTTCTGGCTTTCACTCGGATTTTTACTGAAAAGCAATATTGCCCCTTTTGTTTTCCTCATATTAAAGCCTTGAATGAAAACTGGGAAAAATTTGCCGATCGCAATATAGAATTATTGATGGTGACAAGTACCGACGATCGTCAAAGCCAGATTGTGGTTAGAGATTTAGGATTGAAAATGCCACTGTTGAGCGATCCTAGCTGTCAGGTTTTTCGCGCCTATCAAGTCGGTCAAGCTTTAGGAGCTCCTTTGCCGGCTCAGTTTGTTTTGGATGCAGACGGCAAACTCTTATTTAAACATTTGTTCTCCTTCATCGACCACAATGCTAGTGTGGAAACTTTGCTGAAATCTCTCCCTCAGTAGGAATATGGCACTGCGGTAGATAAATGTCGGGATAGAGGCTTAAGCTGTTCGGCATTTAAATTCCTGGCTGTCGGTGCGTCAGTATTATCAGGTTTTCCGTTTCAGCGTCCAGTTCGCCTTTCGGACGCACGGACAGCCACGAGTTACTGGTTTAAATGGAGAACAGCTTACGACCATATCTTATCGATTTGTCCGTTGGCTGCAAGATAATCCTGGCGTATTTGCCTTACACCTAGAAGGTTTGGGTTTTGTTTGGGCTCGAAATTTGTTTAAGTCCCGTTAACAGTAAAATTTGGATGACTTAGCTAAGAGAAGTATTGTACAGGAGTTCAGTGCTGACTAGAAAGTCATTCGTTAGGGCAACCCACAGTATCGGGAACTAATTTCGCCTCTTCCTTCTCAGATCCCCGACCAGATTTAGCTATATATATACCAAACAAAACTACCACAAAAGCCAATAAGTTAAAGAAACTTAAATGTTCGCCAAAAATCACCCAGGCAAGGGTTGTAGTAATAATCGGCTCCAACAGTAGAAACAGAGAAATAAACCCAGATGAGAATTGTTTTAGGCTATAACCGAGAATTGCCGAACCGATGACTTGACAGAAAAGAGCTAGGCAAAAAACTGGTATCCATCCCTCTAAAGAAGAGGGAAAAATTTGTTTTTCTGTAAATAAAACGATTGGAAATGTCAAAAAAACTCTCAAAAAACACGACCAAAATAGTATGCTGGTTGTCGAAAACTTTTCTCTCAATTTTTCCGTTACTAGAAAATTTCCTGCATAAAAAACAGCAGAAAATAAGGCCAAACCATCACCGATAAGTTGCTCGTTAGCCACTTGAAAGTCTTGAATGCCAATGGCGAACGCTCCCACTACAGTTAAAAACATACCAATGAGAAATCTTCGATCAAAGCTCTGACCAAACAGCAGCCATCCCCCGAAAGTAGCGAAAATAGGGGTTAAATTATGGAGCAAATTTGCATTGGAAACGTTAGTTAGAGTCAGAGACCAAACCCAGCTAATATGGGAAATAGAAGTTACGGTTGCTGATAGTATTAGCAGTAATATATCGGAAGTTGTATAAGTGTTATTTGGCGTGGGTGAATCTCTGGGGGATCGAGAAGCGATCGCCTTACCCACTCTCCACATTCCAAATATAGCCGTGCCTATCCAAAAGCGATTGAAAACTGTAGCATTAGGGCCGATATACTGTTCGCTAAATCTGGTCAGGATGGCTGCTATAGACAAGGTAAATACTCCTACGAGTAATAAGCAAAGCAGCATCAGATTTGATAGTGAGTTTGTTTGTTGCTGTGGTGATTCTAGTACGTTAGTCATGGGTTGTGTTGTAATTTTTTTTGACAACAGACGTTTCCTGTTCCCCTTGAACAGTGCGCCTGCTTTCGTTTATCTGCTTGCAAACTCACCACTTGACGAATAAGCTGCCTACTCGTACAGAACCAGGTGCTGTATTGCTATAAGGTATGCTGTACTCTGGTGGCAGAGGACGAGTTTTCGGATGAGAAACCCAAACTCGCATTAAATGTCGTTTGCTTGTAGCTCCATCTGTATACTCTTTTCGACCATGTACTACAAGCAAGTTATTCATCAGAAGCATATCTCCTGGTTTCAGTCTTAAAGTTAATTTGAATTTGGGGCTATTATAAATTTCATCTAGTTTATCAAGCGCCTGCCTCTGCTTCTCAGTCAAACGAGGAGCATTCGTGTAATTCTGAGCATCCTCAATCAAGTAACGTATATAAGTGCAAACGAAATAGCCCTGACAATTTGCGAATATCGGTAATGGATAATAATTTTCCGTGCCTTGATACCAGTTTGGTAGCTTATAATAAAACGGCTCATATAAAACTTCTAGCAAGTCAGGGTAATGCTTTAGCATTTCATTATGTACACCAACTGAGCTAGCTAGCTCTGATTCGCCCCCTGATTCTGCCTCGGCTATGGATAGCATCATAACCAGATCGCACCCATCGGTGTGAAGAGCGGCGGCTCCCCTACTATTGATATATCGTGACTTTGGGTCTCCTATCTTCAAGCCCATGTTCTTTATCTCATTAATCAACTCTCCTCCACTACTCTGTTCAATGGCTGTGCCCAAATGCAGACTGATACCCCACAATAATTTTTTTAATTCCACAGGCTCATATTTCTCTACAGGCAATCCTCGTAGTATAACTGCCCCTATTCCATTTTCGATGACATCAAGAACATAAGACAGTTTTGTTGAAAAACAAGGTAGAGGAAATTTGCTCTTAGTTATGTCTTGATATTCGACATTTGAGCCTAAATGTTCTCGCAAGGCAATATCTATTTCAGCAATCTCCTCTGCTGTTAAATCTATTATCCAATCAGGATGGTTTAGAAGTTCATTAGCTGTAAATGCGGAGGGTATCTGAAACTCGACTAGACTTGACATTGCGTTTTCTCGTTATTTAATCTACGCGGATAATCTTACCATCTCCCGGACGTGTTACACAATAGATTGGAAGCACTAATTTACGGATAGATTTTCTGTAAAGACCAATGCCATTTGGCAAAATGTGCAGCTTGGCTCCGCAAATCGCTTTGCAATCATACAATGGCTCCTTTCATACTGTCAAGATACCAGTGTTAACGGCACTTAGGCAGTTTACGGCGACTAAAGGGGCTTAAAATATATCTGGACAAGGGAAAACAAATCAATGGATTTGTGTGGGGGAAATAGGCTTTTAGTAATAAATACTGATTGTGCCAATTGCCACGGCGGAATACTCGGATGTTCGATCGACAGTAAGTTAGGCTATTGAAACTCGGCGCGATCGCATTAGCGCTTTTGTGCAGCATTGGATTGTACAATTACAATCATGGGATTGAACTCAGATTTCATAAAGCTGCTTTTTCACTCAGCTTTTTAGGTTTTATTTTTTTTGAATAAAGCTTGAAAAATCGCCCTTTTTTTTCAGGTAAAAAGCTTGACATGGGCCAGCTAATAAGCTATACTCTAATAATGGGAGTGGTGACAAAAATAATTATTTTTGTCACCACTCCCATTATCTAAAATATAACCCGAAATCCCGAAAAAATCAATAGGTAAAAACACCTTTTTTAGCGCCGCGAATTGATGTCAGGAACTCAGGGAATCAACGCCACTGAGCTTGTAAGAAATTGCAAGCTGTTCCCGTTGCACAGTCAACAGTCAACAGTCAACAGATAACAGATAACCATTATCCTTGAAAAGTGGCAACTGAGACTCGATCGCGTCCTGTTCTTTTCGCTCGATAAAGTGCCTCATCGGCGATCGCAATTAGAGTCCCTGGCTGCAAGATCAGCGTCGGAATGCAGCAAGCTACACCCAAACTCAGCGTGACATATTCGCAAACAGCAGACTTAGCGTGAACTATCTGCAAACCCAGCACTTCGGCGCGAATAAATTCAGCAACAACCGCCGCACCTTGAACATCCGTATTCGGCAAAACTACTACAAATTCCTCGCCCCCATAACGCGCCACTAAATCAGCCGGTCGCTTGACTGCGTTGCGTAAAACACCAGCCACTTTTCGCAAACATTCATCCCCTGCTTGGTGGCCATAAGTATCATTGTAAAGTTTGAAATAATCGATATCGCACATAATCAAAGACAGTGGCGCTTCTTCCCTCGCCAAACGCCGCCATTCAGTATCGAGATATTCATTAAAACACCGACGATTTTTTACCTCAGTTAAACTGTCATAGTTTGCTAAATAATGTAAGGTTTGATTCGCAGTTTCTAACTGCTGTTTTTGTTGCTGCAACTGACGGTTGAGCGCTACCAACTGCTGTTCTGCTGCGTGCGATCGCAACAAATTTTTTACCCTCGCCAGCAATTCTCTTTCGTCAAAAGGCTTAGAAATATAATCATCAGCACCAGCATCCAAACTCTCAATCCGAGCTTCCATCCCCGTGCGCCCTGTCAAAAAGATCACCGGAGTTGAATTCAATTCTGGTGTATTCCGAATTTCCTTCAGCAAATCCAACCCGTTTTGCCTGGGCATTATTTGGTCGCTTAAAATTAAATTGGGTAGTAATCTTTTGGCTTCTTCTAAACCTTCAACTCCGTCGCGGGCCACAGCAACTCGGTAATGAGGTGTTAGTAAAGTTTGCAGGTATACCAACAGAAAATAGTTATCTTCTACTACCAGTAACAGCGGTAATTCTCGGCTTTCATCGACAAATTGATTTTCAGTCGAGATCGGGAAATTTTCGATCGCGGTGCTGTCATCAACTACCACTACTTGCTTTCGGGCCAAAGATTTCGGAACTGATTCGGCTCTATTTTCGATTTGACCGATCGCACTGTTGCGATCGTCTAGTACATTGTTGCTGTTGGTAATAGGTAGCTGCACCCCAAAAGTCGCCCCCTGAGCGATGCCGGGACTCGAAGCCCAGACAGTCCCTCCGTGCAGTTCCACCAACTGGCGTACAATCGAGAGTCCCAAACCGAGGCGGTTTTGCTCCTTGGTATTCCAGCTATCTGTGGGGCGGAAGTAGTCGAAAAGGTAGGGCAGAAATTTGGGTTCAATCCCGCAACCACTGTCACTGACTAGAATCAGCGCGCCCGACGGGTTAGACTCGATCGCAATTTGGATTAGCGCCGACGTCGATGTTGGGGTAAATTTGATGGCGTTGGAAAGTAGGTTCCAGACTATTTGCTGTAACCGTGCTGCATCTGCCAAAATGTAGCCGATCGCCGGATCGACAACTTTTACGATGTTGATGTTTTTAGCATCTGCCAAAGGACGTAGAATTTCGATCGCAGATTCGATCGCTGATGGCAGATATACTCGACTGATGTTGAGGTGCAATTTGCCACGCAGCAGTCGCGACAGATCGAGAATATTGTCTATTTGCTGGTTTTGTAATTTGGCGTTGCGTTCGATGATTTCTAAAGCGCGACTGGTAATCCCTTCGTTTAATTTCCGCGATCGGGCTAACTGCACCCATCCCAAAATGACGCTGAGGGGCGATCGCAGTTCGTGGGAGGCGATCGCCAGAAATTCGTCTTTGGCCCGGTTGGCTTCGGCTTGAAGTGCTTCAACGGCTTTGCGCTCTGTGATGTCGAATCCGATCGCCAAATACTGATACGGTTTTCCTTTAAAATCCAGGAACGGAACTATCACCGCGTGTACCCAATAATCACTGCCATCTTTGGCTAAAGTTTTAACTTCTCCTTGCCAAATTTCACCTTTTGTCAAAGTTGACTGCAAATTTCTGATTAATTCTGAAGATTGATATTCCCAGTGGAGGATGCCGAAGTGGTAGCCCAGTAGTTCAGTTCGCGAATATTTAGAAATTTCGCAAACTCGATCGCTGACATAATTGATAATTCCTTTGCCATTTGTCCTCACCGCCAGTGTCGATCGGTCGATCGCTCCTTTGAAATCTAAGTGTTCTTGAAGTGATGAGTCTATTGCTTTGGTGATATTCATATTTCCAGAGCGATCGGCTCGATCGGGTTTTTTGCAATCTTTTTGATCCTGAATCTGTTTTTCGATATTCATTGCTTGTTTTTTACCCTGACAGCTAGCACCTGATTTATTCGCACCTACACGCATTATCCCTGTTTTTTCCCGCGTCGGCGAGTGCAATACTTGGTAAACCTTCATTTTCATCGGAACTCTGTAGCCACCCCTAGTCTGGAGTCAGATCAACGATCGTTTACGGGGCTGGAAATCTCGTCCGCATCTGGCGATCGGCAGCAACTTCTGTAAAATTATTTTATTCTACACCTTGACAGCCTTGTACATCTTTTGTATTATAAATGTAATATGTCATCCTTCGAGAGTGCCATAGCACTACGTTAACACACTCAACTAACAGCTTAAGGAGAATTATCTGTGAAGCTAGACGTAAGTAGGATGTCACTGGCGCTATCTAAATTTTGCGTTTTTTGGAGGAATAAAAAGCTAACTAATTATAGCAATAATATGAATAATTCACAATTAATAAAAATCAGTAAATATCTCAGCAAATACCTGCGACACAGACCCGATCGCATCGGAATTCAACTCGCTCCTGGTGGCTGGGTTCCTGTCAGCAAACTCCTAGATGCTTGCCAAAAGCACAACTTTCCCATTCAGCTTACCGAACTCAAACAAGTAGTCGCCCAAAACGATAAACAACGATTTTCCTTTGACTCCACAGGGACTCTGATTCGAGCCAATCAAGGACACAGTATAGAGATTGACTTACAATTAGAACCCGTAATTCCCCCTGACTTTTTGTATCACGGAACGAGTATCGGTGCAGTCGAGTCTATTCTCAAGGAAGGAATTAGCAAAATGTCTCGCAATCACGTTCATTTGTCAACTGCAATTGAGACCGCGCGCCGAGTAGGTTCAAGACACGGCATTCCAGCCATTTTGAGTGTAGATGCCGCAGCAATGCACAGCGATAGCTACACATTTTACTGTTCAGATAATGGAGTTTGGCTAGTAGATTTTGTTCCTGCAAAATATCTAAATATTAGTCAGTAGATGCAAAAAGATAATAACATTTTATTAGTAAGGAATTGAAGCAATGAGTTCGGAATATACAGGCGATCGGGGGAATAACTTCAATCAAAATAATCCTCAAAACCGAGGACTACTGGGATCGGGATGGCGACCTCTGTATCGGCAATTTGATTTGGAATATTTGCTACACTTGGCCTCTAGCGATCCTGTGGAACTAGCTCAAAAAACCTTAGATGCAGCTAGCGATATTGCCGATGCAATGGGACGACATCAATATAGTTGGTTCGCAAACATCTTAAATGTATTCTCCGAAAATACTCGCTACGAAATTGACGAATTTTGGAATTACATTACTCCAGAGCAAATCTACCCAAATTATCGCTACAAAGATGTTTTGATGGTCGAAACACCCGTGGTTCAATTAGTCAGTCGCGCCAGCATTCCCATCGACTATGTTCTCAATAAACTCCAAGAAATTACTATTTTCAAAATTCTGGACTTGCTGGGAAAACCAGATACGATCACCCAGTTATTTATGGAGAGAAATTTTTATTATCCGCCGGATCGATTCATTAACTGGGAACGATTGGAAGTCTTGGGGACTGTGTATGCTTATTGGGCGCAGGAAGGCTGCTGGTTGCAAATTGACTGCTATGATAGGGGCAGGCGGCGCTATACTCTAATTTCCCAAAATATTGCTCTGATTCTGAGTAAAGCTACTTACAATTTGGCAGTGATTCTTAGCGGATATAAAAGCCGCGTCGGACAGGTTAATAGTCAATACCCAATTCGGACATTTCCTGCGGATGTTCAAAGTTTTACAGATACTATTCAGCAGGCAATTTTTGACCAAAATCAGTTGGCTGTTCTCGTCAGCGGGGCACCGGGAACTGGCAAAACTGCCTGGACTCAAGCGGTTGCTAAGGAAATTTTAGTACCCCTTGGTTATGTCATTTTTATCTTAGACCATGATGCTGTGGAAAATTTTGTGCCACCAACTTATTTAGAGCGGATTTGTATCATTATCAATGAAGCTGATAATTTGGCACAGGATCGATCGACTATTTCAGCCCAGCGCAGTAATAAAACTGAACATATTCTGAGTTTGCTGGATGGAACTTTATATCAAAGTGTAATCGATCAAGATGGTATTCAATTTCAGCAAAAACTCGTAGTTTTGATGACGTGCAATACGACTGAAAGACTAGATTCCGCAATGTTACGCAAAGGGAGAGTGGATTTTATCAGTGAATTTACGCACAAGTTCGTCTGATTGACATCTCGGAGTCTCAATAAATCTCTGCGTAAGTTCAGTAAGCAAGCTTTGAGTATCGCGGTTTAAGGAAAAATTTTGTTAACACCTATGGACACACCCGATCAAAAATGATATCAATGATGGGTGGCATCTTTTATGGGCGTTGAGCAATCCAGTCGATCGGGCAAAAAGCATTTTTGGTTTAAAACAAAAATTTTTAGGACTTACGCACTCCTCACCAACTAAACCGGGGGCTTCTACCATAATTAAAGGTCTTAACGCAGTATTTTTATCAAAAAACCTCGTTTCGGTGTTGAATTTTTCAAACTAGATATAAAGGACTTCCCAAACCGTGCAAACTAGGCCAGTTAAGCAAAAAAGTCAGTTACTGGAAAGGTATGCCTCCCGTCAAACCTTCGTTACCCACCAACCGACAGAGGCAGCCGTGTCTGAAAGTAAAGAGCAATTTCGGCGATTTGTGGAACACTCCCCTGACGCTGTGGCAATGGTAGACTGTGAAATGCGCTATCTATCTGTTTCTAGTCGCTGGGAAACCGTTTGTGGCTTAAGGCGTGGCGATGCCATCGGCCGGTCTCATGGGGAACTGTTTCCTCATCTGCCGGAATATTGGCACCAAAGTGTTGGCGCTATTTTGGCAGGTGTTATAGAATATAGCGAGTTTGTAGAAGCCCGATCGCCTTTACCGATCGCCCAACCAACCGAATTTAGCGGTTGCGAAGGCATAAAATGGGCATTTGAGCCTTGGAAAAATACCGATGGTGCGATCGCCGGTTTAATTATATCTACTTCATCGATGGCTGCTAAAATATCTTCAGCAAATTGCGATCGCCAATTACCATCTGATGTCAAAACTGATTGCTTAGAAACAGCCGCGCCCCTAACTAAAATTGCCTTCGATACCTGCGCCGATCTAGTCTTTTTCACTACCTCAGAAGGTCAAATATGCTACGCCAATGAAGCTATTTGTCGCAATCTCGGCTACTCTCAGTCAGAACTGCAACAACTAAAAATTAGCCACATTAATCCGCAGTTATCCTTGCTAGATTGGCAGACTGACTGTAGTCAAGTCAATCAACAAAATAATCTCACCTTTGAAGCGATTTATCAAACCAAAGAAGGCGGATCTTTCCCTGTAGAAGTACAAGTCAATTATTTTGAATACGGTGGTCAAAAATACGCTTGTGCGATCGCCCGCAATATCGCCGATCGCAAAGTAGCAGAATCAGCACTCTTAGAAGCTAAAGAGCAACTTCAAGCCGTCTTGGATGCCGTACCCGGATTAGTTTCTTGGGTAAGTTCAGATTTGCGCTACTTGGGAGTAAACCGCCATTTAGCCGCTGCTTACCAAATGCCTGCTGAAATATTCATCGGTCAAAAAGTAGGTTTTTTAGAAACAAGTTCTAAGTTTAATGATTTAGTATACAAATTTTTTGCTAGCACCGATAAAACGACATCTGAAGAAGTAACAGCCAGCGTTAAAGGAGAAAACAAAACTTATTTAATTGTCGCTCAAAAATACCAAAAATGTAGTATGGCGGTGTTTGTAGGATTGGACATTACAGACAGGAAAAAAGCTCTCTCGGATTTGCAGGAATCTGAGGAATGCCTGCGACAACAAGCCGCAAAACAGGAGCAAATGCTGTGGGTATTGCAGCGCACTCAAACTCAATTGATTCAGACAGAAAAGATGTCATCTCTGGGGCAGTTGGTGGCAGGAGTCGCTCACGAAATCAATAATCCAGTTAGTTTTATTTCTGGTAATGTCAGCCACGCTAGAGGTTATACTGAAGAACTGTTACAATTGGTGGAACTTTACCAAAAATATTATCCTAACCCTGTGCCGGAAATTCAAGATTGCATAGAAGAATTAGACTTAGATTTTCTGAAAAAAGACTTAGTTAAACTGCTAAACTCTATGCAAGTGGGTTCGGAAAGGATTCGGGATGTTGTGCGATCGCTCCGCCTGTTTTCGCGTACCGACGAAGCTGAAATGAAGTCCGCAGACATCCATGAGGGCTTGGATAGCACTTTGCTGATTTTGCAAAATCGCCTGCAAGCTAAAGGTGGACGAACTGGGATTTCTCTAGTTAAAGAATACGGTGATTTGCCGCAAGTCCATTGCTATCCTGGACATCTCAATCAAGTGTTCATGCACTTGTTAACAAATGCGATCGATGCTTTGGAAACTGGGGTAAAAAATTCCGAAAAATATGGTATAATGTCAACCCATGCTCATTTATCGCCTCGCGGATTATCTGGTTCAATGCCAAATCCCGAAATTCGGATCCGGACTGAAGTTGTAGGGGAAAGCGAAGTGGCGATCGCCATTAGCGACAATGGGCCAGGTATGACGCAAGAAGTCCTCGGCTGCATCTTTGACCCTTTATTCACCACTAAACCTCCTGGTACGAGTACGGGTTTGGGTTTGTCAATATCCAGACATTTAGTAGTAGAAAAACATGGCGGTAAATTGGAATACGTTTCTGAGCCTGGACGGGGAACAGAGGTGGTTGTTAAAATTGCGATCGGCAATGGTTAACGAGGGCAAAAAACCCGGTTTCTGCGTCAATATTTGTAAAAAAATCGAGGATTTTTGGAAGAAACCGGGTTTTTCACCTTGGTTATAAATTAGCTATTTACAAAGAGGAAATAACATGGTAATCGAGTGGCTGAGATTTAAAGTACCTCACGAAAAGTGGGAAGCATTTATTCAGCGAGATGAGGAAGTTTGGACTGCTGGATTAAGAAATTTTCCAGGTTTTCTGGGTAAGGAAATTTGGGTAGATCCGGTGGAGAATGAGGTGGTGATGTTGATTCGCTGGCAAACTAAAGAGTTGTGGAAGTCGGTGCCACAAAGTCTAATCGATGAGTTGGATACGAAAATGGGGGATTTACAAATGCCGATCGCCGAAAGCCGCGAATACCAAGTTCGTAAGTTCTTGCATTAGTTAGTCATTCTTACAATCATCGCAGTGTTTGGTATTTGGTGTGAAGGGCGATCGCACTCCATACAATCATCGCAGTGTTTGGTATTTGGTGTGAAGGGCGATCGATCTTTATTGACTATTTAATGGGATTACTCTGGCGGTTCAGTACCTAGAGGGGCTTGACGGCGGTGACGAATATGTAATATCGCAATAGTATCGCTCTCCACCACAAACAGAATCCGATAGTTTCTTCCTTTACCAACCCACAGTTGTCGAATTTCCCGACCAATTATGGCCGCTTCGGGTGCAACTGAGCAACGGTAAGGAAACTGCTGCAAGGATGCGATCGCGTCTTGGATATCGTAGTACCACTGATTTGCGATATCAGCACTCAGATAATCGCACATCCAACGGTAGGCGGTTTCAATTTCTTGAAAGGCAGGTGGCTGAATTAGAACTTGATAACTCATAGACGGGGAGGAATATTGAACTGCTGCTGTAGCGCTGTCATAGCTCGATCGACTGGAATTCCTTCACCTCGATCGAAGCTTTCAAGTCCTTTGCGGATGCCGATGATAGCTTCGAGGTAGTCGATACGTTCTAGCAGTTGTTCGTAGGTATTGAGTTGGGGGTTTGGAGTGGATTTTAGCGATCGCACCAAGCTGAGAAGATCCGCAAGCAGTTCGTCAGGGGTGCTATCGATTTCTTGGATGAGGAGTTCTTTGATAGTCATCGCGGCATCTGGTGGAGGATTGATACTCTGATTATAACGAGTGTCGATCGCTATGAGTTTTGATGGCGATCGCACTCCGTACAATGATCGCAGTGTTTGGTATTTGGTGTGAAGGGCGATCACGCTTTCATTTTAGGCGATCGGTCGTCAGAAACAAGAAAGGGCGATCGCATATTGCTTAAACAATTCATTTTTCCCTTGGGTAAACCTCAAAAGCTAACTCGTGACGAAAAAAACAGACATTAAACTCCGAGAAAAAGTTGAGGTGCCCAAGGATTACAGGTGCATCTGTCGAACGAGTCCAAGCAAATGCAAGCAAGAGCGGCGAAAACTGAGGAACTGTACCCGAAAGCACCAATCCCCGCGCCTCACTGTGAGCCAAATTCCCGCTCAATTGAATAGGAACGGTTTGCTGTTCCCATGTTGCTCCTAGTTGTAGACCAATCTGATAAGGCAAAACGTTGACACTTGCACCCGTATCCAACAATGCCATCACTTCTACGGAGTTGCTGCCGTTGGAGAGAATGATTGGCAAATATGGCATGATACTCGATCGCCCAAGGCTATCAATTCGCTCTATAAATGGAAATCGCTGACTATTAAGCATGAGCTGATTCTTGGGCGGCAAGTAGAAGTTCTGATAATGCTTGAACTGATTCTCGATCGGCTTGTGGAGACCATACAACTGCACTCGTTGATGCTAGTTGATTCAGAAGTAAATTTTCTGAATTAGTATCTTCAGCAGGTTCTAGGCTGCATCCTTCTTCCTTGGCAACTGCAAGTAGGAGAAAGTGAATTAGTCGCAGTTTATCTTGATGAGATAATTGATCGACGGTGGGTAAAAGCTCGCTGAGTGGCATATCGCTTATTTAAGATTACATACATTTATTTTAGCCTTTAAACTCGCGTTTTAATGGCGATCGCTCTTTTTTAACTCAAGCGATCGCAACTCGTAGAATGATCGCAGTGCTTGGTATTTGGTGTGAAGGGCGATCGCTCTTGATGCGCGATCGGGCGATCGACTCATCCCCAAGGTTGGCAAGGCGATCGAGTATTTGAGTGTTGCCTAGTAGGGCATAGCTACAATGGTTGGTGCCCTTGAAGAAACATTATTCAAAGGGATTGGGGCTGTAGTCAAATTGTGCTTCACCGCGTGAGTTTTGGACGGCTTCTAGACATTCTTGGAAGTCGTCGCCTGACCAAGTGCCGATTGTCTGGAGGTGAGCGAGGAAGGATTTAGCAGATGTGATAGAAGGTTTGGTGGAGAGAGATTTCATCAAGCTGAGGGCTTCGGCAAGCCTTGTGCTGGGCAAAGCTTCGATTGCTTCCAGGAGTAGTTCTTTGAGGGTCATAGGGTGTGCCGTGGTTCTTGAGTTATGGGCGATCGCTCTTTCATTTTAGGCGATCGGTCATCAGAAACAACAAAGGGCGATCGATCTTGATGTGCGATGGGCGATCGCAACTCGTACAATGATCGCAGTGCTTGGTATTTGGTGTGAAGGGCGATCGCCTTTAAATCAGCAATTCATCATCACAGGCTCACTACAGCGTCCAATCTTCGATCGAAAGTCCCGGAACTTGACAAAAGTCTCGTTGATTGCGAGTGATAACGGTAGCACCGATGGACAAGGCAATGGCGGCAATCCGCATATCTTTTTGCAAGCGATTTTTCCGCAGAGGTGGGTGATCTTTTAACAGTTTCTTGAGACAAGTATCAGCATAAGAGTGTAAAGTCCAGCACCTCAATAGTTTGGAGATATTTTACAGTTGTCCAAAGTTGAGAATAAAGTCCAGGTAGGTTATGCACCAAGGACGGATCGTTAATCCTGCCAACCCAGCCATTGAAGAGTTCTTGAAGTGTGACAATCGTGACAGCAACTTGATGCTTTGTTGCGTTAGTGGTAAGTTGGGGATGATTATATAGAATCAGTGAAATGCAATCGGTATCCAGAATATATCGACACACAAAAATCTACCTCTACAGATAATAGGAAGGATCGATTTCTGAGTCATCATCTGAGTTTCGTTCGGTGCTAATTGACTCCATAATTGCCACAAAATCGGCATCGTCTTTAAATACACCTGCAAATTTCATCCAGGTTGGTTCTGAAGCTTGAATCAGCACGTTCCATGAAATCGCTTCCATATTTTTGAGCCGTTCTAAAAAGGTAGCTTGAATTTGTGCGATCGCCGCTTCTCGTGTTTCTGCTTTCACTTGACAGTCGGGAAACTCTCTGACAGATGCGGCAACTTCCCCGGATGTGAGTGATTCTAGCAGCAGCGTCACCTTGAGGTTGGTGAATGGATCGGACTGCGTTAACTGTAGGTCGATCGTGTTCATTTTTGAAGGACTAATTATGAGTTTACCTTGATTGTACCACAGATATCGATTTGGTATTTGGTGTGAAGGGCGATCGCGAGTAGAAGCTTTTTGCCTTCTTCATCACCACACCCGCTGAATTGGATAAGCATCAAAAGCTTCATCGCGACTAATCAAAACCAGCGAATGATTCATCGTCTGTGCTACCAGAATGCGATCGAAAGGATCTCGGTGATGCAGGGGAAGACTTGTATAAATCTCAGTGTCTTCAAATGTAATTGGTAGAATTTGAACGTTAATGTATTCCAATTCTTTCGGCAGGTCTTCAAACGATCGATTCAGTTGAAGCTTGCCAACATTAATTTTAATGGAGATTTCCCAAAGGCTGGCAATACTAAAATACAAACCTGTTTTAGTATCGATCGCTTCTTTTGCTTTACTACCTAGATTAGAATCGCCAAGCAAGTACCACAGAAAGGCATGAGTATCTAAAAGGCATTCCATGTTACATATATTCCTTTAAATCTTCCAGCGGTTGATCGAAATCATCAGACATAACGATCTGACCGGCCCAGCTACCATAACCATGAGGTTGTTCAAGTTGTTCTGAAGATGATTCAGTTTTTGCGTGTTTCTCAAGTAAATATTTTGCATAATGCAATATCTCTTGTTTGAGAGATTCTGGCATCTTGACGACAGTTTGAAAAAT
>REAP01000029.1 GCA_004294385.1 Oscillatoriales cyanobacterium | reverse complement strand
CCCCTGCCTCAAAGCTAAAGTCCTCTAAAAGAGGACTAATGAGTTGAGATTCTTCTCTTCAGTCCTCTTTGAGAGGACTTTAGCTATTAGACAGGGGTTGAGACTTCTGTCTCCAGGGCGGGATGACTAACGAACTTGGCGGGCTTTCAGGCTTAAGTTGACACTCCTTGGGCAGTGCCGTTTCCCTACAATGTTATTTTAGGTAGGGAAACGGTACTGCCATCTCCTAATTTCTTAAATTTAACTCCCATCTATCCCTGCTAAAATCGTCTCAGCATCCCCGCACAAAGCAGCGTGACAGCAACCGTTACTCGCCAACAATCCCCCCCATTGACTCACATCTCCTCGGTTATATTGCAAAGCAGAACCATCAAAACGAGTAAATCGGCCGCCCGCTTCCGTCAAAATCAATTCCGGTGCCGCCAAATCCCAATCTTTAGGCGCAGACTTCCCCGACAGCGCAATATAAACATCAGCCCTTTGTTCCACAATTGTCGCAATTTTACAGCCGATGCTACCGACAGCTAGTTGATTTTGACAAGGCAGTTTGTGTAACAATTGATTAAAGCGATCGTCCCGGTGACTGCGACTGGTTACTATAGATAAATCCGCCACTATATTTCGCGCTGAAACCTGCAACTTTACCGTAGAACCGTCCCGACTTTCCACAAAAGCACCAGCATCTTTCATGGCGTAATAAATCTTTTGTTGTTCCGGCCAAGCGACAACCGCTAATACTGGTCTTCCCTGATATACTAAAGCAATATGTACTGCAAATTCACCTGTCCTGTCAATGAAATCTCGCGTTCCATCCAAAGGGTCAATAATCCAAACCCAATCTTGAGGTAAGGGAATTTGCCCGTGAGTTGCTAAATAAGCTTTGTAAGTTTCTTCGCTAAGATAGCCAAATTCTGTATTGCCTAAAGCCGACTGCAATTCGTCCAGAATATAAGCATTGACAGCGACATCGGCGGCGGTGACTGGGCCGTCTTTTTGTTCTTGGATGTCGAGGTTTGGAGTGTGGGAATCTTGGCGATAGTAGGATTGTAGGATATCTGATGCACGACCGGCGATCGATCGCACAATTTCGCTGATTTCTTCGAGAGTTTTCATTAATTTCTTCTTTTTAAACCACAAATAAACGCCTTCCGTAGGGGCGGTGCCCCCGTGCCCGCCCTCCGATGCTACCAATTAATATGAGGATATTTCCATTCATAATAATTGGGAAACACAAAATTAGTAAACGAAACCGAAATACTCACCTCCAATGATTTTACATGATGCCACCAACCAACAGGAATAAATATCGCTTCTCCCGGTTCCAAAATCACTTCAATAATTTTGGCATCTCTGTAAAGCGGGTATTTATCATAGTCGGGATTTTCGCCATCAACCTTGCTGAAAACGCCGACATGATTATAAAGCAGAGGAGTTTGCTGCGGAGAAACCAATTTAATTAGTTTGCGACCAGAAACTTGTGCTAAAATCAAATTAACTGGGTCATGGTGTAGCGGTGTAATCGTGCCTTTCGGGCCGAACCAAAAGAAAACTCTGCCACTTTTCTCAGCAGGATTTAGGTATTCTGGAAAAATTTCAATGTCATTAAATAGAGGTTTAAATTCCTCTCTTTCCAAAGTCTGATTGTTAGCCACCATGTAACAGTCGTTGCTGGGACCACCATTGACCACCATGTCTACATATTCACGGAACAACACAGTTTTTTTGTGATTGTCTATCTTAATTTCATAATCCGCATCCGAGTTGCGATTAGCTTGGATTTGCACCTCTGCATCGCCGTATTTTTGCTGCAAATATTCCGGTGTCCACAACTGCAACGCTTTCCAGTTGTGCATGATGTTGCTAATAATTACTGGAGTATTTTTCGCGTAGTAATTTTCTAAAAAATACTCTCGTGACAGACTGCTTTTGCGTTCGATTGTCCCGAATTTTGCAGACAGTGCGGCTAATTGATTGTTAATGGTAAGTTGCGATTCTAATTTCTGCAATAACTGCACATATTGACTACCTGCTTGGAAGTATGGGTGAGAGGATATTTGAGTAACTTCTGCTGTTGCTGTTTCTGCATCAATTCCTGTACTAATTAGGATTTGAATGATTTCAGCATCGGGTGTATTTAATAATTTGTTAGTCGCCACCCACTGTTTCAGATTGTCGGGGACTTCTGGTTTACTTTGAGTAAGTAGATTTGGCAAGTTTTGCGTCAACCATTCTAGATTAACCTGTTGTTGGTCAGTCATGGTAATCCGCAAAGGGGGAAGGGTGATGGTTAGGGGTTGGGTGTCAGGCATAATTTGGGTATGTTGTTTTGGGACTAATATCGCATTTTAACGAACCGCGAAGGCGCTAAGGGCGCGAAGGAGGAGGGAAGAGAAGTTTATGATTTTTGTCTGGGTTGTTTTTAGATTTTAACTTAGGGAGTGTTGTCTGTTCAAGTTTTCTGGCTGGGATGAGTTTTTCCCGGATACTTTGGTTGATTTTTAATTAAAATTAACTCTTATTCATCCAGTTGCGGGTTCCGAATTTTTTGCAGGAATGGGAAGCGATTTTGGCGGCTGCGGTGAGACTATCTATAAAGTTGTTTTGTAAAATGTAGTGACAGAAAGCACCGTGGAAAATATCGCCTGCGCCTAAAGTATCAGTGGCTTGAATTTGAGGTATTTCTAAATTGCCATATTTACCATTGCTGAGGTATAAAATTGGTTTTTCGCCGCGAGTGATGGCGATGTTGGGAATTCCGGCTGCTGACAGATAAGCAAACACTTCTTCGGAGTTGTCGCAATTGGGCGGATGAAAGTTATCGGAACATACAGCCCATTCAATAAATGGTAATATTTTCTCTAATCCGGGTTTCCAACTGCCACCATCTAGTACAATTGGAATGTTCTTGGACTTGGCAAGTTGAGCAGTTTCTGTGCTGGCTGAGATTTGGTGTCCGTCAATCAGGATAATATTAACTGAGGTTAAAATATCTTGGTTAATTGTTTGATTGTCAACTTGCGATTTCGTAGCATTGATCGAAATTACCGATCGCCCTCCGGTTCCTTGAGTTACAATAATTGAGGAAACTGGCGGTGACTGCGATCGCCCTGGCGCTAAATCGACTATCCTCACATTATACTCAGCCAAGTCATTTTTGATTAATTGGGCGATCGCATGAGTGCCCAAAACCCCAGCCCATATCGCCGCATTCCCCCAATAGCCAAAAGTCACCGCAGCATTCGCCGCCGGCCCACCCGCAGCAATGGTACAATCAGAAGCAACAACTTTCTGATTTTCACCCGGAGGCTTCTCGGCCAAATAAACCAAATCCCAAGTCGCCAATCCCAAAAACAATCCCGTTTTCATATCTGCGTTAATCCGCGTTCATCTGCGGTTAAAAAATCTAAATCTTAAAATGCAAGCAAATCCCAATACAGGAACACTTTACATCGTTGGAACCCCGATCGGCAACTTGGAAGACATGACATTTCGCGCCATCAAGATTTTGGAAGCAGCAGACTACATCGCCGCCGAAGATACTCGCCATACGGGAAAATTATTGCATCACTTTCAAATCAAAACCCCCCAAATCAGCTATCACGAACACAACCGACACCAACGACTCCCGGAATTAATCGACAAACTGCTTTTAGGACAAAGTATCGCCCTCGTCACGGATGCTGGAATGCCGGGAATTTCTGACCCTGGATACGAATTAGTCAAAGCCTGCGCTGATACTAATATTAACATAATTCCCATTCCCGGTGCCTGTGCTTGTATAGTAGGAATAGCTGCATCGGGATTACCCACAGACAGATTTGTGTTTGAAGGTTTCTTACCCGCGAAAGGTCAAGAACGTCAGCAAAGTTTGGAAGCTTTACAGATAGAATCTCGCACCATAATCTTATATGAATCTCCGCATCGATTGCGACAAACTTTACAAGATTTAGCAAATAGTCTGGGAAGCGACAGACAGATTGTATTGGCGAGAGAGTTGACCAAGATGCACGAAGAGTTTTGGCGTGGTAGTATCGAAAGTGCGATCGGGCTTTACACCACCCGCGAACCCCAGGGAGAATTTACCCTCGTAATTGCCGGTATCCAAACCGCCGCACCGGTATTCTCCGAATCCGCAATCAAAGCAGAATTGCAAACATTAATCGCAGAAGGCGTAACTCGTTCCCAAGCCAGCCGCCAACTAGCCCAACAAACCTCCCTTCCCCGCCGCCAAATCTACCAACTCGCCCTCACAATAGGCGACAGCCAATCGCCAGAACAACCCTTACCCGACTTGTGAAAACTCTCTTTTCTTCTCCTCTGCGCCCTCTGCGCCCTCTGCGGTAAAATAAAAAAGTTAAATAATCACACTAATAAATTCTATGTCACACGGCAACTACGATCGACACAAACCATATTTATGCAACCCCCACATCAACAAACCAATAGCCGAGATTTACGCAGACTTAGACGCCTTTAGCTGGGAGATATTTGAGGATCAACCCCACCGTTTCGATACCGTCAGTTTTTACGTCTTGCTTCCCCCTTTGTTTTACGAAGGAAAATTCATCAAAGGAATTTACTTCAGCGAAGCAGTCGAACTCATCAACAAACTATTTCCCGGATTATCATCAGTCTTTCATTCCTTTGCCTTTGTTCCCTGGATTGGATATTCTTGGGCACCGATAGCCGATGCTTACTCCAGCTTGTACACAAACCCGCAGCGGGATAAATGGTTTCGTGAAACTTATCCCGATCGCGCGCACAAACCAACTATACCATTACAAGACTGCGACTTCATCAACGAATACTGGATTTCTCCGAGGAATGTCCCAGAAAAAGACATCGACTTACTCGCCGTCGCCCGCATCTCCGAAGAAAAGAACTTACCGATAATTGCCAAAGCCTTAAAAATTTACCGCCAAAAATACCCGCAAAAACCGATAAAATTAACGGTTCTCAGTGGACACGACTTTGATGTTAACAACATCAACAGCCTCGACGAATCTGCCTTAAACGAATGGCGACAAATCGAGACAATTTTAACCAATCCCTTCGACTACATCAATTTATTACCGAGAGTAGACTACTACAACGAAATGCCCGCTTATTATTCGCGGGCAAAAGCATTTGTCCTTGGTTCCCTCCTCGAAGGAAAAAATCGAGCTATCATGGAAGCTATGAGTTGCAACGTTCCAGTAATTTGCTTCCAAGAATTCAATCAATACGCCAGAGGAAACGCACCTGTTTTCCCCGAAGGTGCAGGGCTTTATGCTAAATTCGATCCAGAATCTCTCGCTGATACTATATATACTGTATTGGAAAATCGGACAGAATTCAAACCGCGACTGCAATATTTAAAGCATTGCGGGCGCAAGAACTTTTTCAATACTTGCATTGACAGTTTTCCTTACTACCAGCACAATATTCCCGACTATAAGCCGGGAGATGCGATTAACAATCTGTGGCTGGATTTGGCGGTACAGCAAAATTATCAAGTTAGCTTGAATAGCTTTTTGTACGGAGGTTCACATCTGTCGCACTTGCGGGGGACAAATGCGATTCAGCAAAATCTGGGTGAGTTGACAAAGTTCGGCAACGGATGAGTGTAACGGATTTAACGGATGAAGAAAGTTCGGCAACGGATGAGTGTAACGGATTAATGGATGAAGACAGTTCGGCAACGGATGAGTGTAACGGATTTAACGGATTAATGGATGGATGAAGACAGTTCGGCAACGGATGAGTGTAACGGATTTAACGGATTAATGGATGAAGACAGTTCGGCAACGGATGAGTGTAACGGATTTAACGGATTTAGCGGATTAACGGATTGAAGGAAAACAAACTATGCCTATTCCCAATTCCCAATGCCCAATTCCCAATGACCAATTCCCTATTCCCTATTTCGCATAACAATGTCCTCAAAAATCTTACTTGCCAAATTTCTCGCCAAATTCACGGGCACTGCATTACCAACCATCTTATATCCATCAATGATATACTTGTACTTGAAAATGAAGTCATCCGGGAAAGTCTGAATTCTTGCACATTCCCTGACAGACAATCTGCGGTAAGGTTGAGGTGAATTTGGGTCGAAAATGCGTTTGTCCTTCGCAACTAAAATCATTTTGCTAGCTTGAGGATGAAGAGGTGCGTGTCGCCCGCCCGCCTGAATGGTAAAAGAAGGTTCCGACCAACTTCGCACTCGATTTCGCGACATATAAAGACTCGAAAATCCCAAATCTGCACATTCGTGATTCGGAATAGACGAGTGATAATTATCTACTTTACCCTTAAGTGGAATTGGCGCAGTCTGCAAATCAAAAATCGCATCTTTCAAGGTCAAAACCTCATTCCCAGGTTGAGGAAACTCGAAACCAAAACCCAGACTTTCCCGATAACCAACCACAATCACTCTTTTCCTATCCTGCGGCACCCCAAAATTTCTAGCATTCAATAACTTGTACGAAACTCGATAACCAATTTGCTCAAACTGTGATAATATATAAGTGAAAGCATCCTTATTTCTGGGAGACAAAATGCCACTGACATTCTCAGCCAAGAAAAACAAAGGCTGCTTATCGCGCACAATTCTGATATAGTCCCAAAAAAGCTGACCACGACTGTCATCAATTCCCCGTTTCGCACCAGCCGCACTCCAACTTTGACAAGGAGGGCCACCGACGATCCCGATACAATCAGGAACTTCATCAGAATTGATTTTTCGGATATCTCTGCGATCGAGTAGAGTGTCAGTATGGTTAAATTGATATGTATCCCAAATAGTGCGATCGTACTCATTAGCCCAAACCGGATTAAAGCCAGCCAGACGAAAACCCAAATCCAATCCACCACAACCCGCAAACAGAGAAATAATATTCATACAATCAACATCTATTTTCCTTCTTCCTTCTTCCTTCGCGCCCTTCGCGCCTTCGCGGTTCGTAAAATCCAACCTCAATGAATGCAGAATCTCTCCTCCAATCATACCAACACTTCGGCATCCACCTCGGCCTCGAAAGAATTCACCAACTTCTACATAAACTAGACAACCCCCAGCAAAAAGTACCAATCATCCACGTCGCCGGTACAAATGGTAAAGGTTCTGTCTGCGCTTATCTATCATCCATACTCACAGCAGCAGGCTATCGAGTCGGGCGCTACACATCCCCGCACTTAATCGATTGGACAGAAAGAATTTGCATCAACCAAAAACCGATTTCTCCAACTGAACTACAAGAATACCTCGATCGCGTAATTGCCGCCACCCAAAACGAAACCGAAACTCCCACCCAATTTGAAATCATCACCGCCACAGCTTGGCTGTATTTCGCCGAACAAAAAACAGACATCGCCGTCATTGAAACCGGATTGGGAGGAAGATTAGACGCGACTAATGTTTGCGAAAATCCCCTCGCCAGTGTCATCACATCAATTAGCCTCGAACATTGGCAAATACTCGGCCCGACTGTCGCCGATATTGCTGGGGAAAAAGCGGGGATTCTCAAATCAAAATGTCCTGCAATTATCGGAGAATTGCCAGAATTTGCTAGAATAGTCATAGAGAAACGCATCCAAGAATTAGATTGTCCCGCAACTTGGGTAAAACCAGCGATAGATTTAGGACAAGGATTGGCAGAATATCAGTTAAGCCAAAATGGTGTTAAAGTAAGGTATGAATTGCCATTGTTGGGGAAAATTCAACTGATGAATTCGGCAATTGCGATCGCAACTATCGACACTCTCCAAAACCAAGGATGGCAAATTTCCGAAACCGCCATCCAAAACGGTATCGCCAAAACCGAATGGCCAGGAAGACTCCAACAGACAACTTGGAAAAACCAGACAATATTAATAGATGGAGCTCACAATCCAGCCGCAGCCATCGCATTGCGTGAATATGTCGATAATTTTCACAACTACCAACCAATTAACTGGGTTGTCGGGATTATTGCCACCAAAGACTGCGATGATATATTAACAGCATTACTCAAAAAGGGCGATCGGCTTTATTTAGTACCCGTACCCGACCAAAATTCAACACCACCCGCAGAATTAGCCCGCCTAGCCCAAACTGTTTGTCCAGAATTAACACTCTGCGAAACATTCCCCGAATTAACAACAGCCTTAGATGCTGCTGTTGCAGATGCCAATTTAACAGTCCTCTGCGGTTCCCTGTACCTCGTCGGTTATTTCCTGCAACAACAAGCCTCCCCTCTTCATTCAGCATCCATTTGCGGTTAGTAGGGTGCGTCAGAACCAAAACTCTTAATCATCGCCCTAGAAATCAGTCTGACGCACCCTACACACCTCTGCAACTGCGGTTAGTAGTTAGTAGGGTGCGTCAGAACCAAAACTCTTAATCATCGCCCTAGAAATCAGTCTGACGCACCCTACATACCTCTGTAACAACATCCCATTAAAGTTAACTTTGCCAGATTCTTGGCTGTTTAAACACCGGAAATCCATCAGGAGTTCTCACTATTTTCCCCTGTTTGTCCCGTTCAACATCACAGAATACATAATTACCACTCGCATCTCGCATTAGACTAGGTTTTCCATCAACAATTTGGTAAGCTGGACGACAAAATTGAACTATGTCTTGATTTTCCACAATTTGTCCGTTTTCATCCCGCAAAATCGGACAAGTCACTAATTTGTCTTCCGCATCAATAACCCAAGAATTAGTTGCGGGATTTAGTAACAATTCCGGGTAAATAGTTTGACCGCTAGATGATTTCAGCAATTCACCTTGTTCATCAACTAAGGGCATCAAGAAAACAGGTTCTTCTTGAGAATTGCGAAGGAGTTCATTAGTTTGCGGGTGGCGCAGCGCAATTGCTCTCGGTGCGGGCAATTCTACATCGGGCAATTCTGGATGGGGCGGGTGCAAACTCGGTAATTCAGCATCTGTTGCAATGTCATAATGGCGAGTATATTGGACTGCTGCTTTGGTAAATCCAGCCCGCTGTAAAAAGGCTTGAATTCCCGATTGATCGGCGGCAATTAGCAAGTCGATGTCGCTAACTTTCATGGTTTTTGCATGGGCGATCGCAGCTTTTGCTAGCATTTGAATTGCTTCTGATTTCCGATGTTCTGGCTGCACGTACATCCCCAAAACGGAACCGACGCGGCGGGATTGAAACGGATTTTCAATGTTGTGTTGCTGGATTAAATATTCGGGGAGATTCGCGGGCGGGGCTTCGTCGTAATAGTAGATAAATAGACAACCGATGATGCTGTTGTTTTGTTCTAATAACCAGCAGAAAGAAAGGGGTTTTTCGATTTGGTTGGTGACATATTTTTCAAAGTCAAAGTTAGGTTTGACTAGCATTGAGGGGTCGATCGCTTCGCGTTCTGCGGCGAATGCTTGCCAGAGGGGGGCGATCGCCTTTGCGTCTTCTACCGTGGCTAGACGGTGGCTGTAAGGGGCGATAAGGGCGATCGGCATAGTTGCGGCTGTCATAGTTTTTGGGGGGTGAATTTGCTCCGAAGGTGAAGGCCTTCTATTGTGTATTGGGATTTCGCGGGGCATTTTTACGCAAAAGCCGAGTTTTTGTAATAAAAGTTAATATATGGGACTTACGATGGGGGTCCAGAAACCGGGTTTTTTACGAAAATACTGAATCACAGCCTTGAATATGCTGAAAAACCCGGTTTCTTTAGTTGGCGTGTGGAGGGGTGGCCAGAAACCGGGTTTTTACGCAAATACTTGGTAACAGCTTTTAATCTGGTGAAAAACCCGGTTTCTTTAATTACTGAAAAAATGATAAATCTCACTACAAAATCGTCAAATAAGTTTCTGTTGGACTGATGGGGAACGGTTTTAAAATTTGATTTTGCAAATCGATTTCTAACCCCAAAGCTTCTAAAGGTATGACTCCCAAAAGAGCATCTTTACCTCCCGGTAACTCCAAGCACTCGAAGGTTCCTTCGCGATCGAACATGGATATGGTAGCATCTCGAAAAATTCGGGCTTTGCCGATGCCCATTGCGGTGGCTACGTCTACTTCTTTCAGGAGTTTGAGTCCGAGTTGGGCGATCGTATCTTGTGGCAAACACAAGGTAGTTGCACCCGTGTCTACTAATACATTTTTGAGAGTTATTGAGCGAATTTGCTCTAGTGAAATTGTCCCATCTTCTGCCCGAATTTGGTCGGCTCGATTGGTGATTGTCAGAGTGGCGAAAACTTTTCCCATTGCGTTGTTGGTTTGAGTTTGCATATTTTTCTCCTACTTAAGAGTTGGAGTGATTACATCCTTTAATTGTAACTTATTTTGACAGGCGATCGCCCCAACAATGGCATTAAGAAATATTGGCCAGATCGTTGACTGGGATATCAATCTAATTTATAATTATGGAATAGATATTTTTTGGATCTAATAAAAATTAAATTTTAATCATGTCAGCCAAAGATATATTTCACAACACGGTGCGTTCGGCTTTGGAGAAAGATGGATGGACAATTACCCACGACCCTCTGTTTTTGCAACCAAGTCAGCGAGCTAAAATGAAGATAGACTTAGGAGCAGAAAAGTTACTTTCGGCTCTTAAGGGAAATCGCCGGATAGCTGTGGAAGTCAAAAGTTTTGTCGGTTTATCGACAATCTCAGAATTCCATACGGCTGTCGGTCAGTTCTTGAACTATCGGATAGCGTTGGAAAAACTGGAACCTGAACGAGTTTTGTATTTGGCTGTACCTGCGGATGTTTATCGCAACTTTTTTACAGATTCGTTTATTCAAGAGGTAATTGAACGGTTGCAAATTAAGTTGTTAGTTTTTGTTGTTGAAAAGGAGGAGATAGCGTTATGGACAGATTAGATTACCGCGAAGTAATTGAAAAAGTAATTCAGCAACAGGCTACCGAGCAATCTGAAAAAGACTTGGAGAAAGTTGAAGTAGTTTTTGATACAGAGCGCGATCGCTATTTGTTGTTGTATGTGGGATGGCGTGATGAAGAACGAATTCATGGATGTCCGATTCATATCGATATCAAAGATGGAAAAATTTGGATACAGCAAGATTTTACTGAAGAAGGATTGGCTAATCAGTTGATGGAACTAGGTGTACCGCAAACGGATATTGTTTTGGGATTTCGAGCGCCTTACGTTCGGCAGTTTACAGGATTTGCAGTGGCTTGAATTCTGAGTATGAAGGGGCGATCGCGTAGATTAAGAAACCGGGTTTCTTCCTAAATATTGCGGTGAAATGCAAAAGTTATCGCAGAAACCCGGTTTCTGGGAGAGGTGTGCGATCGCAGTTTTTTGCACTCCTCTTCTTCATCTGACTCAAACAATGCTTTTAAATTGCGGGAACCATGCACTACCCGGAGAATTTCTAAGGTGTTGTCAATAACCTGATAAAGAATGATATACCCATCTAAAGGTACACCTCGTAAATCTGGTCTAATCTCTTCATAACTGCGTCCGATCATCGGAAAATTGATTAAGTTTTGACACCTTTTCTCGAACGCTGCAATTAAACGTTCTCCTGCCTCAACATTGAGGTTGGCAAAATAATCTATAATTTCGTTTAAATCGCGACTAGCAGAGGGAGCAATAATGTAACGATTCATGGTTGACTCTGACGCGCTTGACGTAATTTTTCTTTCAATTGAGCGATAACTACATCTCCGTCAATTCCTTCGCCGCGTCTGAGTTCTTCAATAGCCATATCTACTTTTCCCCGTGTTTCTTCTACCCAAGTTTCATATTCTCGATCGCGTTGATATAATAATTGTAATGCTTCGGCAATTACTTCTTCAGCATTATTGTATTTACCACTGTTGAGTTTTTGTTGGATTAACTCGGATTGTTCGGGTTTTAAGGTGATGTTCATAGGTCTTGATTCCCGGATTAAATCTAGCTTAGATTATAGCATTCTTTGGAAAATTTGCCCAGATTCAATTTCTAACTTAATTAAGCTGCTGACTTAAGAGGGCGATCGCGTGAATCGAGAAACCGGGTTTCTTCCTAAATATTTCGGTGGGATGCAAAAGTTATTGGAGAAACCCGGTTTCTGGGAAAAGGGCGATCGCACATCTTTTGGAAGGAGGCGATCGCACTTCGATCTAGACTTGAGTAATTGGCAAATAAATCATCGGCTTATACCTCTTTTGTGTGCGATAAGTTGAAGGAATTAGGGGCGATCGCAAAGGCTTCTGTTTGTTGGATTTTTTGGTAAGGGCGATCGCGTAGGGTGCAAAGGCGGATCGAGACTCGCTTGTAAAAGGGAGTGGGAGTTTTTTGATTTGTTGCAGGATGTTTTGAGAAGACATAATTACCTCGGATTTATTGATGAGATTTGGGGTGGAGCAGTGGGGAAGGGCGATCGCTTCCTTTCTTGTTAGCGACCAGACTTAATGTCTATTTGGTTTAAACTTCTACCTTCATTGAGTTGATCTATCATCTTGATAAAGTCTTCCTCAGTTCCTCCTACAATCTCCTCAGATCCTTTCCTCGCAAAACCAGTATGTGTTTTACCTTGGGAATAGTCATACCAATTGTAGTGCAACCCTTTATTTGGATCGTAATCAATTCTGAACCCTCTTGTACTATCAACTGACTCAAACCCAAGAATTTTTCCATAACCTTTGGACTTTTCAAGCGTACCAATTATAGCTACTTGATCGTGTCCCAAATCACCAATTTCTTTGAGAGCAGCGTTTCTCGCAGCTTCAGCAGTAAGATAACTTCTTGGGATCTCAATCGATTTTTTTAAGTCACTTAAAGCTCCTTTAACTTGAGCAGAAGCTTGATTGAGCTTGTCACGAAGTAGTGGCTTCGAGAGTTCAACTCGATCTGCGGCATCTGAAAGAAGACCAGGGAGCTTTCCTGAAACTCCACCAGCCAAAGATGGAGAAGGAATCAGTTCATCAGCTTTTCTCAAACCATCAGCAAGTAAATCTACAGACTTGTTAAAAAGTTTTTCCGATTTCTCAGCTAATTCATCCCAATGCTTGATGATCAACTCAATAGTTTCAGTTTCTTTGATGCCTAAAACCTTGCGAATAGCTATTAAAACGTCATCTCCATGCTTACCAGCTTGTTCGATAACCTCAAAACCTTTTTTAAGAACACCGCCAGCGACAGGAATTGCACCTGCACCAGCACCTATCAATCCAACCCAGTTCCAGGGATCTTTCATTGCCTCTGGGTTAGTTGAAAATTCTTTAATGTAAAAACTTACATCTGAAATAGCTTTTATTTGTCCAATGATTGGCAATGAATCAAGCACAACACCAAGAATAATCTGTGGCATCGATGGATCTCTGTTGTATTCTCCCTGTAAAGTTCCCCAGACAAAAGACCAAGCCTTCTTGCTTAATGAAGTATCTTGAATTTCAAAAGTCGCCTCAACGTGACCAGCAAGATTTGCATTAGATCCGATGAAAGCAGAATAATCTTTTCCTAAAGTGCTTAACTCTTTGCTTAGATTTTGATATTCTGGAGTTTCTTGGAATTTTTCCAATTGAGGTTTTAGAGCGGCCTTAGCCCACACTTTTTTAGTTTCTACTGGTAAATGCTGAAAAGCATCGCTTTGTTGCTCCACTGGTAGACTTTGGAGAACATTTGCTTGCATCTCTGTTTTCTTCAGCCGACTAATTACGGAGGCTTGCAACTCAGGAGAAGCACCATTTAAAGACTCAGCTAGAAGCTTAACTCGGCGTGCATCCCTTTCAGCATCTGGCAAAATTTCAGTTTCAGCCCAAATTTTTTCAAGTATTGACTCTGTTTCTTTTGTTAGCTCTTCCTCATTTTTTCCGATAGGTGGACAATCACAGTTAGCTAATAAATTATCAACCCACTTCTGAATATCATCCCCCAACCCATCCAAAATATCCCCTAAACCAGCTAACACTCCCTCTAAACCACCAGTGATAAACTTGCTAACACCGATACCAACAGAACTAACGTTTTCTAAGATGTTGGCAATTTTCTCCCCTGGAGATTCACTACCATCATTAAAATCATTCGTCCAAATTTTCCCTAACGAGATAACACCTTTAATCATGTTACCAATTCCGCTAACCCAATCTCCTGATTGAATCGCTTTAATGCCGCCATAAATTAAAGTGGGAGCTTTGGATAGGGACTCTAACACTTTGTAGCCAAATTTTCCAAGGTCACTCAGGCCATTTAATCCACCTTGAACGAAGCCAGAAATACCACTGGTAGCAGCACCAGCAAGTCCACCCATGATTTGCAGGAAACCCATAATCTTGTCACCAGACAAGAGATTTCGCACGCCATTGAAAGCACCTGAAGCCAAAGATTGGAAAGCTTTTATAGTGGTGAAAATTTTTTGAGCGACGGCTTTAGTCATACCCATAACCATTGCCTGACCTGCTTTGAGTCCGTTGCCGATCGCACCGCCGATAAAACTCGCACCAGCCATTACTGCACCAAAGATCGCTCCCATCCAGTCGCCATTAATAGCAGCTTGCACCACATTAATAGCACCACCGATCGCACCCAAAGCCAGACCTACCAAATTAGCACCAGGAATAAAAGTCAGAACCGCACCAACGAGCGACAAAACAGTTGAGACAATACCCAAAATCTTATTCCAAAAAGCCTTCTTCCGCGCCTTCCGTTCCGCAATCCGCTGCTTAATAATTTGCTCCAACATCTCCTTCGACTGCTTAGCCAAATCCTCAGAAATACTCACCGCTTGTTCTGCATAAGCAACCTTAGTCAAAGCATCCATATACAGCGGCTCAATCACCTGCTTTTCACCCGATAATTCCTCAGCACGCTGCAACTCTTTCAACAATTGTTGAGAAGCACCTTGCAAATCAGTTTGGGCAGTTTGCAACAACTGAGTATCCCACTGTTCCTCTAGATCGATGCGACTTATCTCAGTTTTGTGCAGATCAATTTGCCCGATCAAACCGTCCATTGCCTTCAGCAGATTTTCCTGAATATTCGCCGCTTCTTTCCCTTGCAGCGCTTCATGAATATCGCCCCGCGCTTCTGCTAATAACGCCTTCAAATTCGCTGGAAAATCAGATTGCTGCTGAGTTTCCAAATCTTTCAGCGATGCGAGAAGTCCCGCTAATTGTGTTTGCAATTGCACCGGATCGTCCGTTGCTTCGAGGGTAGTCATTCCCAGATTTCCCCGCCCCTGATTTAATGCTTGCCGCAAATTATCCTCCGCTTGCAGTTGCCGCAACAATTCGATTTTGGCAACAGTTTCTGTTCTCTGACGTTCCGTTTCTAGTCTGTCTCGCTCCATCCTCGCTTGGACTGCTTCATCAATTCCCTTCTGCCGCGATTCGGCAATTTCTTGCTCTAATTGCGCTTGGGCTAAATTCAGTTTTTCGATCGTTACTAACTGAATAAAGGTTTGTTCCGTTTGTTCGCGGATGCGAGTAATGCCATCCAGACGCGCTTGAGCAATGGCTAATTCTTGCTCTTTTTTCTCCTTTTCCTCCTGGGTAGTTGCAATTTTGTCATTTAAATCGCTCAACAATTTAGCAGCCGTTTCTTGCTGTGCTTGCAGCGTTTTTATCTGTGCTTCAGCAGTTTTTCTCGCTGCACCAAAGGCATCTGCTTGCGATCGAGCGCGACGCTGCAACTCCCGGTTATTCAGCATTTCCTGATAGTATCGATCGGCTAAGATTCGGTCTTGAGGCTGCGCTAAACCGGGACTGCTTTTGCTACCTCGATCGCTCGCTAAGTCGCTGTAATCGCGATAGTAAATCTCTGCTGCCGTCGCCATGTCGTTGTTCTTGGCCACATCTAACAGCGCTTTCGCTTCTTTGAAACCCGCGTCAGTTGCTTGCTGCAATCGCTGCAAAATCTGGAACTCAAAGTTATTGACTTCTTGCTGCTTTTGTGCTGCTTGAATGGTGTAGTTAGCATTCGCCTGAGTAGCTTCTACTAACGCTTTCAGAATGTTTTGATTTTCCCTCGCTAGCTTGAGATGTTCGTCATTTTGCACCAACAAATCTTCCTTCAATTGTTGCAATGGTGCGGTGAGAATCTTGCTAGCAGCTTCAGCTTGTTCTGCTAACCGCTGGGCTTCGGCTAAAGCAGCGCGGGCATCTTGCAATTGTTGCTGCAAATTGCTAGTGTCTGCATCGGGGTCTTTGGTGTAGGCATCAAGTAACCTTTGTTCCGCAATAATTACCTCGTTTTGTGCTGTTAATAGCGTGCGTTTTTGGGTCAGGGCGGTTTGCTGGGCGGTGAGAATTGCAGCTTTATTTGTTAGTAACTGCAAGGTTTGTTTTAACTGTGCTTCTTTGCTGTATAAATCTTGCAAACCGTCTACAGTGACACCTTGATTGACAAATTCGGTAATTTGATTAGCAATTGCCTGCTGTTGCTGTTTCAGGGAATCAATTAGCGCTTTTGTGCCTGCTAATTCGGGTGCTAGGGCTACACTTTGCCGCTCAACCCATTTTTCTACATCAGCAATTTCTTGCTGAGTTTCTATGGCTTGTTTGTTGAGTTCCCCGCGACGTTCCAGGATATCAGCAACAGCGGCCCGATACTCCTCAGAATTAGTATCGTATTCTTCCCATTCTTGCTGCACTTTAGCATTTTGGGCGGCGGCTTCAGCCTCGGCTTGTTCTAACTGTTGCTTCAGCGTTGGCAACAGATTTTCTAATAATTCTAATTGAATTTTGTCACCAGGAATCGACTTGCGAGCCTCTTCTAATTGTGCAAAGAAATTGCGGGCTTCTGTAACAGGAGGTTGAGCTTCATTGGCCGCATTATTTGCCTCAGTCCACTGTTTCGCCAGCGGTTCGATGCGCTCTTTTTCCTTGCGCCATTTATCGGCTTCTGCGAGATGTGCAATTCCTTGTTGCCGCAACTGGGGAAATATTTGTGAATATTGACTCCAAAGAATCCAATTATGGTCAACATGAGTAACAGTCTCCCAATGACCTTTTCCAGAGCGTCTTTTAACCCAGCGTTGCTCGTACCAGTAAGGCCCATTTTTGCGACTAACAGACCAATGATAAGCTGCTCGTTGTTCGTACCAAGCTGCTTGTGCTAAAGCTGCATAACCTTGCGCTTCGTGGGAGGCTTGTTCGGCTTTTGCTTTATCAAATAATGCTTGATTTGGATTTCGCCCTTCGACAGCATCAGCAGCCAGCAATGTATCCACCGTTGAATTTAACAATTTGGATATGTGCTGATTTGAGCTGCGTCCTTCTAAAGTTGCCCCTTGCAACAAATTAATCGCCGTACCGTTTTCAGGATGCTCTTTGAGGAATTGCGCTCTTAATTCTTTAGTAGCTGCATCTATTTCTGTCTGAGATGTTTTGGAACCTAGAATTGCCTGTATTTGTGCTTGATAATCCTTCAATTCCTGCGACTCAACACCGTAACGCATCGCAATCGGAGCAATTTCTTGCCACAACTCTTCATCTTGTTTAATGCGGAGTTTAATTTTCTCAATTGCTTGCTCGGTAGAAGTAAAAGCAGTATCCAGTGCATCCGCACGATTTTCTACAACCCCAAGAGTCTTAATCCCATCCTCCAAATTCGCCTCACTCCGCTGATATGCGCCGTAGGGGTCAGCAAATTGACTGTCAATTTCAGCAATCAAAGTATCAACAGATTCAGACAATTTTTGCTGATTATCACCCAATTTTTTTGTCATCGGGTTGCCCTCTAATAGCTCTTGAGTTGTGTTGGTGACGCTATTAGTTAAATCTTGGCGAACTTGGTCAGTAAGTTGGGCATGAGCTAGCACAGTGTCATCTTTAATTGCCGCCTCAGCCGCGTTTTCGGAATTTAGCTGAGACTGCAAAGCATTGAGGCGATTTTCATTGCTTTCTAGCTTCTGGCGGATTTCTAATTCTTGCTTTTGGCGCAAGGGAATCAGCGCTTCTGTTGCTTGTTTCAGCAATTTTTCTAAATCGTCAGCGGCAGTCTGACTCGATGCTTGCAATGCTTCTAAACTGCTAATCTGAGATTTTGATAGTTGAATCAAATTCTTCAGATATTCCTGACTCACCGGATCTGTTGTATTGGCGAGTTGCTGTTCCCAATCAGCAACTAATTCATTAATGCTATTGATTTGATTTGTTAAATCCTGGCCTTGACCGCGCAATTTTTCCAGATGAGTATTGACTTGCGGCTCGACTTGTGTAGCAAAGAAATCGACATCGGATTCAGAAGCAAGCATTCCCAAACCAATTAACTGACGCAGTGAGGTCGATTTTAATTGAGTTGTTTGTGCCAGTTCTGCGGCCAGATTTGCGGCCTGAGATGCTGCATTTTGGATGGTTTGAATCAGTTGCTTTTCTTGACTTTGCAGGGGTTGCAAGCGCTGATTCACAGTGCCGATCGCACTTTGCACCGTATTAAACTCTGCCTCAAGTTGCGGCATCCCTCCCAACGCTTGTAACTGGGAGTTAAAAGTGGCAATTTGTGACTGTTGCTCGGCGGCTTTCTGAGTTAATTCGTTAATTTTCTTCGCTGCTTCTTGACGGCGCTGCCACAATTTGTTCCGCTCATCTGCGATAAATGAAGCTGTTTGCAAATGACTGCGAGCGGCCGCAGCTTCGCCAGCATTGTAAGCCCAAGCACTGCCATTCCAATACCAGGTTTTTTGCCGACTTGCATCAGCCAAATTCAAGAAAGAGCGTTCCGCTGCTGCGAGTCCAGCATCGTTATCGATCGCACTTTGAATCACTAAATTTTGGTTGCCGATTTGCAGGTTGGTAAAAGCGAGGGCTTGTTGAGTACCGGCAAGAGATGTTTGGAGCGATCGACCTTTTTGCAGATTCTCTTGAACGGGCTTTAATTGTGACTGCAAATCAGCCAATTGTTGCCTGTCCGCTGCTCCAGCTTGACGGGTTGCTAATAGAGATTCCGTGGCAGTTACTTGAGTTTGATTTGCTTGCTGCCATGCGTTCCAATCCTGCTGATACTTAGTTTGTAAAACACCACTTCGATTGAGAACATCGAGGCGACTTTGCAGGCGATCGACTTCACCTTCAACTTGCTCCAAGTATTGATTGGTAAGTTCAATTTCTCGATATTTGTCAATCAGTTTTTGTTCGGTATCAGCTTTTTGTTGATTCAGCTTTTCTAAATCTTTGACAAGATTATCCCGCTGCTGTTGTTGCTGCGATAGTTGGGCATTTAATCCTGATAGCTTAACTAAAAGGTTCTTGTCTGTTTCCAGTGTGCCTATTTGCTGTTGAGCCGCAGCAATTTGAGGCTGCAAAGTAGCATTCAGTTGTTGTGCATTTGAGGTAGCTAAATCTCGCTGTTGTGCAAAAGAATTAGCAGCAGCTTGATGATTATTTCGATAGACGGCTGCTTGTGGATTAGGCAATCGTCCTTCGTATCTGCCATAGGAGAGATAGTGCCAGTAAGCTAATTGTCCGTTCCAGCCAAATGCCTTTGCAACGTCAGGGTTATAAGCTAGATAAGCATCTGCATTAAACACATAAACCTGACCGTTCCAGTAATTAGCTGCATTTTGATTAGCTTGCCGTTGCTGTTCCAATGAATTAGCAGTCGCAAAGGCTTGATTAATTTGATTTTGATAGCCTTGTAGCGCCGATTTTTGCTGCTGAATTGCGGTATCTGTAGAAGCGATCGCACTTGGAATATCCGTCAGTTGTGCTGCTGGGATCGATAAACTAGATTTAGTTAGGGCGATCGCGCTTTCCGTCCCTTCAATTTCCTTGTCTTTATCGGCAATTTGTTTTTGTTTCTCTGGAATCTGTTTTTCTAAATCGGCTTTCTTCAAACCCAATTCGCGATATTCTTTCTGGAGTGCAGCCAGAGATTTCTCAGTTTCTGCTTGCTCAGTTTTCCCTTGAGTTAAGCGATTATTTAAATTATCAAAACCAGCCAAGAAATTCGCCCCACTACCTTCCACACCTTTCAGAAAATCAAGGTATCTCTGTAGGGGCAAACCCCCCGTGGTTGCCCCTTGCGTGGCTTGTGAGGTTGCCTGAAGCTTTTCCTGTTCCAGTTTTAAATCCTTAATTAAATCAGCTATTGCCAATCGTTCCGGCGAATCAGCCAAAGCCATTGCTAACTGGTCGCGCTGCAACTTAGCCCAAGCCAATTCTTGCTCTAAATTCTGCAAATAATTTCCCCAGTTATCCAACTGTTTCTGCAAACTATCGCTAGGATTTTTCTGCAATTGATTCTGCAACTCCAGCATCGTCTTGAACGCATCCAGTTGTTCCGATTCTAACTTCTCAATTTGCTTGTCAACCGCCAACAACCTCTCGCGATAGGGCAACAAGAAACCAGCAGTTTCTAAGAAGTTTTGCAGATTCTTCGCAGCTTCAGCTTTCTCAGCTTGAATTGCCTCTAACTTAGCCTGACTTGCTTTCAACCGATTTTCGGTTATATCGGTTAACTGTTGTTGCGCGGGAATCTGTTCATTTTCCAGTCTTTGCAGTTCTTTTTCGGCTAAATAGATTTCTTGAAGTAGCGTTTCTAACTTTTGGCGCTGTACCGGATCGTGCAAATCCAACAAATCTTGTTCAGCTTGCAACCGTAACGCATCCGCCGCAATTTCATAGTCAATTCCCTGTTTCAAAACAGGCCAATCTTTAATGCCAGTTTCTAACTTTCTTGCCTGTTCTTGCAGCGCGCTTGCTTGTTGCTGTGCTTGTTGCGCTAACTGTCCGTAAGCTTGCGACTCCGAAGCTGCTTGATTAGCTAATTGTTGAGCCATATCTCGCGGCCCAATATGTTCGGGATAGTGTACAGTTCCATAAACAGGTTCGGTCTTTTTTCCCGAAGTACCTGTACGTTTAGTACCTACTTGTTCCCAACGATTTATTTGAGAATTGTGCCAATTAGCTTGAGTTTGATTTTGTTGTTGGCGCGACGCAGCAATAGCAGCTAAATTGGTATAGTTTTCAGCAATCTTTGCTTGTTCTGCGGCCTGTTGTTGCAAAAGTTGCAGCACTTTACCAGCCTTATCAAGACCTTCTTCACCGAGATTGGTTGGTCTTGCTTCTAGGAATTGAGCGTACTGATTTAAAGCACCTTCCTGCTGTGCTGCTTGCTGTGATAACTGCTGTAAACTTTGAGAATTTTGAGTAGCAATTTGGGATTGCCATTGCGATTGATTTTTCTGTTTTAACAAGTTCGGGTCATTTGCCATACCCCAAATTTCTCGTCGGCGGCCGGATCTGCCTTTTTCTGAACCCACAGGTTGCCAGCGGAGGGGATTAATGCTATTAGAAATTGCACTCAATCTCGTCGCTTCTGCATTTTGAATTGCAGCTTGTTCTTGAAAATTAGAGGCAAATTCCTGTTGTTTGTTTGCTGCTTCGCGCCAAGGTGCGGGATCTGTTTGCAAATTATCGCCGACATTGGCAAAAGGATTGAGCAATTTAGCTTGAGCTTTTGCCAAATCTGTCTCAGCTTTGGCAATTTGTGCTTGAATTCCCTCTAACAGTTTTTGATTTTCTGCCTCTAAAGCAGATTTATTTTCCCCAAGTTTAGCTAACCTATCCTCAAGTTCATTGCGCTGAGCTAACAGCTTTTGCAGTCGGTCGTTTTCAATCAGATAGTGACTGGTTGCTAGGGCTAATTCTTCAACTCTTTGTTGGTTGTGAGCGTCTGTAATCCCAGCCTTCGTGCTAACTTCTCGATACTTATTCAAAGCATCGGCAATTTTCTGAACAGAGTCATCTTGCAAGTCAGACAAAGTGAGTTCAGGATTGCCTAAATCTGCTAATACTTGCCACTGTTTGAGTAAATCTTGCTGAGCTTTTTCTAACTCAGAAATCGCCTTTTGAGTTGGCTCAGATGCAGCTCTTGCTAAGGTTTCAACGCGGCCTTCCCCGCTGAATAAACTTACCTGCATCCCTGGTTTTACTGGTTCTAGGGGTTTTGGTTCAAGTGACAAAGCGCGATCGATCGCACTTTTGACATCTACCAATCCCGCCCCAGTTTCTTTATCCCATCCAGGTGTATTCAAATCTGCTGCCGTATCTATCAACAATTGCTTGACTTGTGTCAAACTTAATGCTGGATTTGCCGCCCAAACTAAAGAAGCTGCGGCTGTGACATAGGATGCCGATCGCGAAGTACCGACAAAAGCATTAGCATCGTTCGCCCAGGAACCCCCAGGAGCCATTAAATCGAGTCCGTTACCGTAGGCAGAATAGTCAGTTTTAGACTCAAATTGATTGACAGCACCGACAGTAATGATGTTATCAAATATCTTGCTAGCCGCCCCCAAAGCTGACATCATGCCGCCAGTATTGCCTGCTGAAACAACTAGCAAAACATTATTTTCGCGGGCATATTGAATCGCTGCTTGTTCTTCAGGAGTGAGTTCATAGCGAGTGGTAATGCCGATATCATCTAATTGGGATAAATCGAAACTTAAATTGGCGATCGCCCGATTTTCACCACTTTCCTTCACCCCATCCACAAACCGTCTCAATTGCTCTGCCCAATCCCCGCGATCGATGGTAAAAGTATCGTAATTAGCCAGAGAATTAATCGAAGAAAACGCAGAAGTAACTCGCTGAACGTGTTCTCCCTCAGTAAAATCAATAAACCCAACTTTCGGCTGCTGAGCATCAGATGGAAGCAGATAAATCGCCTCATCAGCATTTAACAAAAACTCATCAAATCCCGTGGAATCAGGATGGCTCAAAGCTTCTCCTAAAGACACTGACAGCCCGAATTCCGCCGCTACTTCTGGACTTTGCAGTAATTGTCGGATAGTCGGAATATTGCTGTCACTTATGCCAAGTTTAGCCAGAGAATCTGGGTTATTAAATAGCGGGAGAGCATCGGGATATTGTTCTAATAAAGTTGCCAGGTTTTCCAGAGATTCTGCTGCTGCATCTGTACTCAAAGCCTCGCTAAAACTTTGCGAATTTTGATTTATGACTTTTGTGAAATCTGTGAGCGCATTATTGACAGCAGTAATTGACTCCGTACTGAGATTGCTATTAGTAGCTGAAAAGTTGTGAATGACAGAATTACCTGCCGCATCTGTCGCTCGAATTACGACATCTGTTACCCCCGATTGTGGCAATCCTGTCAGTTGTAAATTATTGCCCTGCAAACTAACAGCTAAAGATGGACTATTACCCTCAACCACTTCATATTTTAAAGTGCTAGCTTCCGGGTCAACAAATACTTGAGCAAGGTCAATTGTGCGGGTAGGCTGTGCGGGAGTTAATGCCACATCTGCAACGGGCTTAATCGCAGGAGCCCGATCGTTAACGAGGGCCTTAGTTAAAATTTCATTGCCTGATTTTGAGTCCAGCCATTGAGTATTAGCATTGACATTTGCTGCGAGTTCTGGTAGGTTGGCAGTCGCGCCATCGATCGCAAAAATCAAGTCATTAAAATCGCTATCTGCCTGGTTTCCTGGTATATCTTCCCAAGCAAAAGTATTACCTTTCCCAGTGAAATCAGCCAGCATTACTTGACTTTCGGGATTAGCTGCTGGAATCGAAAATAGGGGAGTTTTATCCTGCCAAAGACTGGGAGATTCCGATATCTCTTGCACAGTGCCATTAGGAACTAACATCACTGCAAATTTAGCCCCTGGTGGCATAGCAAAAGTTTTGATACCTTGGTATGCACCGCTGTTAACATTTGGTTCGCCAAATTCACCGCTAAATCTCGCACCTTCCAGACGATCGCGAATCACAACATGACCCAACTCTGAACTGCTTAAGGCACGTTTAATCGCTTCTTGTTTAAAAGCATCGGAATTCAGCGGATATTGCTCCATTCCCGATAAATTAACGATCGCAATTTCTCCCTCATAAAAACCGGCATCCACAAGGAAATCAAAGCTGACTTGACCAGTTTTGTCAACAGTCCATACTCCCGGTGTGAGATTCGACAATGAGTTATTTGCAGGAATATCTAATTTTGATTGAGGAACTTCTGGAGTTGGCAGAATAACTGGATTTTGAGCGTTAGTAGTTTCGACTGTTGACTGAGTTGTATTAGTTTTTGTTTGAGGTTCAGTTAAAAATGACTCAGGCACTTCGACCAAAGAAACCGGGTTTTTTACCGAATCTGTGGGCTGTGACGAAGTATTTGTTGATAAAAACCCGGTTTCTGAACCCTCGTGAGTGATTTTTGTTGAAGTTGTTACTTCAGTTTTATCGACAGATTCAGCAGCAGGAGAAATAGGTGCGATCGCCTTTTTGTCCTCTGCAATTTCCACCACCGGCTTTATACTTGTTTCCGAAGTAACAACTGCGGTTTTATCCGCCTTTTTATCCTCTTCAATCTTCTCCACAGGAGTTACAGTTGTTTGCGAAGTAGTAACTTCAGTTTTATCGACAGATTCAGCAGCAGGAGAAACAGGTGCGATCGCCTTTTTGTCCTCTTCAATCTTCACCGCTGGCGTTACAGCCTTATCTGAAGTAACAACTTCGGTTTTCGACACAGATTCAGTACCAGGAGAAATAGGTGCGATCGCCTTTTTATCCTCTTCAATCTTCACCACTGGCGCTACACTTGTTTCCGAAGTGCTACACTTGTTTCCGAAGTAACAACTGCGGTTTTATCGACAGATTCAGTAGCAGGAGAAATAGGTGCGATCGCCTTTTTTTCCTCTTCAATCTTCACCGCTGGCGTTACAGTTGTATCTGAAGTAGCAACCTCAGTTTTCGACACAGATTCATTCGGAGTCGAAATCGGTGCGATCGCCTTTTTGTCCTCTTCAATCTTCACCGCTGGCGTTACAGTTTTCTCCGAAGTAGCCCGCCTTTTTATCCTCTTCAATCTTCTCCACAGGAGTTACAGTTGTTTGCGAAGTAGTAACTTCAGTTTTATCGACAGATTCAGCAGCAGGAGAAACAGGCGCGATCGCCTTTTTGTCCTCTTCAATCTTCACCGCTGGCGTTATACTTGTCTCGGAAGTAATAACTTCAGTTTTATCGACAGATTCAGTACCAGGAGAAATAGGTGCGATCGCCTTTTTATCCTCTTCAATCTTCACCGCTGGCGTTACAGCCTTATCTGAAGTAACAACTTCAGTTTTATCGACAGATTCAGCAGCCGGAGAAACAGGCGCGATCGCCTTTTTATCCTCAGCCTTTGCATCACCTGCAATATCAGGAATTGGAACATCCAAAACCGAACCATAAGGAGCCTTATTTACAGGTTTTGCATCCTGTTTTGCGGGCTCTAACTTCGGTTCAACGTAAGGCTTAGCATAAGCAATCAAAACCTGACCCATATCTGTTTTGCGCCAATCTTTATCAGGATTAATCACATCATTCAACCGCACCGCATTACCCTTCGCACCCCGCACCTGAAATACGAAGTCATTATAATCGCGATCGCTCCCTAAATCGACCCGCATATCCTCCATTGCAAAGGTGCTACCATCCCCTGTTACATCAGCAATTTGTCCTACCTGAAACGCCTGATTTGGGTTCGCCGTAGCCATGGAAAACAAAGGACGTTTGTTTCCTCCGATCGCCGGATTATTCAAAACTTCTCGTACAGTCCCATTAGGCACTAACATCACCCCAAATTCATCCCCCGGAGTCATCGCAAAAGTCTTGACTCCCAAATAAGTTCCATCGTTAGAATTGCCTTCAGGTAAATTATAGGTAAATTTTGCACCTTCGCTCAAGTCATCAATCACTACATGACCTTTTGCAGAGTTACTAAGTGATCTCGAAGCTGTTTCTTTGATAAATTCTTCTGCACCCGGTACGAACTTCTCCATACCTTTGAGACTGAAGATGGCTAGCTGACCCTTATACAAACCGCCGTCAAATACAAAATCTATGCCGACTTGACCTTTTGAATCAACAAGAAATTTTCCAGATACAAAAGGGTTATTTGCTGCTATAATCTCTGGCTTCGGCGAGATTGTATTTGTTGATTTTGGTGTTTCAATTGCCGTAACTTCAGTTTTGTCTGCAACTTTTTTATCTAGTTCAGTGCTGCTGGATGTAGAGTTTTGTTTGCTATCTTTGCTGATATCAGCGACAGTAGTGGCTGGTTTTTCTGTTGTCAATTTGTCTGATTTAATCGGTTCTGAACTCGTTGTGGTTTTCGATTCTGTGACAGAGGTATTTGGGGCGATCGCAATTTCTGGCTTAGTTTCTTTATCCGCTAAGGTAGTGGTTGCTGGTTTGGATTCTGCGACAGAGGTATTTGGGGCGATCGCAATTTCTGTCTTAGTTTCTTTCTCAGCTAAGGTAGTGGTTGCTGGTTTGGATTCTGTGACAGAGGTATTTTGGGCGATCGCAATTTCTGACTTAGTTTCTTTTTCAGCTAAGGTAGTGGGAGTTTTATCAGATGCTATCTTCTCCACACTCTGAGGATTAGTCAAGGAATCAGTTGCTATAATAGCGTCGCCTTTAATCGCAACTAACGGTGAATCTTTGCTTCCAGTCAGGGTATCTTTGACATCTATACCTGGACTGGAAGATAGAGTATCCCGACTAATACTGGTGCTGGCTGAGCCGCTGAAACCGCCTTTTAGAGTGTCGGAAACAATTAATGAATCATCTATTTTTTTGCTATTTGGCTCCGCAATCGTATTTTTTGAGTTAAGCGTGTCAGTCGAACTCAATAGCTTTTCTGGTTCAATAACCGGCTGAGTTTTGGTATCAGCTATCAAAGCACTGCCGCCGATGTTTTGCTTGTTGCTGCTGCTTAAAGGGTTGAGGATGGAATTTTTGGCTGCACTTCCGGGTAAAGTGTCAGTTATCAAAACATCGATGAGAAGGTTGCTGGAAACTTCATTTGTGGTAGCCATTGAAATTGCACTCCTAGTCTAGGATTGAATTAAAAGTGATATAATGAAATCAAATTCAGCCAAAGCCAATATTGCCAAAAAGGCGATCGGCCTCTTGTTATTACTTACGGAATGCGGCAGAACTTTTTCCGCAAATCTTGGAATTTTTTTTAAACGGGCGATCGTAAAATGTTTATTAGTCTCGACTTCACCCGAAAGGCCGCCAGGGAATTAATTCCCACAGCGAGTAGCGAAAGTCCTCTAAAGAGGACTAATAGACATGGGTATAATTTCTGTTTTCACCTGAACGTCACCAGAATATGTGATGTTTTTATTGGAAATATCTAATCAACTCTTTAGTCCTCTTCAGAGGACTTTCGCTATGAGGCGGGGGTTTAAACCCCCGACGGACTACAACGAAGTGAAATATCTCAAATTAAGCAACGGTTGAATTCAAAACTTTCTGTTGCTGCTTCCGCTTCATCCGCCAACTCGAAACAACAGCACCAAAAGCTAAACTACCCAACACAGTAGTCGGTTCGGGAACAGGTTCCGCAACACGATAAGCATGGTTATCAGTCTCAAATGCAGGAGCAGTCGAAGCTAGAACTACTTTGTTGAAAGACTCGTTTTTATCAGCAAAAAAGTTCGCGTAAAAATTGCTGTTATTTACAAAAACATTGCCAGTCAACAATTTGAGAAGAGTATTGTCTTGGTAGAAAGCAATGCTATTATAATTATCCCACGAGTTCAAGTACAAACCAAAGTAATCAATTTTCTCAGTAAAGCTAATTGTGACAGGATTATTTCCTCGCCAATCGCCAAATGGTGCAACTGTAAGGTATTTCGTGTAGTCATCCCCAGGTGCAGAAAAAACAGAGGCGATATTGCCTGAAACAACAGTGGGGCCGACACCAGGAGCCGAGTAAATAGCAGGGCCAGATGTTGGCGCACCCGACTCAAAATTAATAGTTGTTGCCTCAGCTACGCTAGAGAATTGCCCTTGTCCGGGAACTGATGTACCTCCAATAGACAGCGTAATTGCACTTACTGGATTGGTAATTCCAGCCCAAACTGCTGCTCCGATCGCAATCATTGATAATTTCTTCACAGTAGCCATAAAATTGATTCCCAGAAAAAGTAAAAGTTGACAATCAAAGTATTTAGCGGACGATCGCCCTTTCCCCAAAAGCCCGCGCCAGCAAAGCTATCCCGAAAAAAATCGCCCCCTATTCTCAGTTACGAAATCCAGCCAAACTTTTTCCGCAAACCTCAAAACTTTTTTTCCAAAACCCCTAAAACATAAAGTTTTGTAACAATTTCCCGATAAATGCGTAAAAACTGGCCACCAAATCCGAAATATAAATAGAAGTTCCGCCAGACAGCACAAAAATACCCAGAGGAGTGAGGAGAGCCCGATGGAAGACGAAATCGATTTGCAACTCAAGCAGCTAGCCCTGGAAGCTCAACAACACCCAGCCGGAAGCAAAGAGCGACAGATAGCATTAACCAGACTGATGGACGCAATTGAGCGTTCTAACAGACTTGTTCGTCCCTATATAGATCAGAGATATCTTTACGAAGACATTTATAGCGAAGCCCGTTTGAAAATATTTGAGTATATCTGTCTAAAAATTGACACCTATGATTCACAAAGACCAGTAATGGGTTGGGTGAATTACTTCTTTAATTTTAGATTTCAAGATGTTTTCGCTCGATATATTAACCAAACAAGAATCAAAATATTATCGATCGATGACTTAGAAGGATTCAACTTGGAACAAGAAGAATGGGAGCTTTATCAAGATAAAGCTTCAATGTTGCAACTTGTGGAGGATGCTGAAATGCTGCGTAAATTAATAGAAGAAGACCCAGACAATATTTTCCGAAACACAACAGTCAGAGGTCGTCCCGATATCACTTGGCAAGTCATAGCTTTAGCCAGATTAGATGATGAAAAATGGGAGACTATATCTCAAAGATTTGACAAAAACATTTCAACACTCCAAAGTTTTTTCGATCGAAATCTGCGGAAATTTTCAGATTACATTCGTAATAAATTACAGTAGGACTTAAACTGGAGCAGAAAAATTAATGATGAGTAAAATGATTGAACCAATAACTTTCACAGTGCCACTATCCTTTGAAGCACACGAAATTGCCCAACAGTGCAGCAAACAATCCAGTCCGAAAAAATTCAAACAAGTTTATCTTAATACCCTCGCAGTGTATGCGGTAGATTTTTATCTGCGCTGCATGGGATTTGAGACAGATTGGCCGGTTAGCGACAGCCGCAATCCGTTAATGCTGAAACTTATGGATGTGGCAGATTTAGACGTTAAACAAGTAGGAAAAATAGAATGCCGTCCCGTCTTGCCAGATGCCGACGCTTGTGAGATTTCCTACGATGCTTGGGGAGATAGAATTGGTTATGTAGCCGTACAGTTAGACCAATCTTTGAGACAAGCAACGCTATTAGGATTTACCAGAACAGTAGCTAAAGAAGTACCTCTGAGTGCACTGAATTCCCTGGAAGATTTGCTCATATACATGAATCGAATCAAACAACTCAAACCAATTAATTTAATGAACTGGTTCGATGAAGTTTTTGATGCGGGCTGGCAAGTAATTGACGAGCTATTAAACCCAAAACAATTTCAGTTTCGCTCTTCGAGAAGCAATAACGCAATACCCATCGATCGCGGTCATAAAATTGACCTAGGAATGCAACTAGCAGAACACTCCGTAGCACTAATAGTCAGTCTCCCCCCAGAACCAGATTTAGAAGTAAATATTGAGATAGAAGTGCATCCAATGGGAAATCAAACTTATTTGCCTCCTGGGTTGAAATTGATGTTGATTGATGAGTCGGAAGAGGTTATTTTTATGGCTGAATCCAGAGATGCTGACAACTTTATTACTTTTAGATTTACTCCTGACTTAAGAGATTTGTTCAGCATTACTGTGGCGCTGGGAGAAGTAAATGTGAAGCAATCTTTTCGTTTGTAGTTTGTAGTAGTCCGGCAGGGGTTAAAACCCCTGCCTCAAAGCTAAAGTCCTCTTAAGAGGACTGAGAAGAAGATTTTTCTTTGATTTCATGAGGCAGATCCTGGAAACGAGGAATCCGCTGCCAAACATCCGTTAAATCCGTTACAAAATACGCTGCCGAACTCCCCTATGTCATCATTAACCTTTCAAAACTTTCGCGGTCAAAATCTCCAAGGTCGTTCTTTCAAAGGCCTCGATCTAGCTAATATAGATTTCTCTAATGCAGATATCCGAGGTGCAGATTTTACCAATGCAACTCTCGATGGGGCTAATTTCCATTGTGCTCGCTGCGGATTAGACAGAAAATCCCAAATCAAAATCTTTTTAATTGTAGCACTGCTCTCGGCAATATCAGGAATAGCTGCTGTAATTGCTGTTGATAATACATTCAAATCTCTCATCCCCAAAACAACCGAGCATATCGGTTTCATTCCCACTGCAATCATCTTATTAGTCAATGCTATTCTGTTGACTACTATGATTCGCCAAGGGATACAAAAAGCTTTGGATTATTTAGGTATTGCCGCTGCTATTTTTGTACCTCTTATTGGTTTTCTCTCTGCATTCTCCAATGATAAACATCCCATACTTTTGTGGTTAAGGTCTTTTAGAACTGGTGCCTTAATGAGTGCCTTGTCTGGCGAAACGAAGGGTAACGATGTTCCGTTTTTAATTGTGAGTTTAACTGCGGCTGTCGTTGCAACTACGATCGCACTTGTCGCTCTTCCTTTAGCCCTAACATTGGCTGAAGTTGTTCTGGGGAGGGCGATTGCAGCTTTGGCTTTATTTGAAGCTGTGGCTATAAGTGGGATCGCCATCGGAATTATTGCCAGAAATTCCTTGAGATATTTAAAAGCATCCGTGTTAATCCAAGCTGGAGTAGTTGACAACAGAAACAATAAATGCTATGACTTCCTGAATAATTGTGTCAAAAACTTTCCCGATCCGCCTGTAGTTATTGCGGCGATCGCCGGAGCTGTCATGTTAGCTGTAGCTTTAATCTTATTGGGAGTTTACATTGCTAAGAGAGTGTTAGCCGAAGATGATAAATACAGCGTAATTCGGCAGTTAGCCATCGTCATTGGTGCGACAGGTGGCACCAGTTTTCGCAATACTCAATTAGCCCATACTAACTTCAGCTACGCCACCCTCAAAAACACCGATTTTAGATTTGCAAATATCCACCGAACTATGTGGCATCAGGCTCGTTGTCTCGACTGGGCAAGAGTCGATGAGACAATATTAATCAATCCAGCAGTGCGAGATTTACTTGTCACCGGCAACGGTTATCACAAATCCTATCAAGGCATGGATTTGAGAGGAGCAAACTTGATAGGTGCAAACCTCAGAAATGCTAAACTACAAACAGCAGACCTCAGTCAAGCGACTTTAGAAGCAGCTAATTTAGAATATGCCATATTTAGTCAAGTTCAGGCGATCGGCACTGATTTTAGCAATGCCCAAATGACGGCTGTTTGCGGTTTGGGAACCTGGAATATTGACAGCACTACGGAACTAGAATGGGTTGATTGTAAGTGGGTTTATTTGCTAGAAGAACCGAAACCGGGAACGGACGATCGCGAACGCCGTCCCAGCGGTAAAGACAACTATCAACCAGGAGAATTTACCACTTTTTTTGAAGAAGTTATAAATACAGTTGACTTGATTTTTAACCACGGTTTTGACTGGAAAGCTTTCGTAGAATCTTTCCAACAAGTGCAAGTAGAACATCAAGGTATACCACTCAACATCCAAAGTATTGAAAATAAAGGAAATGGAGTTGTGGTCAAAGTCAGCGTACCTCCTGATGCGGACAAAGAAAAAATTTATAATGATTTCAATATTTTCTATCAAAAAATGCTAAAAATATTCGGCAGACAAGTTCCTACCCTGCAAAACTCAGCAGAACAGCGCCAATACTTAATATCAGTAATGGAGGATATAGTCAGACCATTGTCTGAACAAGTAGTCTTCTTAAATTTGGATCGTGGTGACTTGAAACAAGGGTTTGAGGTGAGTGCTAATATTTTGTGCGATCGCCATCGTTTACAGATAACATTAGAAGGCAAATTGCCACCAAAACCAGAAATTTCAGAAAACTATCAAAAGTGGCAAAAAATGTATGAGTTTAACCTTAAGCGAAACAGCCGTGCCATAAAAGTAAACAAAGGTCAAATCACTAACTTTTCCATAGAGGAGCTAAAACCCTTAGTTGAACAAGTAGAAATGGATGTAAAGAATTGGCTGGAATCAGAACAATTTCACCCAATCCAGCATGGATTGCGCGACAAGTTAAACTATAATGACGAGGTGCGGGTAATGATCGAAACTGAAGATAATTTACTGCGAAAACTCCCCTGGCATCAATGGGAATTTTTTGAGAGCTACGGTAAAGCAGAAGTAGCTTTAATTCGCAAAGTATCTAACAGAGTTAAAAAATCAGTACGCTCTAGAAAAAAAGTAAGAATATTGGCCATTTTGGGTGCAAGTGAAAACCTTAATCTTGATGAGGATAGGCAGATTTTGAAGAGTTTGCAAGGAGCCGAAACAATATTTTTGGAGAAACCAAGTCGCCAGCTACTTGAGCAATATCTTACAGATCAAACAGGCTGGGATATCTTGTCTTTTTCGGGTCACAGTAAGAGCGAAGTAGATGGCAGTACGGGGGTGATTTGTATCAATGATACAGATAATTTAACTGTGGAACAGCTAAAAGATTCCTTGAAAATAGCTATTCAAAATAGTTTGGAAATAGCAATATTTAACTCTTGCGATGGTTTGGGATTGGCGAAGCAATTAGCCCATTTAGATATCCCTCAAATTATCGTGATGCGAGAACTGGTGCCGGATGCGATCGCCCAGGAGTTTCTGAGAATTTTTCTCCAAGCCTTTGTTGGTGGCAAATCTTTTTATGTTTCGGTGAGAGAAGCCCGAAAGCGTCTAAAAGATTATGACGGGCAAATTCCCGGTGTTAGCTGGTTGCCTGTTATCTGTCAAAATAAGGCTGAGTTTCCCAAGACTTGGCAAAAATTGCAAGAGAATGGTTGACAATTAGTTAAGTAATTATAGATTTGGTGTTAGGAGGTAATTATGTTTGTTGTTGATCGACCTTTTAATCGCGGGAAACACACCCACCCTATGATAAAATTAAACTATTGTAGAACAGGCATCTTGCCTATTGGTGAAAAAGGCTTCACTTTAATTGAATTATTAGTTGTAATAATGATTATTGGGATTTTATCGGCGATCGCCCTGCCAGCTTTTCTCAGCCAAGTCAACAAAGCTAAAGAAGTAGAAGCTATACAAGCTACCAAATATCTGAGCGATCGCCAATCCGATCGATTCGGTCAAGAATCAAATTTTACCAACAAGTTGAATCAGCTTGACTTCTATTTGCCGAGGGAAACAGAAAACTATTGTTATCAGGTTTTCGTTGATAATAACTCTTTAAACGGAGCAGTTCATGTGGGTTTATCGAAAAAAACCGGATTAAAATCCTATGTAAGTGTGGTGTACTATCAAAACGGGCAAATTCTGAAATGTCAACCCGTTCCGATTCAGGTTAGCTGTTCCGCCTCATCTTTGCAAGTTGCGGTACTGATTGCTAATGTAGTCGCGAATCCAAAAAAGTATTGTCCTTAGTTTAGGGAATCGATCGGACTTTTGTTAAAATATAAGCTAGGTCAAGTCATCAAAAAAAGCAAGGGGCGATCGCCAAAAACATTCCCGCCCCAGCTTCCTTCAACTGAAAACTACCTTTGATCCCAAGCCACAGCCGCATCAGCCACAGCCTGCTCTACCGACTTCTCCCCCAACATCGCCGCCTGCAAATTGTCATAAATCGCTTTTTGCAACTTCTTAACATCCTTCAGAGGCGGAATCAACAACTCAGCCGAAGTCAACCCAGAAGCACTGATAATCCGAGCCCGATCGCCCGCCGTCGCATCAGCAGCTACACTTTTAAAATAACTATCCCCCAAAGCCTCAACCGTAGAAGGCAAAACATTAGCCGCCTTAGCAAAAGCCAACTGATTTTGAGAATTAGTCACAAATAAAGCAAACTTGACAGCATCGTCAGGGCGCTTACTGTCGCGAGGTACAACTAAATTCATCACCGCCACAGTCTTCTTGCCACTTTCCCCAGTAATTTGTGGTGCAACGGCCGAAACATTGCCTATACTAGGAGCATTCTCCGCGATCGCCTTTAAGAATTGAGGCCCAGAAGCTAACAAAGCTGTATCCCCAGATTGATAAAGCTCGATCGCGCGACGATGGCCCTGTACCAAAACATCCTTTGGCAAAAACCCGCCCTTATACAAATCAACCCAATATTGAAAAGCAGCTTTACCCCGATCAGTATTAAAAGCCGCCTTCCCTTGAGCATCAACCAAAGTAACACCCATTTGCACCAAAGATTGCAAAACTTCTCCCGAATCTTCCGGTACAAAGGTTACAAAAAAAGCAAATTTCCCAGTCTTTTCCTTCACCTGTTTCGCGAGTTGAGCTAACTCGGCATAAGTAGCAGGAGGTTTAGCAATTCCAGCTTTTTTAAACAAATCGGTATTGTAAATTGTCACCCCAGTTGTGAGATACCAAGGAATGCCAAAAGTTTTACCATTGAGGACACCAGCTTTCCAGATATTCGGCAAATAGGTCGATCGCACTTTTTCCGAAATCCGCGAATCCAAATCCAGCCAAGCATTGCGCCCAGCCAACAGCGAAGCAAAATCAGGATTCAGGTTGACCACATCCGGCGCAGTTTTCGCCGAAACAGCCCCCAAAATCTTGCTTTCCATCGCCGACCAAGGGACATCGACCCAGCGTACCTTCACCCCCGGATTTTCCTGTTCAAAATTGGCGATCGTCTGATTGAAATATTCAGTAAACTGAGGTTGTAGCTGCATAGTCCAGAATTCGATTGCCGCCGAATTCTGTGTCGGGGAATTGACAGCAGGTTTGCCACAACTCACCATCGTAGACAACAGCAGTCCCACTAGCCCAAAAATAGTAAATAATTGCCAAGATTTGCGTTTCATAGAATTAAATGTGAGAGTCCCATTTTTTTCGATAATTTGCCGATTGTCGATCGAGCGAATTTAAATTTGTTGACATTCGCACCAGAATAGCTATTGTCAGGTAAATTGGATAGCATCAAACAGACATCTCCCATAATTCTTGTGGAACAGGCATCTTGCCTGTTCTTGACCAGCTTTTTGGGAGAGGTCAAACCAGTTAAAGAAAATAGCACTTAGCAGCAACCCAATCATATGGTTAATTTTTTCAAAAATCTAATTTCCCCACGCCAGCCAGGAATCGGCATCGAAATAGCCTCAGACCGGATCAACGTCATCCAACTCGAAAAGAAAGCTCAGGCATTAAAAATAGCCACCCTAGCCTCAATAGAAGTACCAGAAGACATGGTGCAAGAGGGACAAATAGTTGATCCGCCAGGAATGGCAGAACTGATCCGTTCACTCCTCGCTGAAAACAAAATCAAAGCCAAGCGGGTGGCCACAGCCATTCCCGGACGCGAAGCTGTCATCCGCCTGATTCCAGTCCCCTCAGAACTCAACAACGAAGAACTGCGGGAATACATGAACTCAGAAGCTGGGCTATACTTGCCTTTTCCTAGAGAAGATGCCGATGTAGACTATCAAAAAATTGGCTTATTTGTCGATGACGATGGCGTAGAAAAAGTGCAAGTTGTGCTAGTAGCTACCCGCAAAGAAGTCACCGACACCTACCTCGAAACCTTCAAAGAAGCCGGACTGATTATAGACGTCCTGGAAGTAACCAGCTTTGCCCTGATCCGCACCCTCAAAGACCAACTGCAACAATTTTCTTCCCAAGAGGCCGCGGTCTTGACAGACATCGAATTTGACAGTACCGAGTTAGCTATAGTGGTGGACGGCATACCTCAATTCAACCGTACCATCCCGATCGGCACTTACCAAATCCAGACCGCCCTCAACGAAGCCATGAATCTGCCACCAACCAGAGATACCAGCGAACTGCAAGGCATGACCTTACCCGTCACAGATACAATGGGTCCATCAGGGGATACAAATCCAGGTACAAATGCCATCATTAAAGTATTGGGAGAACTCGCAGACGAACTGCGTCGCTCAGTAGACTTTTATCTCAACCAGAGCGAAGAACTAGAAGTAGCACAACTCCTGTTAGCAGGGCCAGGATCTGCGATCGGCAAACTAGACGAATTTTTCATGCAAAGATTAAGCTTGCCAGCTTCTCAAGTCGATCCCATCCAAACTCTCGGACTCGAAGTTGGCGAAGACATTACCCTAGAACAGCGAGCAGGTTTAGGAGTAGCTTTAGGTTTAGGACTAAGGGAAGTTTTGTAAACACAATTAAAATCCCAAATTTCAAATTGAGTGAAACCATGTACAGCCTAGATATTAACTTTCTCAGAGACCGTCCCGAATACAAACAGGACGAACCAGCCAAAGTTTCAAGCAAAAAGGGTTCGGGTTCCGTCAAAGACCAACTTCCCTTAATTGGCGCGCTGCTATTTGCCCTCGGCATCAACGTCGCGGTAATGGGGGCTTGGTGGTGGTCAACTAACGAAAATAACAAGTTGACCACAGTACAAGCAGCCCTCGACCAAGAAGTAGCCAAGTTAAACACTCAAGCAAGTGCCATCAAAGCTATCAACAGCGAAACAGATAAAGTTACTGCTGAGTATCAAGCTTTAGCAGGAGTATTCGACCAAATTAAACCTTGGTCGGCAATGCTGCAAGACCTAAGTAGTCGCACTCCTGCGGGAGTCAAAATTGCCAAAATCGAGCAAATTGACCCCAGCCCAGCCCCTGTAGCAGCACCTCCGCCTCCACCTGCGGCTACCCCCGCAGCGAGTCCGTCCCCTGGGGGAAGTCCGTCTCCATCGGCTAGCCCTACCCCAGTGGCAGCACCTACCCCAGTTGCCCCACCCCAGGCGGCAGCAAAAGTAGTCATTTCTGGAGTCGCCAGTACCTTCGATCAAGTTAACGACTTTATGCTATTGGTTCAGCGCTCTCCTTTTTTCCTAGATACTGACACCAGACTGGTAGCAGCTACCTTAAAAATTAACCCTGCACAGGTACAAGTACGCAACCAAAGCGCCCTAGGGACTGTAGAAATTCCCAAACTGCGGCCGGTGGTGGAATATAAAATTGAAACGAGCCTTAGCCCCACTGTTGCTTCCGAGTTGCTTCCAGAGTTACGAAGCAAGCAAGCAGATGGGTTGGCAATACGGATAGAAACACTTCAAGAAAAAGGAGTGCTAGGAACACAAAAAGGTGAACAAAAAGGAGAGGTGAAAAAACTATGACATATAGTCCAGTTGGAGAACAAGTAGAAGAGTCGTCGGCTCAGGAATTATTTGGGATTAAGCTGACACCCCAAGTCCAAGCAATCGCTATTGCTGTTCTTGGCCTCGGAGTTGCTGGCTACATCGGCTACCAATTCGTGATGCCAGAAATACAGAAAACCGCAGAAATCAAGCAAAAAATTAGCGACGCTAAAACAACGCAACTGAGTTTGCAAGCTCAAATTCAAAAAAAGGCTGAAGCGGAATCCAAGCAAGAACAAGCTAAGCAACGCCGTGCCGATGTGACGGCAATGTTTGCCAGCGATGCGGGATCGACTACGCTGTTGCTGGATATGAATCAACTTGTTAACAAAATTAACGTGGGCGTACAAGGGGATCAGGGAAAAGCTAAACTGACAAAATTTGAGCCAGAGGCTTTGCCCGCAGGTACACCCGTAGCCGTCGGGCCAGGAGCCGTCGATCCTGATATTCTCAGAGATACGTCTTTCGGGCCGTCTTTGCCTGGTAAGCTCAGACGCAAAAAATATAAGGTAGAGTTTGAAGGTAATTTTGCTCAAACTCGTAGCTTTATGCGTAACTTGGAGTTGATGCAGTCGCTGTTGGTAGTTAGGAATTTGAAATCTGAATTAGCGGAGGCAACTCAGACTATAGAAGTTGATTTTTTGAAAGGTAAAATAGTCCCGGTTCAGCCACCGCAAACTAAAATTAAAACGGCTTTTGATTTGCACGCATTGTTGCCGTTAAAACAAGAGGAAAAACTGCCTAGTCCTAGTCCGAGTGCAGGGGCAACTCCTGTTGCTAAATAATATCAATTCCAGTTGCACCGTCAGGTGATGTTGATTGTTGACTGTTGACTGTTTTAACAATACCGATGCAACCGGAAACGATATAAGTTCTAAAAAAACAGAATTCATATATTTCAGACTTCTTTAAGAAGTCGGGGATATAACAGACAATAATTAATCTAGTTTATTTTAGGAGTGAACGTGAAACAGCATCTACGATTAACTGGAGGACTTCTGAGCACTGTTGCCGGAGTTCTGGTAGCGCAAGCCCCCGTTTGGGCGGTGCCGACTCAAGTCACAGGAGTGCAAGTAAGTCAAGTCAATAATGGGGTAAATATTGTCCTGGCGACTGAAAAGGGCGATCGCCCGCAAGTCTTCGCAATCAATAATGGCAATACTTACCAAGCCACAATCGTCAATACCCAGCTCCGGTTGCCCCAAGGCAAGGCATTCCGGCAAGAAAACCCCGCTCCAGGCATTTCTTCGGTAGAAATCAACCAGGTGGACGCTAACAGCATCCGGGTTTTGGTGACAGGTACAAACGGAGTTCCTAACGGACAAATCGTTCAGGGACAAGGTAATGGCATCGTCCTCAGTGTGGCAAGACAGGGCGGCACTGTCCAATCTGCCCCAGTTCCACGACCAGGAGCATCGGCCCAAAACCAAATTGCACCCCCACCACCAGGCCTGCCCCTGAGCCAAACTGCTCCAGTGCCAGCTCCCCAAATCCGCACGGCACCAAACCCCAACGTGGTGTTGCAAAATCCTGAAGTGACGATTACTAGAAACGATCGCCCACCACTCCCCAGCGAGATTCAATCTCAGACCAATCAGGCCCCGCCTTTTCAACCACGGGCTGTGGCTCCACCTCTAGGAGATATCGCGGTTTCTAACATCGCTCCAGGGACAGGAAATATCGAGCTGAGTTCGGGAGAACGTATTCCCCGGTTAGTCCTACGTGATGCCCCAGTTCGTGACGTGTTGGCTCTGTTGGCTCGTGCTGCGGGCTTGAATATTGCTTTTACAGGCGGCGGGGCACCAGCGGTACCAGGTCAGCCAGCGGCAGCACCGGGAGCGGGTGCAGCAGGAGGTTCGGATGAAGGGCCGAAGATTTCTTTGGATATCGAAAATGAGTCGGTGCAAGATGTCTTTAACTATGTGCTGCGGCTGAGTGGACTGCAAGCTAACCGGATGGGACGGACGATTTTTGTTGGGGCTAATTTGCCGATCGACTCTCGGAATATTATCGTTCGGACTCTGCGACTCAATCAAGTTCGGTCTACGGATGCAGCTAACTTTTTGAGCGCTCAAGGTGCAGAAACTCAACTGCCAATTACTCGCGTGACTATTCAAACCGTGGGCCAGGGAAATGCGGCGCGGGATGTGGAAATTCGGGAACCTGATATTAAGGCGATCGGTGCTAAGGATGGCAATGGGCCACTATTGTTGAGGGGACTGTCGGTGCTGGCAGATTCTCGGCTCAATTCGATCACTTTGGTGGGAGACCCGCGCAAGGTCGATCTGGCTGTGGGTTTCTTGACTCAGCTAGATTTACGCCGCCGTCAAGTGGCTGTGAATGTCAAGGTGATCGATATCAATTTGTCGGGAGAAAACAGGAGTAACAGCAGTTTCTCTTTCGGAATTAATAACAATTTCTTCGTGAATGACGGTGGGGCGGCAAGTCTGAATTTTGGTGGCTTGCAGCCTGCTACTGGAGGTGATGTCGCTAATAGCCGATCGACTCCGCCGATCGTCAACAACCCCATCAGCGGTGATATTTTCTACGATGCGAACGGCAGGCAAATTGTGCCGTTGACAGCGAACGGTAGCAAAGGTGTGTTCCTCCGACCGATCGCTCCAATTACCAATAACCCCACGCGAGTTGGAATTACCGATTACGACCCAGGAACGTCACCAACACCGGGAGATGCAACTTTCGGTTTGTTCCCGCTGTTGCAGTATCCGAGGAGATTCCTGTCGGCGTTGCAAGCACAGATTAACACCCGGAACGGCAAAATCTTGACAGATCCGACTCTGGTTGTTCAAGAAGGGGAAACGGCGAATGTGAATATTACTGATGAGGTGATTACTAACATCACGCAGCAAACGCAGACCACCGGAAATACAAGTACCACAACAACGACGGCAGTCAAAGACAAGGCTGGTTTGCAGTTGGGGGTGGCGATCGATCGGGTTGACGATAATGGTTTTGTGTCTCTGCGGGTCAACCCGATTATCAGGACACCAGGCGCCACTCAAGATCTTTCGACTGGCGCGAACACCAATCAGATCAGGCTGCTGGGCGAGCGATCGTTGCAATCCGGGCTAATTCGCCTGCGGGACGGTCAGACTTTGATTTTATCGGGGATTATCCGCGATGAAGAACGGATAACAGCGAGGAAGATTCCGATTTTGGGAGATTTGCCGATTATCGGTTCGCTGTTCAGGAGCACTACTAAGGACAATCAACGGGCGGAGTTGATTGTATTGCTGACACCGCAGATTTTGGATGATAGCGATCGATCGAACTTTGGCTATCAAAACAACATCAGTCCTGACGCGCGTCAACTGTTGCAGCGGAGTCAGCCCATCCAGCCGAGACAGTAGTCAGTTCACTGTTGACGGTTGATGGTTGTCGGCATGAGCCATTGGTGTCAACTTAAGCCTGAAAGCCTTGGTTTCTCTCGTTCATAGCCAAGTCTTGATCCCCTCTAAATCCCCCTTCTTAAGGGGGGGTGTTTCATTCTCTTGTAGGGGCCGCAAAGAGTGGCTGCCCCAATCCCTGAAACACTTACAAAATCGTGGACTGGGAGGGCGGGCACTCTTGGCACCGCCCCTACAAAACGATGATTTACCTGAGAAATCAATCGACCGTTTGGAATATATTAATTTATAAAACAAGTTCGGTAAGCGGAAAACTCAGAGTCTTTAGACCTGAGATGAAAGCGGCACGGGCGGTTTTAACCGCCGTGAATCTTTCTTAATTATTAATATTTGAAAAGTACAAAAGGTATTAAAATATAAACTAAGGAGGTGAGTAAAATTGTTAACAAACTATGTTTATAAGCTACGCCCTAATCAAACACAATCATCAAAAATGTCGGCTTGGATAGATATGCTGCGAAGTCAGTATAACTGGAATTTGAACGACAGGATTACCCAGTACAATCAACAATTTATCCAAGGCGATTACTGCTGCATTAAAACCAAGGCGGAAGCCTCGCCATTAACTTGCTTTGTAAGCAAAAGTGGTGCAACTGGAAATCCTTGGAAAGATTCCAAGTTTGATAAAGAAGGTAAAGCTAGAAATCCTCGTCGAAGTGCGGCGGACATTCAGATTACAGCGTTGCCTGAATTAAAAATAGCTAGACCTTGGTATGCCCAAATAGATGCAACAGTTCTGCAACAAAATGTTAAAAGATTGGACACAGCCTACAAAAATTTCTTTGATGGTCGAGGATTCCCCAAGTTCAAAAATCGCAGTAATTTCACATCCTTTACTTATGCGATGGGGGTAAAAATTAAGGGTAATAAAATTTACCTACCCAAACTGGGATGGATGCGGTTTTATAACTCTCGCTCAATCCCAGATGGGTTTACCATCAAGGCTTGCACGGTTAGAAAACGTCAAAATAGTTGGTATGTTTCTGTCAGAATTGAAAATACATCTGTTCCTGATTACAGCCCCAAAAGTCTTGGTAGTAATCCCAAGGTAATAGGTTGTGATTTAGGAATTACTAAGTTGGTTCATCTTTCCGATGGCTACCAAATTGAAAATCCTAAGTTTTTAAGCAACCAAAAAGCTAAACGCACTTTGAAGATTAGACAAAGACGGGTGAGCTGTAAAGTTAAAGGTAGTAAGAAGCGAAAGAAAGCTGCCATCAGAGTTGGACGTTTTTATCAGAAAATTAGTGATAAGCGTCAAGCATATCAGTGGAAAACTGCCAATAAGATCGTGTCTCGCAATGTTGATGTAATTGCTATAGAGGACTTAAACATCTCTGGCATGATGCGTCGGTGCCAGGCAAAAAGTGATGGAAAAACCGGGAGATTCCTCAAGAATGGGCAATCAAGAAAGAAGGGATTGAATCGTGCTATCTCTGATGCTAGTTGGGGTGATTTGGGATTGAAGATTGAGTATCTGGCTGCGAAGCAAGGAAAAATCGTAATTAAAGTTAATCCCAAGCACTCCAGCCAAGAATGCAGAAGTTGTGGGTACATTGATAAATCCAACAGAGATGGAGAAAAGTTCATTTGTGTTGAATGTGGCTATCGCGAACACGCTGATATCGGCGCTGCCAAAACCATCAGAGATAGAGCTTTGAAAATAGTACGTGGGCCAGGACGCGAAACTTGGTGTAACGAACCTAAACGCCCAAAAGATATCACCACGCTCGTCGAGCAAACGTGGTGAGTTTGGGAACCCTAGCAATAGGGATATTAAGAACGCAATTTCTTAAGAATCTCAGTCGCTTCAGCGCTGAGAGTGTCAATGAGATCAAAAAAAGTAGCTGGTCTGGCTTAACAAGACTGCGATCGCAGAATTTCGACACCAAAGAATTTTTCGAGTTCGCCCTCAAACAAGTCGCCCCAAGGCCCAAAGCAAATTTCGCGCGATCGGCTCCACTCCACTATCAAACTTTTACGGCTAGCTAAATCCATAGAATAAAAGACGATCGACTTACCGAGTATAGCGGCTAACTCTAGCCCGATTACCAGCGCAGTAATTCCCTCTACAGCCAAGGCTTCCACCTGCTGCATATCCACAACAACTCCCAAGGCTGCGGTTTCCAAGGCTTGTTCCAAATTTGTTTGGAAATCCAGCACAGCGAGTCCACCGAGACAACCCTTGGGTTGCAAAACAATCGTATTAGATAATGATGTTGTTTCTGGGTCTAGTTTGACGGTTGAATGAGAAACAACTGGCGGCATGATAGTAGTGGTTTTTTTCATGATCGAATCTCAAAAAAGTGTTATCTCGATCGCTACGCTTCCAATTAGACTTCTCCTAAAAAGATAGCCAAGAACAGGCATCCTGCCTGTTCCACAATAATTATGGGAGATGTCTATTGATTAAAAACTCGACAGATCTCAAGCTTCAGTAAATTTACGGATATTAGTCATCCATCATGACCAAAACTCAACCTCGATCCGGGTATACACTGCCAGTATTTGCCTGTGCTGCTGCACTAGCCGCCCTACGGTGTCTGCGTAAAAGTGTTCATTCTATAGATAGCGTCTCAGTAGATTTACTAGACCCCATCATAACCGCAGAAGTTCCTATCGAACAAGTATCTGTACTAAAAACAGACACAGCTCTAGCAGTGACTCGCTCTGAGCCAGGGGATAACCTAGATCTGACTCGTCATACCCCAGTTTGGGCAATGGTGGAATTACGGAGAGTGTCCGAGACAGAAATTGCAGAAGCACAAGAGCAAATACTGATTGTTGGGGGTGAGGGAATTGGACACCATCAAGTAGGTGGAGGAGCGGCAATCTACGATTACGCCCAGCGGCTGTTGCGTGTGAATCTGAGCCGAGAACTCGAAAAAGCAGAAAAAATTACTGTCACCCTGATTTTGCCATCTGGTCGCGAACTAGCAACCCGTACCTCTAACGAAGCTTTCGGGGTGGTAGAAGGACTGTCGCTGCTGGGTACAACTGGGATTTCTCAACCCCTCAGCGCCCCCGGACAGTTGGAAATTTACCGCGAACAACTGCAACAAAAAGCGGAACTGTTTGACTGTTTGGTTTTCTGCATTGGCGAAAATGGCTTGGATTTAGCCCGACAACTGGGAATCGATCCCGCGCGACTGGTCAAAACTGCTAATTGGCTTGGCCCGTTGCTCGCAGAGGCTGGATGTCAGGGTGTGAAATCCATTTTGCTGTTTGGCTATCACGGAAAGTTAATGAAGTTGGCTGCGGGGATTTTTCACACTCACCACCACCTCGCCGATGGACGGCGCGAGATTCTGACGGCTTTTTGTGCGCGGGCCGGAATGTCGGCTGATGTGTGTTCCTCGATTTTTGAGGCTGCTACAGCGGAAGATGCTCTCCAGCAACTGCGGGCTGTTGACGCGGCAAATGAGAGTAATTGGGTCGATCGCATTTACGGCGACATCGCTCAACAGATAGACTTGCGGTCATCCGAGTGCATTTTTGCTCACAGTGGGCGGCGCGTGCCCGTGGGATCGGTGATGTTCGGGCGCGATCGCAAAATTATTGTTAAAAGTGATATAGGAGATACATTTTTGGCACAAATTTGTTAATGTGGTGTCAATATCCTGTAACTTTTTCTAAAAGATCGATTGAGGATAATACTTAATAAGTCCTAACTCCGAATCCCTAGACCTTAATTACCTAGGTGAATTTTTCACTAATAATTTCTCCACTAGGTTCTATCCAATTAGCAATTAGCAATTACGCACTAACCGTGACTACTCAAATAAAAACTGAATCAGCCCTCACAAACTCTTCTCTGGAGCCGATCGATCGCCAGATGATCGTGATTCTCGACTTCGGTTCGCAATATTCCGAACTGATTGCTCGCCGCATTCGCGAAACCCAAGTATATTCAGAAGTTATTTCTTACCGTACTACTGCTCAACAGTTAGCTGCGATCGCTCCTAAAGGAATTATTCTTTCAGGTGGGCCAAGTTCTGTATATGACGAAAGAGCTCCCCAATGTGACCCAGAAATTTGGAATTTAGGAATACCCGTATTGGGTGTTTGCTACGGAATGCAGTTGATGGTCAAGCAACTAGGCGGAGTAGTTGAGCGTGCTAAGTTAGCCGAATACGGCAAAGCATCGCTATCTATTGACGATCCTACCGATTTGCTGACAAATGTCGAAGATGGTACCACGATGTGGATGAGCCACGGCGATTCCTGTACCGAATTGCCAGAAGGCTTTGAAATCCTCGCTCACACAGAAAATACTTCCTGTGCGACAATTGCTCACCACGACAAAAATCTGTACGGAGTTCAGTTCCATCCAGAAGTAGTTCATTCCATCGGCGGACAGGCTCTAATTCGCAATTTTGTTTACCATATTTGCGAGTGTGAACCAACTTGGACAACTGCTACTTTCGTCGAGCAATCTATTCGTGAAATTCGAGCGCAAGTCGGAGACAAACGAGTTTTGTTAGCTCTATCCGGTGGTGTTGATTCTTCAACATTGGCTTTTTTGCTGCATAAGGCGATCGGCGACCAAGTTACCTGTATGTTCATCGACCAAGGGTTTATGCGGAAGTATGAACCGGAACGGCTGGTGAAATTATTTAAAGAACAATTCCACATTAATGTTGAATATGTTAATGCTCGCGAACGCTTTTTAGCTCAAATTGAAGGTATTACCGATCCCGAAGTAAAACGCAAGCGGATTGGCCACGAATTTATCAGTGTATTTGAAGAAGAATCGAAGCGTCTGGGACCCTTCGATTACCTCGCCCAAGGTACTCTTTATCCAGATGTGATTGAGTCGGCTGATACCAATGTAGACCCGAAAAGTGGCGAACGAGTTGCTGTTAAAATTAAAAGCCACCACAATGTAGGCGGTTTGCCTAAAGATTTGTGCTTTAAGCTGATCGAACCGCTGCGAAAATTGTTCAAAGATGAAGTGAGAAAAGTCGGTCGTTCGATCGGGCTTCCAGAAGAAATCGTCAACCGACAACCTTTCCCAGGGCCAGGATTAGCGATTCGGATTCTGGGAGAAGTTACCGCAGAAAGATTAAATATTTTGCGGGATGCTGACTTAGTGGTACGCCAAGAAATTAATCGGCACGGATTGTACAACGAACTTTGGCAAGCGTTTGCAGTTTTGCTTCCCATTCGCAGTGTAGGCGTGATGGGAGATCAGCGCACCTATGCTTATCCGATCGTCTTGCGGTTTATTACCAGTGAAGATGGGATGACGGCTGATTGGGCGCGAGTTCCTTACGATTTGTTAGAACTGATATCGAACCGGATTGTGAATGAAGTGAAAGGGGTGAACCGCGTGGTTTACGACATTACTTCTAAGCCGCCTGGAACGATCGAGTGGGAATGATAGATCGAAGATTATTTTAACACAGATAAACGCAGATAAAATCCCATCTGCGTTCATCTGCGTTCATCGGCTGACATCTGCGGTTAAAAAATCTAAATCTAATAATCTAAAGTTAATGCGAATAAAATTTAAATTCCTCGATCGCACGGCGTGAACTCGCATCTTTTCTATCACCAGCTAGGAGATGAGTAACTATGTATCAAACTGAACATTCCCCAACTCCAAAAAACGTACTCCCAACGATGTACGATCTCCCAAGCGAACACCCGGAGGATTCTGGTTTGCCCGATTTATATCATCTTTGGCAATCTCGTTGCTTAGAATATACTTTTTGCCCATCTAATTATCCGATCGAACTGGTATTTGTTGCCAGCGACTTAAATCTATATTTTGATGTGCGTCACACTCAATGGTACAAAAGGCCTGATTGGTTTGGTGCGGTTGGTGTTGACAGGCTTTACCGCAAGCAGGAATTGCGGAAATCTTATGTTATTTGGCAAGAGGAAGTCAGTCCTTTTGTGGTGGTGGAATTGGTGTCGCCAGGAACCGAAAACGAAGATTTAGGACAAACAGTTAGAGGCCTCGGTCAACCTCCGACTAAATGGCAAGTTTACGAACAGATTCTCAGGGTTCCTTACTATATCGTGTTTGATGGAGCAACGAATAATTTACGGGCTTTTGTCTTAACGGGCGATCGCTATGAAGAACTAATCTTAGCAGAACCACGGGTTTGGATGCCAGAAATTGAATTGGGTTTAGGAATTTGGCAAGGTGCTTTTGAAGGTTTGGAGCGATCGTGGTTGCGGTGGTATGATGCTAATGGCAATTGGGTTCAGACTCCCACCGAACAGCAACGCCAGCAAAAAGAACTCGCTCAGCAACAAACCGAGCAACAACGCCAGCAGAAAGAACTCGCTCAGCAACAAGCCGAACTCGCTCAGCAACGAGCCGAACTCGCTCAGCAACGAGCAGAGCGTTTAGCCGAGAGATTAAGGGCGATGGGGATCGATCCTGATGAACTGTAGTTGAGAAGCGAATCAGGTACATTCCTCGATGTACTATCTATCTTAAAAACCCGGTTTCTGGTAATTATGATCAATCAAAAATGATGCAATTAGCTTGAGAAACCGGGTTTTGATGCGTAAGTCTGATGTTTAATTGCGATCGCGCATTTCAGCCCATTTCAGCATCCAGGAGCAATTCACACTGTTGAAACACGTAATTAATCGCAGCAAAAAGTTTGTCTAATTCTTGAATTGTATAAAACGTTTGATTGCGAGTAAAAACATTCCCTTTAAGTTTACCAAATTCCCATAATTTTCCATTAGAAGCAATTCCAATTACCTCTTGTTCTGGTTTTTGATTCAGCTTTTGCGCTGCAATCATTTCAGCCATACACTGCGCCCATCCCCACTCAAAATTATCCTGTTTTGCTTCAATTAACAAAAAGTAAGGTTTGTCAAACACAACATTTCCCAACGGAGACTTTTTCGCTAATATATACTCAGGAAATCCTGATAGATTTTCGTCATAGGTTAAGGATTTGTGACTCCACAATATAAATTTTTGGCGATATTGCTTCCAAACTTCCTTCAAAACTGGATAAATCAGATTTTCGCAAATGGCAAATTCCGAACAGTCTGCCGCGCCGTCTTGCATAACGATTTCCAAGTCTTCTCGAAAGTAATTGGTGATATTAAATTCAGTTTCAATAATAAAGTTAGATTGGGTGTAAGTAATCTGAAATTCTTTGACAACGGTATCGATGGTTTTGTAAGCACTAAATGGCATAATAAATTCCTAACTAAGTTTAGGTTAGTTATGTTATTGGGCTGATTTTAGCATACTATTAAAGGGCTATCGCACTGTTTAATCATCAGGTTCCAGAAGCAATTCACATTGTTTAAACACGTAATTGATCGTAGCAAATAGTAGATTCAAGTCATCAATCAAGTAAGATTGTTTATTCTTAGTAAAATTATTAGACTTTAGCTTACCAAATTGCCATACTCCGCCATTTGAGACAATTCCAAATACTTCTTGATCGGGGTTTTTATTCAGTCGCTGTGCAGCAATCATTTCAGCCAAACACTGAGCCCATCCGTTTTCAAAGTTATCTTGTTTAGCTTCCACTAATAGAAAGTAAGGTTGTTCAAAGACAACTTTTCCTAAAATAGAACGTTTAGCCAAGATATATTCAGGAAATCCAGAAAGATATTGGTCGTAGGTGAGAGATTGATGACTCCACAAAACGAACCCAGTGTAATAGTGCTTCCAAACTTCTTTGAGCAGTGGATAAATCAAATTTTCGCAAATGGCAAATTCCGAATTATCAACCACTCCTTCTCGCATAGTAAATTCTAAATCTTCTCGAAAATAGTCAGGTATCTGAAACTCTGTCTCTACTATGAAATTAGATTCGGTGTAGGTAATCTGAAATTCTTTGAGAACTGAACTGACTGTTTTGTAAGAGCTGAAAGGCATACTAACCTCCCAAATTTATGTTGGCTAATGTATGTGAGTTATTGTAGCATAGAAAGAGGGCGATCGCCTTTTGCTTTGTGCTATTTTGATTGTAATATTTTTAAAGTGCGATCGAGGCGATCGCATGGTAAGTCAGAGGAATCAATCGTCGTGGTTCAAGACTGAGATTTTGGTGCTTTTGGCGGTCTTTGAGTCGCCATATTGAAACCACCTCCACTTTCCGCTCCATCTCTGGAAGGACTTCTCTGAGATTGTGATTTAGACACTCCTCCAATTATTTTTTTGGCTTTTGGAGTGGACGGAATTTCTGCCGGTGCTGCTTGCTCTGTGGGAGCCTCTGGCTGAGGTTCTAATGCAGGTGGAGGTGGCAAGTCACCTTTTTTTATCGGTTTTGGAGTAGGCTTGCTTTCGCCTTCTATTTTTGCTTCAGGAGCATCTTGTTGAGGTTTTGACTGGTTAGCCAAATCAGATTTCTTGATGGGCTTTGGAGTAGGCTTGCCTACTTTTTCTGCTTGAATTTGTGGAGAATCTGTCTCAGGTTCTGATTGAGCATCTGGCTGAGCATCTGGCTGAGATTCTAATTGAGCATCTGGCTGAGATTCTAATTGAGCATCTGTCTGAAGTTCTGGCTGGAGTGATTCAGGATGATGTTCAGGAGACTGGCTGTCTGCTGCACTTGTAGACTGGGAATCTACATCAGTGGATACGTCGTGTAAGGTATTCTCAGGACTCATTACTGGCAATGGATTTGATAGTACAGGGCGACTCTGATATTTTTTAGCCTCGATGGTGATGTATCGAGTCTGTTCTGCATCTGGAGTTTTATCACATCCTAGCATAGCTTGTGGCATTTCTATGCGATGCAATTCTCTCAGACGAGTTTTCTGTATGTCTTGAGGCTGCTTGTTTTTGGGATCCAATCGCTAAAAAAAACAGAATACCTTTGGTAATTGGGCATCGGGCATCGGGTATCGGGCATTACTAATAACTCATGACTAATAACTAATAACCAGTAACCAGTAACCAATAACCAGTAACCAGTAACTAATAACTAATAACTAATAACTAATAACTAATAAATTCATGTTTCAGAATCATAGCTAATTTGATCGGACTTGTAAGCGGGCGGCTCAACATGAATTAAGATTCGTACAGGACTGAAACGTTCTTCCAAACGAGCTTCTACTTCTTCGGTAATCCGGTGAGCAGTTTCGACATCGATCGCATCAACAATCATGTGCATATCAATAAACACCTGACGCCCGACAACGCCGCGGGAGGCGATCGAGTGACAGTTGATCACTCCCGGTACCTCGATCGCGATCGCATGAATAATCTCCGGTGCGATCGCCATTTCATCCACCAACCAAGGCAGATTTTCCTTTAAAACCTTCCAACCGCTGCTAAATACCAAAAGAGCCACAGGAAAAGACAAAAACACATCTAGGGATTGCAATTGAGGTATGTTCCAAACCTGCCCTTGCCAAACACCAATCAACCCGGCAATTACCATGATTGTCACCCAAACATCGCTCATCGTATGTTGAGCATCCGCCACTAAAATTGCGCTACCAAGGCGTTTCCCCACCCTGCGTTCGTAAAAAGTGACAAAAATATTGATGCCCAGTACAATCAGCAATATCCAGAGTTCATTGGGGGATATTTTGACAACTGTACCACCTTTGAGCAATCTTTCAACAGCGCCGCTGAGAATTTCAAAACAGGCAATACCCAAAAACACCGCTATTCCCAGAGCTCCGATCGCATCAAATTTCTGATGTCCGTAGGGATGATCGCGATCGGGCTGCGGATTGGCATAATGATTAGTCACCAGTCCTAAAATATTATTAGCACTATCTGTGACGCTGTGCAAGGCATCTGCCAGCAAACTAAGAGAACCTGTCAGCCAACCCACGACGGCTTTAATTGCCATCACCAGCAAATTGAGCAATAAGGTAATGATTAGAACTTTGCGGATTTCGGAACGATTATCGGCTACCATAAAATTTCTATTGTCTGTTAAATTTCATTGCTTATGTCTGTTGCTCAATTTACGCTGAATTTAGTCGAAGGTTCTGTCTCCTTTAGCTTTTCCCCCCAAGCTGCGCGGGATTTGCAAAGTGCGATCGGGCTTTTGATGGAAAGTCTCAAAGCAGTAGCAGCCAAAACTGCTGGTGGCAAAGCCTCTCCCCAGAAACCGATGGAATACCGTTATGCAGGAGAGGTGTTTTTTGAAGTCTTCTGCAACCCGAATATCTGGCCGACTCCCTTTGCCGCGAAAGTGCTGATTACGGTTCGGGACGATCGGGTGCGTGTCACTACTGAGGCTGAACTGAGCCGCCTGCGAGATGATTTGGCTCAGTATCTGGAACAATTCGGTTAAGATTCTCAACCTTAAACCCTCTTCTTTTAGATCCCCAACTTTTTCAAGAGGTTGGGGATATGAGTATTTGTATGAAGTGTCATTGTACAACTTCTACCGTATTAGCGCCACAGGTCAAAGCCCCGTTCTTATTAGCAGGATTAGCTGGTTTAGTCGTCGGTTTCATCTCAGCAGTTCATTACGTTATGTTCGAGAAACCCGTAAAGTGTACAGTCAAGATTCGTACCGCTAGTCTGATTATGTCTATTATACTTCTGTTATGGTAGCATCATGAAGAATATTACAAGCAATCCCTTGATAACTCATATTCTTAGAAGCCTCAGAATCTTGATAAACTGCCAAAATCCCTGAATGTTCTGGGTTCGCTTGATGTAATTCCTGAAAGTCATCACAATTGCGTGTCAGCACGACTCTCTCATTTTCTCTGGCAGCCTGTAACACGACTGAATCTGGACGATTCATTAAATCCAATGTATTGACTGTAGCTACATCGTGACCGGCTGCCTGAAGAAGATTAACTAAATACTTTGCTTGAGAATCTTCATCAAGCAGCATTCGTAGGCTCAAGTTGGACTCCTTTTACTTCTAATCGATAGCGTTCCTCGTCTGCTTCTAACTTTAAAAGTTCTTGATTATTCTCACAGTAATCAATCACCTCATAGATAGTACAAAGTGGTAAATCCCAATTTTCGGCTGCTTGTTCCGATGACATCCCATTAGCAGTCATGTCTCGCCAAATAGTCGATGCCAGTAATTTATGTCCTTTAATATAAAGTTGTTTGCGCCAAGGATGAGGACGTGCAATTAAATATTGCCAATTCTCTATTTCTGGTGTAGTTTGGAGTGATTGAACGATCGCACTTAGCAGGGCAAGGCGATCGCTGACAGAGAGTTGACAGGCTTTTTCTTTAAGCTGTTGCAAGGACATATAAAAATGCTCCAACAAAGGTTGGTATCTGAATTATAGTACATTGGAGAAGAACTTCATACATCGGAGAGAAGAGTTCTCCAGGTTGTATAATCAGTTTTAGGAGTTGCTTGATTTTGCTTAACTCGCTCTAGTAATCCAGAAATTGCCAAAAGTTATCGTTCTGGTGATAGTTGCTGGAGTAAGTCGTTAAGCTGGCGGTGTAACTCTGTCACAGATATCAAATCTGCTGAGGAGCGATCGTTCATTTGGGAATCATCCGTGCTTTTTTCCCTCATTTTACCGCATAGTTTTTTGGTTTGTCAATTCTTAGCGACTAAATTGAATGCCATCGATTGCCATCCCATTCAGCATTAGCATTTATACAACAGCACTAACGTCGAAAAATCAAAGACCCATCGATCTCACGAATCTTTTTTTTGAACTTGCGATAAAATCTGCTATTCAAAGAGATGATATAGGCTTGAGTAGGAAACCGCAAATCTTTAGCGAGCAAGTCAATAAATTTTTGATCCGCATCCTCACTTTCAATCAAACTTCGTTTACGAACAACTGCTAGAATACAGAAGCGGTTTTCAGGGAAGTAAGTGACAACTTTCTCTACCAGATAAGCTTCTTTAACCTGCGGATAGTCAGCTAGTGGCTGCTTTAGTTCATTTAGCTCTGATGCTGTGAGAGTGTGAAGTTTAAATGTATCGCGATCGAACAAGCTGGATCTTTCATGTTGAGCTTTCAGCAGAAATTGATAATGTTGCTCCGCTCGATCGCGATATTTTTGTGCTTCCTCAATTTGACATTGTTGCAATAAGAAACTGTAAACTAACTGGCAACCGTCTATAACCCAATCTGTCCTATTCACTATGGCATTTTCAATGAAAGCAATGCCTGTCGCATCAGCTTTTTGTAACAAAACTTGCCCAATAGTGTAGTTTGCTTCTGCATGATCTGGGTAATTTTTTAACACCTCCTGCAACAAGGGAAGCGCTGCTTCATTACCTAGCAATTCCAACGTATAACAGGCTCGTTCCCATAATTCTTGTTCAGCAAGTGTCTGGATTTGCGCCTTTTGCTCTAAAGCGTGTAATTTGTAAAGAGTTTGCTGTAGATAGGCATAGCGTTGTCGCCAAGGTGTCGCTGCTGCTTCTTTCCAATCTCGATCGAACCGCGTAGCAAACTGTTGTAAAGCTGTTCCCAGAAGATGTTCTGCTGCACTGACTTGTATGGTTGCTGGCTGAGATAGCTTTTGTGCCTTAGTAGTGGAATAACCGAGAGATTGTAGTCGATCGGTAAGGCAGGGATGAGTGTCTGCGTTATTGGTCTTTTCTGCAAGAGCCTGCTTTAACCACAGCTTGTTGTTGTCTTCAGCGATCGGACTATGCAATACTGTCAACATCGAGGAGTAAACATTGTCTGGTGGATCGACCTGATGTTGCACTTGCTTATGAATATCTGTCCAGAAAGAACTTTCCAGAAAACGAGCTTTTACTTCTACATTAATGAGAGCCTCAGCCGCAGTCTTGGCTCCAGCGAGTTGAGCTGCACAGCGATCGGCTTCATACTCATTCATCCGTGCCAGGATAAAAGAGTAAGCATTAAAAGTAGGCCAATACCACTCCAGAAAGCGATTAAACAAAACTAATGTTCCCGATTGGTTGCTTTCATGCAATCGTTCATAAATCTGCATCCAGGTTTTGCGGATTCGATAAATCCATGCTGCAAAGCGGGAATGGTTGCCAGAGAGATGTCCTAACTCGTGTGCCAAAACTGCTTTAAGTTGTTCCACAGACAAGGACTGCATCAAGGGAAGTCCCAAAAGTAAATAGTTTTCCTGCCAACCAAAGATACCTAATCGTGGAATTTGAACGACTGCTGCATTAAACTCCCGATTTAATAAGATGTTATGAAATCGGGGAGCTTGAAGTTTCGTTGTCAATTCATCAACTAGGGCGAATAACAGAGGAACTTGATCGCGATAGAGTTTCAAACCTTCGGGAGGCGAGAAAGTTACCCAAAGCGATCGCACAATCATGCACGCTAGAAACAGCAACATAAAAGCTAACTGGATAATGCGACCACTGAGACGATTACTATAAAAGATAGATAGAACTATTACCCCGATTAGCGCCAATACCCCAGCAAGTACCAGAAAAATATAGGCGTATCCTAATGTGGCAAACAGAGCAACTCGCACGCGATAATTCCCAGGATTGCTCTTCGAGAAGTCTTCCAGCTTTTGGACTAATGCATCAAACTGTCCCTGTGTGATTGCCATAAGGATACGAATTCTTTAAGGATGTAATTACTTTACTGAAGAGCGCTGATGTATGTCAAGCTCTTTTTACTCCCCAGGCGATCGTAAATTTTTATGTCAAGCAATAGGTGACTATCCTCTATATTTGACTTTATGTAATGTTCTGACAAATCTCCGTATTCCTACTTATTCTTAACATTTATCAAGATTAAAATATTCTCAAAAATCGAGTTCGCCCTTGTCTTGAAAAAGTTCCATCGGAACGACAGACCAGATCCATGCAGCCGGACTCGATCGAACTAAGCTAAACTAAGTCAGGTAAATGACTTGATATACTGATGACTATTTTTACTCTGCGATCGATCAAAAAAGACTTCGGCATCAAGGAACTCTTGACAGATGCCAGCTTCAGCCTCGATGAAGGCGATAAAGTCGGACTCATCGGCACCAACGGTTCCGGGAAATCAACGCTGCTGAAGATGATTGCGGGCTTGGAGTCGATCGACGCGGGCGATCGCTGGGTCAATCCCGGCGCTACAATTGTCTATCTCCCGCAACAGCCCGATTTGGACGAAAATCACACGGTTTTAGAGCAAGTATTTGCCGACAGTGGCGAACAAATGGCTTTGGTGCGCGAATACGAGGAAATTTCCGACCACTTGTCCCACGGTAAAGGCGATACAGACAAGTTGTTGGCGCGTCTGTCTGCGGTGTCTGAACGCATTGATGAGGTGGATGCGTGGGATTTGGAAACTAAGGCCAAATTGATTTTGACTAAGTTGGGAATTGAGGATTTTGATGCCAAAATTGGCGATTTGTCCGGCGGCTATCGCAAACGAATTGCCTTAGCAACGGCTTTACTTTCGGAACCTGATGTGTTGTTGATGGATGAACCGACAAACCACTTGGATGCGCTGTCTGTGGAGTGGTTGCAGAATTATTTGAACGGCTATCGCGGCGCTTTGTTGCTGATTACGCACGATCGCTATTTTCTCGATCGCGTCACCAATCGCATCCTAGAGATCGATCGCGGCGACCTTTACAATTATAGTGGCAATTACGCCTACTACTTGGAGAAAAAAGCCTTAGCTGAAGAATCCGCCGCCAGCACTCAACGCAAATTTTCGGGAGTATTGCGACGTGAGTTGGAATGGCTCAAAAAGGGGCCAAAGGCGCGCAGTACGAAGCAAAAAGCTCGCATCGATCGCATTAAAGATATGCGCGCAGAGGAGTTCAAAACAGCCAATGGCAAAGTCGAGATTGCTACAGCCGGCCGCCGAATTGGTAAGAAAGTTGTTGAGTTACTGCATATCCGTAAAGCTTATGGCGATCGCACTTTAATCAAAGATTTTACCTACAATTTCACTCCCGAAGACCGGATTGGAATTATTGGCTGTAACGGCGCGGGAAAATCGACACTGATGGATATCATCACCGGACGAATTAAGCCGGATTCGGGGACTGTAGAAATTGGAACAACCATTCACATTGGTTATTTCGACCAGCATTCGGAGGATTTGATACCAAACGAAGACCAACGAGTTATTGAATACCTCAAAAGTGTCGGGGAATTGGTGAAAACAGCCGACGGGGAAATCATTACGGCTTCTCAAATGTTGGAGAAATTTCTGTTTCCGCCGATTCAACAGTATGCACCGATTAACAAACTTTCCGGCGGGGAAAAGCGCCGATTGTTTCTGTTGCAAGTGTTGATGAGTGCACCGAACTTGCTGATTTTGGATGAACCGACAAACGACTTGGATGTGCAGACTTTGGCGGTTTTGGAAGATTATCTGGAAGACTTCAACGGCTGCGTAATTGTCGTTTCGCACGATCGCTATTTTCTCGATCGCACAATTGACATGGTATTCTCCTTAGAGCCTGGGGGAAATCTGCGTTTGTATCCCGGTAATTATTCGGTGTATTTGGATCACAAGAAAGCCGAAGAAGCAAAGGAACTTAAAGCACAAAAAAATAAAGGTAAACTACCAACAGCCACTGAAGCTAACAACTCAAAAGTCGAAGCTCAGCCTCCAAAACCGAATAAGCTTACGTTTAATGAAAAACGGGAATACGATCAGTTAGAAGCTAAAATTCCGCAATTGGAAGCTGAGAAAGCAGAGATTGAGCAGATTTTGTCTCTCAATTCTCCGAGTGGGTTTGGTGAGGTGAAAAAGTTATCTGAACGTTTGGGCAAATTGAATCAAGAGATTGAAAAAGCAACAGAAAAATGGATGGAATTGGCGGAAAGGATGAGTTAGAAGAGTAGGTACTCTGAGAGACTTTGACACACACGGATTATTCAGCTAATCTGTAGGGTGCGTCGCTGTGAGATGTTCGATTCAACTTGCAAATTGTAGATGGCGACGCACCTCATTTATCTGATCAAGGCTATATTTTGTTGAGAGGCTGCTAACAATTACAGCAGCTAGAATAATTCTTGGTATCGGAATTATTCATCTCCCTCTTCTGTGACTCTTCGGTCTCTGTGGCCTCTGTGTTTTAATCATTCCGATGCTATCAGATTTCAGATCATTTGGTCATTCAATAGCTATGTGCAATAATTTTTTCTCTCCGGGGGTTATAGTCTTATCAAAAAGCTTAGTGGAAAATGTAAGTTGATCTGTGAATTTTTGAAATGCGGTGTTGTAAAAACTACGAAGAATAAAAGATATGAATGTACTTGGTGCTATGGGAGAACAAACAGGTATTCTACAATTTTTGAATTGTCCCAGAGTTAGATGAGATTTCGGGTGATCTAATTCCTGATGGTTGTCTGGATCGTAATCAAATCTAATTGGTACTGGCAATATATTTTTTGCTATTATATCTGCATATATTTCGTCATTTTCATAAATCTCTGGCTCATTCTGAAAATTTTCTAAAAATGGTGATGGAAAGAAGGCTAATCTATGTGAAATTAAACTAGATTTTTTATAAGTATACATCAACTGGATTAACGCACCATCAATCATTTTCACATTATAGTTATGATTTCTATCTAACTCCTTATACATCTCTTTGTAATCAACATTTTTCAATACTATTGAGAGATCCTGCATTCCAGAATATGCGATTTTATAACTACCTTTACCAGTCTGTGTACATGAAGGAAAATTTTGTTGATCCGATAAACCAATTAATATTAATTTTTTAGTGATTTCATTAATTTCTTTGTAAATGTCTTGATGGCTAGTCATTAAACTTATTCATAAATTAGATTATACTTGATCCAGGACAAGAGTTTTAGATTAGTTGGTGGGTATGTTCAAGATTCTTAAAGCTTGTCTTTGAGTTGATTTACTAAATCTTGTGGTAAGTCTTCTTTCTGAATTTCACCTTTCTCAAGAGCTTCAAGCACGTCTTGTAGGCTACTACGTGACTTAGCTATAAGATTGCGTTCCTTTGGGTTGATCTCTCTATTAATAAGATTCATTTTCTTGCGTTCTTCTTCTGTAGGATAAGTAAATTCAAGAACAAAGTTTCTCCCCTTAATCTTCTCAAATTCTTCTACTAAACCTCTCATATTTTCACCATAACCTAATACTCTTATCCAAGCTTTGCTTCTTGTCATCGCCGTAAATAAGATATTTCTTTTCCTAGCAAGTTCTAAGCCTGAGAAGCATTCTTGAGCATTGATTACATAGATCATTGCAGCTTCATTTCCTTTGGCTCTATTGATACTTGTAAAAGTGATCGTTTCTTCACCAAAAAAGTCATCTGGTGAAGTTGTTACTCCAGCAAGGTTAGAGTTAATCTTCTTGTCAAATAGTAAAGTTCTAGCGTCTCCGACAGCCTGTCTAGTTGTAAGTGGATTAGAGTGGATAACCATTATATCGTCACATTTCAACTCATCTTCCTTAAGATTCTTCTCAATTTCATTTGTTAACCATTCAATTTGTTGTTTATCGCTATCAAAAGATTTTAACATAATTAAATCTTCAATAGATGAATGAGCTTCTAGGAACTTGGGACTGGTATCGTTATTTCTAGAAAGTTTAACAAATTTGCCATCTTCCAGGCTTCCTGCTTCTACTTCATAACCAATATCTTTCCATAATCCAGCAGATTCAAACATCTGGATTAATCCTTCTTTTCTATATATACCAAAACCTAAAGCGTGTGCAGAAGTTAGGATTGGACGAGAATTTCTATAGCATTTATCTAAAATAATGTCTTGTTTCGGTTCTCCGGGTTTGTTCTGAAGTTGAACACGTGGTTTACCGTGAGCATTTTTTCCAAAGATGACTTCCGGTGATTCCATTGTCTTTTTATTGAGATTTTGAAGCTCATCATAAGCATACACCATTCTTTTTGGCTCTTTCAAAATTTCATAACAAAGTCGCAAAAAATGTTCAGAAAAATCCTGGGCTTCATCAATTAATATAGCATCATAATAGCGCTGATAAGTTTTAATTGACTTGAGAGCTTCTTCACAAACATTATCAAATTCTTGACCATATTTTGCAATCGTTTTTGCTGAATTTAAATCTCTATATTCAATGTTGTGTTTTTTGCAGAATTCATAATAAATTCCTTCTATGAATGGACTTCCCCAAGCATGAATAATTTTGATTTTTGCCCAGTCAGGTTCTGCACTTATCTGCTCAATAGTAAAAGTATTAATAAGCTGCTTAAACTGATTTTTCAACGAACGGGTATTAAAAGTTACGGCAATATCCCAATCGGGATGTTTTGCGTGTAGATATGCCACTTTAAGGGCTAAAACTATTGTTTTCCCTGAACCAGCAAGACCTCTGATTCTCTGTACCCCTTCAACTGTTTCAATTACAGCAGCACTTTGCTGTGTATCTAAGTTGGCTATAGATTCTTCTAGCTTATGGAGTTTTGCGCCCCTAGAGTTTTCTTGCTGAACATAGCTACGCTGCTTTCTTTTTCTGATGGAAGTCATAGCTTGTATTACTGAGTTAAGCTTCTCAAAATATTCACTTGATTGCCAATTTTGTCCATTCAAATATCTATTTAGTTCTGATTCATTAGTTATGATAGGATAATCATCCAAAGAAATATCATTTGGCTTGCTACTCCAGGCTGGTGCAAATGTTACAACACCAATTTCTACCATTAATAATCTCTTATTAGTAAGAAGTTTATGTTGGAGTAGTTTAGATTGAATTTTATTTATGCTCTCATCTTGTGCTTCTTCTATGTTTAGGCTGGTATCAGTTCCTTCGACAATGTTAAAAATAACAACACCCTGCTCTCTGGATACCAAAAGAGCATCAATCTGATAGCCCCCCTGAGAGGTTCCGATTATTGGGTATCCTAGATATAAGCTGCCATCGATATCGCTTCTTTTCTCGAAGAACTCAGCTAGCCTTCTAGATGACTCTGGTTTATCTACATCGCCTCGGATAACGTTAACCATGAGATGTTGCCTTACCTAATGTATGTACCTTTATTATCCCTCAATTCAGAGCGATCGTCCAACCTGTATTTTTAATGTGAATCTGCATATACTTTCCCATATTGTGCGGAGTCTACTCTAAAATCTAAAATCGATTGACTGCTGTTGCTGTCATCATCCCCCAAAACCAATCAATTTTGTATCGTTCGATCGCAATTTCTTGCAATCCCTCATCTCGCATCATCGCCTGAAGTTCAGCGACTCCATAGGTACGGAAATGAGCGCGGTTGAAACAGCGCAGGAAAAAGTCAAAAACCTTGCAAGTTAAATAATCATAACACCAATCTGTAATCACTAGACGACCATTGGGTTTGAGAACCCGTTTTGCTTCTTGGAGTGCTTGGGATGGATCTCGAAAGTAGTGAAACGCACTTGTTGAAACTACGATATCAAAATAGTTGCTGGGAAATGGCAGGTTGTCAGCACTACCTAGTTTTAATTCCACAGACTCAGGTAGTTTCTGTTTGGCGATTTCGAGCATTTCGGCACAGAAGTCCATTCCGAAAACCTCTGATTCTGGAGACACCTGCAATAGACGCTGGATTAAAACCCCGGTTCCACAACCAAGGTCTAAAATACGTTCCCCTTGATTAATTTCTAGACGGTTGAGTGTTTCCCCAATTGTGGTATTGATATAAAATGACCAACGACTATCATATCGCTCTGCAAGGCGAGAATATTCTGTTTTAACTGGGTCTGAGTACATAAGTTTTAATGCCGATTATCTATTTATTTTGACCTTGGGAATTGTCAGGGATTGTCCTACACCACTCGAAAGATAAATGGGTAATGATAGGGCTTGCTGAGATTTGTTAAACAGTGAACAATGGCCATAATTGGCAACACATAATCTGCAATGATTACCAAGATGAGCAGTGGAAATCCAATGACCACAAACAGCAGTAAAAAGCAGATACTATAGTATAAGATAAAACTGACATAATAGTTGATGGCTTCTTTGGCATTTTGCTGAATAATTTCATCGTCTGAAACGCACAAAACGATGATGGGAACTGCAAAGGGGACAATCGCCCAACTGAGAAGGGTTGATAAATGACATAGTGCAGACAAAAGTTTTCTCTTTTGTAAATCTGGTAGTTCGGTCATAACTTTAAACTGGGTTTACTGTATGTTATGATGGGAACTTCACCAGCACATTTTGGCATTTCGGAAGATTGATTTGAAGTTTTTGTTGATAGTCCTGGACGCATCAAAACCAAAGAAACCGGGTTTTTGACTGGTTCAATGGCTGTAACGCATCTTCTCGGAAAAAACCCGGTTTCTGACCACCCATGCGTCCAGGACGATGAAGCTTTGGAACAATTTTATTTTCCTTTTGCTTTTGCCGCCCTAGACTCGATCGCAAATTCTGGAATATCTGCCAATTCTGTTTCGCTCAAACTGTATTGTTCGCAAACCAAACTCAGACGAGTTCCAGCACTTGTTACCGCATTGACAGAATGGGTTAAGTCTCCTTGGAAATACAGCAGCGTGTTTGTTTCCGGCTTGATTTGTCCGACTTGTTTTTTGTGACAACGCAATACCAACTCGCCACCTTCGAGATTTGTTGGTACTTGGACATACAAAACGCTGACTGTCGCCGGCGGTTCAACTGTTTTGCAGTACGATCGCAAAGAGCGATCGATATGCGGATCGACGCGGGAACCTTCTTTCAGCAGGAGAGGGTTGAGGTAAAAAGCATTGCAAGTTGGCTGTATGGCTTGGTCTAGATAGGGTTTGAATGCAGGAAACCGTTGTTCCACTTGTGCAATCTCTGAACGTTGAAACACCAGTGAAAACCCTTTGGTACCGATGAAGTCGCGGTTGAGGTTATTGATGGCAAAATAAGGGGATGCTAGAATTGCTCCTCGCAAATCGTTCAGATAAGTAGTGGAGAAAGCGTTGGAATGTTTGCTATAGTATTTCAAGGCATTCAAAAGTCATAAGAGTTCAAGAAAATAAGAGTTTTTTGGCTCAGTCACATCATCCTGAATGTAGAAACCGGGTTTTGCTGCTCAAAAACATGGTAACAGTCATCAGTCTCGGTAAAAAAACTGGTTTCTTGAGTTTTTGCAGATAAATTGAAAATTTGATTTTTTGGGAAAGTTCGTAGGCGCAAGCCGGGGCGTAGCCATCGCCTCTTTAAATAAGTAAAATTTATACATACGTCTAACGTATTTTCAATGTTTCATGTTACAAGTTGTTTTGTAAAGAAAAGTAAAAATTTAAATAGGAAAGATTATCATTTAATTGACGATTTTGCGACTTTTCAGAATTAATTACTAAAAAGTGATTAAGCTATGGTACTATTGAAATTCTATAATCTGGCGTAAGTTATAATTTCAAAAAAGCAGGCTCTTCAATTGTAAACTTCTGAAACTCTTTTGAATAGTTGAATAGCAGCACCAATTGAGGGTAGATCCAAAAAACTTTGCTGCATCCGACGAGTAAAGTAATGTGAAGGAAGATTGTGTTTTGTATCAAAAGTCCAGGAGCAATCTATGGCAGAGATTGACAAATAACCATGAATATGGTATAGAGTAAGCAAATAATATTTAAGATGGGTAGCAAAAATTAAGGGGGCAAAATCTCGAAAAAGCCGATCGCCCATAAAGTTTGCCAAAGACTAAAAAATTTGTTATCAATAACTTACATTTGGTAGATGTCTTTGTACCATGTAAAATGAATTAAGCTGGTCAGATTTAGGTGAAAAACCTTGGTAACCTCTGAAGAATTGCTAAATTTAAAAATCATCCTGTAAAACTTAGATACTAAGAGTCTCAGGGTTTTCGACCGATCGCGAATTAGAAAAAAAACTATGCCTCAAAATGTCACCGCAAAACAGATGGGTGTGGAATCAGTCCAAGACCCGATCGCCGTAATGGCAAAAGTCGAAACAGTCCCGGCCGAAACAGTCGCAGTGGAGTCCTACGCCGATCGACTGATGGACGAATTGTTTGAAGGGGTCGATCGAGCATTTGAGGAAAGTGGCGGACTGCCCACAGAGCCTGTGCAACCAGAAATTATCAGGCTCAAGTCGATCTCAGTACCTCAAATAGTTCTGTCGTCGCCACCACCGATGGGAGGCAGGCACTCAGAAACAGATGTAGCTGCGATCGCCCGCCAAGTCGCTCTAGAAACAACCCAAAAACATCAGTCAAAACAATCCTTCGACAGACTACTCCTGGGAGCAGCCTTTGGTTCGTTGCTGTTAGTTTTGGGATTGTGGTTGGCAAGTCGATCGGGTTGGGTGCGCTTACCCGTAGCCGCCACAACCGCAGGTTCAACGCCGACAATTACGCCGAAAACAGCGCCAGACACAGAGTTTTCGGAATACGTGCAGCGATCGCTTCTAGCGATCGAACAAAAAAAATTACCCAAGGCAAACGCCCAACTCCCAGGAGTTCCAGGAGTCGCCCCCCCTGGGACACTGCCGAACATTTCAATTTCCGGTGCGCCACCAGCTACCGCAGGTCTTTCGACCGCAGTCAACCGGATTGCTGATGCCCTCGAACAAGCCGCCTCCCAACCGGGAGCACCGGCACTCCCAGCCCAAGTGGTGATCATTCCTCCGGCAACGAATCCTGCCGATCTTCCTTCTCAAACCGTCGCAGTTTCTCCTTCTGCCACCGCCCCAGCCTCTGGTCGAGCCATCGCTGTCGCCGGAACCGCAAGTCCAAGATCAACTCCCGTCGCCGCTTCTCCTTCCCCCTCGACATCTTCGGAACCGAAGATTTTGGCTCGTGAAAGCGAACCTGCGACAGCCCCAGTAGCAGCCCCAGCAGCAGCCCAACAACAAGCAGCGCCGCAGTCACAACCCGCCGCACCAGCCGTCAGCAGCGCTCCGACTTCGGCTCATACGCTGGTAGGGATTTTGGAATTGGGCGATCGATCGGCTGCTTTGTTTGAAGTAGACGGCGTAGCCCGCAGAATTTATGTCGGCGAAAGCATTGGCTCTAGCGGTTGGACTTTGGGAGAAATCAAAAATCAAGAAGCAGTTATTCGTAAAGGAGGAGATGTGCGATCGGTTTTTGTGGGACAGAAGTTTTAAGAAGTCATTAGTCAGCAGTCATTAGTCATTAGTTCGGTAATTGGTAATTGGTAATTGGTAATTGGTAATTATGAGCCTGTACCTCACAAAGGTTGAAAACAGTTATAATAAGTAACAACTAATGACTAATGACTAATGACTAATGACTAATGACTGAGGAAGTATAAAAAAATGGGCTTATTTGAAGATTTCAGTAAATTGTTAGAAACAAAGTTAGAAGAATTCCTGCGAAGTAATCCACATCTGGAATTACAAGCCATAGAAGAACAACTCAAGGAACAAGAAGAAGACACCCTGCGGCTAATTCTCGAAATCCAAAAACAAGAGAAAACATTGCAAGCAGAGATTCTGTCAACAGCCCAAGAAATTCAACGCTGGAACGATCGCATAAACAAAGCCAAAGCATCCCAAAGACTCGACCTCGCCCAAGCAGCCCAAGAGCGACAAGCAAATTTACTGCGTCAGGGAAATCAGCGCTGGGGTCAAATGCAAGGCTGCAAAGAACGGATTGAAAAAGCTAAAGAACTTTATCGCCAAATTCAGGTACGGCGTAAAGAAGTCCGAGCAAAAGCCGCCGAAGCAGCAACTCGCAATGCTACAAAAACAGCTACGAAAACAGAGCAGAGTTGGGATACAAAAGGTTGGAATCAGAGTTCCAATTATAGCAGTTTTAGTGCGGCCGACCCTTTAGAAGACAAGTTTCAACGCTGGGAAGCTGACGAAGAACTCGATCGCATGAAACGCAATATTAATCGATAGTTTGTAGTCAATCTAAAATCTCTCTTATCTTCCTCTGTGTCCTCTGCGCCCTCTGCGGTTCAATCATCCTCATCAAATAAACTCATCCCTCACATCATAGAAATCCATGACTACTCAAAAATCCCCAGTTTCCCCCGTCACCTGGCTCGAAGACCGAGTTCTACTAATTGACCAAAATCGATTGCCTCAAGAATACACCACAGTCGAAATTAGTCGCAGCGACGATATGGCTGAGGCGATTAAAACCATGATCGTCCGAGGTGCTCCGGCGATCGGAATAGCAGCAGCTTACGGGATGTATTTCGGTGCGAGGGAAATCGAAACGACCGATCGCACTGAGTTTCTCGCTGAACTAGAAAAAGTCGGCGATTTATTGCGATCGACCCGTCCCACAGCGGTGAATTTGTTCTGGGCAATATCGCGAATGCTCAAAACTGCTCATGGTGCGATCGGTTCCGTAGAACACATCCAAAAAACTTTGTTAGAAATGGCAAAAACCATTCAAGCAGAAGATTTACAAACCTGCAAAGATATCGGCGACAAAGGTTTAGCAGCCCTTCCCGCAACACCGGAAAAATTAACATTACTAACTCACTGCAATGCCGGTGGTTTGGCAACTGCTGGCTACGGTACTGCTTTAGGTGTAGTTCGTTCGGCTTGGCGAGAAGGCAGACTCGCCAGACTTTTTGCAGACGAAACTCGTCCCCGTCTCCAAGGTGCAAAACTGACAACTTGGGAATGCGTACAAGAAGGAATTCCCGTCACATTAATTGCCGACAATATGGCCGCCCACTGCATGAAACAAGGCATGATTCACGCGGTAGTTGTCGGTGCAGATCGGATTACTGCGAATGGCGATGCTGCTAATAAGATTGGCACTTACAGTTTAGCAATAATCGCCAAAGCTCACAACGTTCCTTTCTTTGTCGCCGCGCCTCTTTCGACCATTGATTTTGAACTCACCGATGGAAGCAAGATTCCGATTGAAGAACGCGATCCAATTGAAATGTATCAAGTTGGAACTACGCGAATTTGTCCTGTGGGAGTCGAATTTTACAATCCCGCTTTTGACGTAACTCCAGCGGAATTAATCTCAGGAATTATGACAGAACATGGCACGGTTGCTCCTGGCGATTTGAAACAGTTTCAGGCAAAACAATTGGTTTAATTGTATGTTACTAAATCGCTTAATTCAACAGTTAGCTCTGACCAACTTCAGAATTGATAATTTCCCAAGTTGGCAAATTGGACTTGTTTTAATAATTCTAATTCTGCCAGTTATTTTCAGTAAAGTTGCTGAAGCTCAATTGTCACAAACGGTTGAATCTGAGGAATTAGCAGCCAGACAATATGTTAGCTGGATGAATAGAACTCAGCAAGCTTACTATGCTGAAACTGCCGAATTTACAAATTCTGTTGCCAATTTAGGTGTTGGCATAAAGTCTGAAAATCCAAATTACAAATACTCAATTAGTACGGAAAACAATACTGTATTCAGTTATGGAGTTTCGCAGAATAGTAATTTCAAAAGTTTTGTGGGAGGAGTTTTTTTAATAGGAAATACCACCCAAAAAATCTTGTGTCAAGCTAATGCTGCTAGCACGACCAAGCCAGCCAATCCCACTAATAATAATGGTACTTTAGCCTGCGGTGCTAATACGATAGAAGTTTCTCAATTGTCACCAACGGTTAAAGCCTCTGAAGCAGATGAAGCAGAAGGCAAACAATATGTTGGCTCAATGAATAAAGCTCAGCAAGCTTACTATGCTGAAAATACTGGTTTTACAAGTTCCGTTGCTAATTTAGGTCTTGGTATTAGATCGGAAACTGCGAATTACAGATACTCAATTAGTGTCGAAAACCAAGCTGTATTTAACTACGGAGTATCGAAGCAAGGTAAGCTCAAAAGTTTTGTGGGAGGAGTTTTCTTGATAGAGGATACTACCGCAGGAATCACAACAGTCAGAATCCTGTGTCAAGCTAAAACTAATGGTGCTAGTACGACCAAACCAGCTAATCCTATCAATCAGAATGGTACTTTGGTCTGTGGTGCTAATACGGTAGAAGTTGTTCCATAACTAATGTTGATTTTTTTAGCACATTAGGAGTATAAATGGAATTGATATTATTACAGAACATGACACGGTTACTCCTGGGGATTTGAAACAGTTTCAGGCAAAACAATTGGTTTAATTATCCCCTCTTTTGTAGCTCTCCGAGTGCTAAAATAACTGAATCCAAATGTGTTTAGATCGGAAAATTGTTGGCAGCCCCATTTGGCAGACTCGATGTTATCGCGACAACTCGGAGTTGCCATGTTTTGCAAATATACTCCTAGGGGCGAAGCATGACCGCAGTAAATCTCTGGTTATAACTAATAAATTGTCTGCGGTCATGCTTCGCCCTTACAAAATTGAGATGCACCCTGAAAAAAAGTCATCAATCATCACTATTAACTAATAACCAATGACTAATGACCAATGACCAATAACTATCCAATCACAAAAGTACCATTACCATTAGCACCTTGGGCGATCAAATTCAAACTTGATCCTCCTTCAATCACGCCGAGCACGTCTCCAAAACGTGTTTGGATTGACAAATTGCTACCAACAGGAACTAGCTGATAGCTATCTAAAGAAAATCCTTGCAGTTGGACAAAATCGTCATCTACGTTGAAGTTCCGAATAGTGGCTTGACCATTACCCAAGTAGAGCGGAGTCGGAGTAACGTTACCGCTTGTAGCAGGAACTCCGAGCACGAATGTATCAGATCCAGGACTGCCAATTAGGACATCGAATTCATTACTTCCAAAGCTTTCAAACTGGCGATTACCTCTGGGATCAATACCTACTTCCACTCCAATTAGTTCGGTATTCCCCACACCAACACCTGTGATGATGTCGTTGCTGCGGCTACCGACAAAAGTTGCATCGCGGTTTGGCTCGTTTTTCCCGAAATTGAAGTAGTGTTCCCGACCAGTTTTCAAATTTCCAGAGTTGACAAAGGGCACAATGTCGGGGTTTTTCTTTAAGTATTCTGGTTCAAAAAATGAAGTTCCAAAACGACCTTCTTTGGCCCCGAATTGAACGAAATGCTGGTAGCCTGATTTGAAAGCTGCATTGGGGCCTACAAACGATCGCAATTCAGAGTTATTTGCTAAATAAAAATCTTCGTTGTACTCAGGCGATACTTTGGCGCGCCGCTGTCCTTCATCGTAACCGAACTGGATAAAGTGATCTAAGCCTGTAGCGAAAGGTGCGTTTGGATTGACAGTCTTGACAAAGGGTTGGAGGTCTGGATTGCCGGCCAGGTAAGTAGCTTCATCAAAATACCGCGATACTTTAGTTAGACCTGCGGCTTGACCATATTTTTCAAAGTGTTCTCTCCCAGATTTGATGATACCTGCATCAATAGCTGGTTTGATCCAAGGATATGAGGCAAGGTAGTATTTTTCGTCAAAAATTGCGTAGTTAGCCATGTTTTTATACCTAGGTTTTGATGAGTTTGATTGTGAATGTCAATTAACTTTTCATTCATTCGATCGCCGATCGGGAACTTAGATAATCCAGAAGTTATAAAATAGTTTTAAGTTCCTGGCTAAATATCAACTTTTGTGACGCATAAATTGCCCGAAGGCTTTATTTTATGTTGATAAATTATCCCTTTTTTCCATCAGTGAATTGCTCTATCGCAAGAGTGATCTGTTCTACAAAACTTCTCACTTTTTTCAGGATTTTTTGATCCAAGTTTGGTTGATTTTAGATTGTTTCTCTTATGGATCAGCTATTATTACATATTTACCAAAAAGTCAAGTAAATTTTTGTAAACAAAATTTGGAGTGGTTGCTCAACGAATTAAGCAAGAAATGTAACGAAAAGTTGCAATAAATTTGTCGAATTGTGTAATTGGCAGGATCAAATCGCCTAATGGCCAGCGTTTTCTGGTAATAATGCTTATGGGGTAAAAAATTCCCGATTCCCGAAAACAGCATCTTAAAGGAGCCTAACCGGATGTTCACTCACGTCAAGCCCACCGTTCGCCACATCGTGCCGGAAAACTTGCAAGGCCGATCGCTACTGAAGGTGGTCTATGTCGTACTCGAACCGCAGTATCAAAGCGCCCTGTCCGCAGCGGTTCGATCGATAAATAAGAAAAATCCAAATTTGGCGATCGAAATCAGTGGCTACCTGATCGAGGAACTCCGCAGCCCGGAAAACTACGAAGCTTTCAAACGGGATGTCGCGGATGCCAACATATTTATAGCTTCTCTAATTTTTATCGAAGATTTGGCCGAAAAAGTGGTAGAGGCGGTGGCACCGCTGCGCGACAAACTGGATGTCGCCGTTGTCTTCCCGTCGATGCCTGGGGTGATGCGCCTGAATAAAATGGGCAGTTTCTCGATGGCACAGTTGGGACAAAGCAAAAGTGCGATCGGCGAATTCATGAAAAAACGGAAGGAAAAGTCCGGTAGTTCCTTCCAAGACGGAATGCTGAAACTGCTGCAAACCTTGCCGAAAGTGCTGAAATATTTGCCTCTTGACAAAGCCCAAGATGCCCGCAACTTCATGCTGAGTTTCCAATATTGGCTAGGAGGTTCCCAAGAAAACTTGGAAAACTTCTTGCTGATGTTGTCACAGAAATATGTTTTCAAAGACTTGTCAAAGACAACTTTCCAAGATCCAGTTGTTTATCTAGACATGGGAATTTGGCATCCTTTGGCACCGTCCATGTTTGAAGATGTCAAAGCATATCTGACCTGGTTTAATGCCCGCACAGATATTTCTGCGGATCTCAAAGATCCCCTCGCACCTTGCATTGGTTTAGTGTTGCAACGCACTCACTTAGTGACAGGAGATGACGCGCACTATGTAGCAATGGTGCAGGAATTGGAGGCAATGGGCGCGCGGGTTGTGCCGATTTTTGCCGGCGGTTTGGACTTCTCGAAACCTGTCGAAACTTTCTTCTTGGAAGTCGGGGCGAAAGGTATGACACCGATGCCAATTGTTGATGCGGTGGTTTCTCTGACTGGTTTTGCTTTGGTGGGTGGCCCGGCGAAACAAGATCACCCAAAGGCGATCGAATCTTTGAAGAAATTGAATTGCCCTTACATGGTGGCTTTGCCGCTGGTTTTCCAAACTACTGAAGAATGGGAAGATAGCGATTTAGGTTTGCACCCAATTCAAGTTGCGCTGCAAGTGGCGATTCCTGAGTTGGATGGTGCGATCGAACCGATTATTGTGTCGGGACGTGATGGCGCAACTGGAAAGGCGATCGCGCTTCAGGATAGAATTGAGACGATCGCCCAGCGTGCTATGAAGTGGGCAGCGCTGCGTCGCAAACCGAAATTAGACAAGAAAGTTGCCATCACAGTTTTCAGTTTCCCTCCTGACAAAGGTAACGTGGGAACGGCCGCTTATTTGGACGTTTTTGGCTCGATTTACGAAGTCATGAAAGCCTTAAAAGGCAACGGCTACGACTTGCCAGAATTGCCAGAATCAGCCGAGAAACTGATGCTAGAAGTCATCCAAGATGCCACAGCCCAATACCAAAGCCCGGAATTGAATGTTGCTTACCGGATGTCCGTAGCTGAGTATGAAGAATTCACGCCTTACTCGGAACGTTTGGAAGAAAATTGGGGGCCACCTCCAGGGAATTTGAACAGTGACGGACAAAATTTGCTAATTTATGGCAAACATTTTGGCAATCTGTTTATCGGAGTGCAACCTACTTTTGGATACGAAGGCGATCCGATGCGGTTGTTATTCTCTCGTTCTGCTAGTCCGCACCACGGTTTTGCTGCTTACTACACGTATTTAGAGCGCATTTGGGGTGCAGATGCGGTGCTGCACTTTGGCACTCACGGTTCGCTAGAATTCATGCCTGGTAAGCAGATGGGAATGTCTGTGGATTGTTATCCTGACAGTTTGATCGGCAAGATTCCTAACCTCTATTACTACGCTGCGAATAATCCCAGTGAGGCAACAATTGCTAAGCGTCGCAGTTATGCTGAAACGATTAGCTATCTGACTCCTCCGGCTGAAAATGCTGGGTTGTACAAAGGTTTGCAGGAACTCAGCGAATTGATTGCTTCTTATCAAACTTTGAAGGGTACTGGCCGCGGTGTAGCGATTGTAGACTTGGTTTACCGCAAGTTGATGGAGATTGAGTCGCGGTTGTTACCTTGTGGTTTGCACGTTGTTGGGAAGCCACCGACTGCGGAAGAGGCGATCGCAACTCTGGTTAACATTGCCAATTTAGACCGGGAAGAAGACGGATTAGTCAGTTTGTCGCGGATTATTGCTTTAAGTTGCGATCGGAATATTGACGATATCTACACCAACAACGACAAAGGCATTTTAGCAGATGTCGAATTGCTGCAAAATATCACCTTAGCCTGTCGCGATGCTGTTAGCGCTTTAGTGAAAGAACAAACCGATGCTGAGGGTCGAGTTTCCCTAGTTTCCAAGTTGAATTTCTTCAACATGGGCAAGAAAACACCTTGGATTGAATCCTTACACGCAGCCGGTTACAAAAAAGTCGATGTAGAGCTAATTAAACCGCTCTTTGAGTATCTCGAATTCTGCTTACAGCAAGTTTGCGCCGACAACGAATTAGGCGCACTGTTACGCGCGTTAGAGGGCGAATACATTATCCCCGGCCCAGGCGGCGATCCGATTCGCAACCCGGATGTTTTGCCGACTGGCAAGAATATGCACGCTTTGGACCCGCAGTCAATCCCTACGACGGGGGCGATTAAGTCTGCTAAGGTTGTAGTCGATCGGCTATTAGAAAGACAGCGCACCGATAACGACGGCAACTATCCCGAAACCATCGCCGTTGTGCTATGGGGAACCGACAACATCAAGACTTACGGCGAATCCCTCGCCCAAGTAATGTGGATGGTGGGAGTGAAGCCAGTACCCGACGCTTTAGGCCGCGTCAACAAACTGGAATTGCTGTCTTTAGAAGAATTGGGACGGCCTCGGATCGACGTAGTAATTAACTGTTCCGGTGTCTTCCGCGACTTGTTCATCAACCAAATGAATTTGTTAGATAAAGCCGTGAAAATGGCAGCAGAAGCCGACGAACCGTTAGAAATGAACTTCGTCCGCAAACACGCATTGAAGCAAGCCGAAGAAATGGGAATCAACCTGCGCCAAGCAGCCACCCGCGTCTTTTCCAATGCTTCTGGTTCCTACTCATCTAACGTCAACTTGGCCGTAGAAAACAGCACATGGGAAAGCGAAGCCGAGTTGCAGGAAATGTATTTAACCCGCAAATCCTTCGCCTTTTCTTCCGACAATCCCGGAACAATGGAACAAGACCGGCAGATTTTTGAATCATCCTTAAAAACTGCTGAAGTCACCTTCCAGAACTTAGATTCTGCGGAGATTTCGCTAACCGACGTGTCGCACTATTTCGACTCCGATCCGACTAAATTGATCGGCAGTTTGCGCGCAGATGGCAAGAAACCGACATCCTTCGTTGCTGATACCACAACAGCCAATGCCCAGGTACGGACGCTATCAGAAACTGTGCGTTTAGATTCGCGGACTAAGCTGCTGAATCCGAAGTGGTACGAAGGGATGTTATCGCACGGTTATGAAGGCGTGCGGGAGATTTCTAAGCGTCTGGTGAACACGACTGGATGGAGTGCGACTGCCGGCGCGGTGGATAATTGGGTGTATGAGGATGTGAACGGTACGTTCATCCAAGACGAGGAAATGCAGAAGCGTTTGCTGAATTTGAATCCTCACTCATTCCGCAAGATTGTCAGCACTTTGCTTGAGGTGAATGGCCGGGGTTATTGGGAGACTAGCGAGAGTAATTTGGACAGGTTGCGTGAACTGTATCAGGAGGTGGAAGACCGGATTGAGGGGGTAGAGTAGGATAGTTTGGGGCAGGCTTTTGGGCCTGCCCATCTTCCCAATCATAAAAGACGCACTATGATAGCGCTAATCTAACGATCCTAAAAGTCTCATTAAGTAAAGCTTGTTGGTCTAAGACAATTAAAGAGCAGAGCTTGAGTTATAATATAGGTAGGTATTTTGCCTAACTCGTAATTCTCAATTATGGCGTTAACTACATATGGCTAGAAAAAAAGCAGATAATGATAATAACGGTTACAAACAATTAGAGCTAGATTTAGTTTATGATATTGAAAAATTAAACTTGGTTGAAGTAGTACAATCTACCGATAAAACAGATACCGAATCTTACATAAAGTCCGTAGATGAATATATAAATGATACGAATACATCAGTTGTCTCGAATGAAACTGATAAAAATAAAATTTTAGAATCTGCTAATACAACAGAAACTGCTTTCAATAGATTGTCTGATGAAATTTTGGAATTAATTATACCTGAAACTTATGAGGAAACCCTACAACAAGAAGTCAATCAACAAAAAATAGCACAAAATTTAGCTCTAATGGCACGGTTTATTACGCCTGTCATTGAATTTGAAGAAAAAATAATTCAAGTAGTTAGTCAAATTAAATTATCTGGTTATCTATTATTTTTATACGGTATTTCAGGAGTAGGAAAATCAACTTTCATAAGTTCATTGGAATGGAGGAAACATATTCGTATCAAAGAAATTGTGCCTATTGATGCAAGTGATTTAACTAATGACCCAAGTTTGAAGTTGCAAAATCTACTCACTCGTCTCAAGCAGGAATCTATTAAGTTTTTGGCGGAAAATGATAATAAAGATAAGTTGTGCATTGTTATTGATTATTTAGAAAACTTAAAGGGTGAAGATAATGAGCAAGTAATAGCTTTCTTTAGAGATTTAAATGGATTACTACGTAAATACCCTATTCTGATTATTTGGCCAGTAACAAATAGGCAAGATTTAACAAATATGCAAGAGTTAGCAAAAACTTTTTCTAGTACAATGTTTTATCAAAAAATACCTACTCTAGAGTTTACTGGACCACCAATAGAAGAATATCCAACTATTGCTAAGAACACAATTGCATTCTTTAACCAAGGAAAAACGTGTTATGATTTTCAATTAAACGATGATGATTTTGATGACATTATTAAGGATAAATATGAACAAAAACCCAAAGATAGAATTATTATTAGGGAATATTTAAGAGACATAAGAGATCTTTCACGAGATAGAACAAAATATACACAACAGTTGATGCACAATGTTCCTAGACCGACAGAAGTCTGGTTTATATTCTCTTATCCTAAAGCAGAAAGCGTTGTAGCTCAATTTGCCAAACAGTCTGATAACATTAACGAAATGTGGAACGCAAATTACAGTGCGCTTTTCACTTATATTAAAGAAAATAACCAAAGAAAAGCTGATTGGAAACCTGGTCGTCTTACTCTGGCACTTAATGGCATATTAACAACAAAAATTATGTATTTACCAACAAATGCTTTAGTGAGTTGCATCGCTGCCTATTCTAAAGAGGCAAAAATTCCTATTTCTAGAGAAGAGTTTATTAACCACTATAAAGTTCTTGATCATTGGTTTGGAAAAAAGAAGGCTCAAAATACTTTATCTACTACTCCTTTATACTTCCAATTATTAAGTCGTCCTATCACTGCTGGAAAACGTAAAAGTGGTACTGTAGAAAAGGGACTAGCAAATGCTAAAGACCCTTTTGAGAAAATTAATAAAGATATAGTCAATAATAAAATCAGCGATAGCCTTTTAAATAAAAGTCTATATTTAGCTCTACAAGATTTATATCAAGAATCCAATTTATCATTTAGTTGTGAGAAACCCCATCCAGACCTGCCAAATATTAGACCTGATATATTAGTAAATGCTAAAAATGAGAAATATATTGCCTTAGAATTTTGTTATACCGTTAATAATACTCCTGGTTATTTAGCAGGCTACGTTTTAAACAAATTGAATACTTACATGAAGCAATTAGAACAAAGTTTTGGTTTTGAGAGTAATTTTCGATGAGTATTTTGACTACAGAGAAACGTGGCTTAGATAACAGATGACAGCGATCGCCCTTGTCTTCCCAAAGTGCGATCGTCTTTATGCTATTGTTGAACATCACGTAAAGAACAGTCAATAAATATGCGTTCTCCTCTGCTATTGAAATAGGAAGAAGTATTACAGCTTTTCGGGCGAGTGCTTGACATTAATGACATAGTGACTTTTCAAGCACAAACTATTGAAGAAGCGCGCCAAGAATTTCAAAACTCGATCGATGATTATCTAGAGTTTTGCAAAGAATTGGGACAGGAACCCAACCAACATTAAATGAATCCAACTATGTATGCTCAACAACTTGAATTATTCGATCTATTCAATCCAAATTCTCTTAAAACTGCCCGATCGCAATTAACGTTCGTAGATTTATTTGCTGGGATTGGTGGCTTTAGAATTCCTCTCGAAGAATTAGGCTGTAAATGCTTAGGCTATTCAGAAATTGATAAAAAAGCCATTCAAGTTTATAGAGATAATTTTATTAAAGATGCCAACTCAGATGAAGTATATTTAGGAGATATTACCAATCTAAATCAATTGCCTTTTCCGATAGATATATTAGTGGGTGGTGTTCCCTGTCAACCTTGGTCGATTGCAGGTAAAATGCAAGGTTTGGACGACCCAAGAGGCAAGTTATGGACAGATGTATTTAGAGTAGTAAAAGCTAATCATCCCAAAGCTTTTATATTTGAAAATGTCAAAGGCTTGACAGAACCAAGAAATATAGAAAGCTTGAAGTACATAATTGATAACTTGACCTCATCTGGTTATGTTGTCAAATACGAAGTGCTAAACTCCTATGATTTTGGATTACCGCAAGATAGAGATAGAATGTTTATTGTTGGTATTAGGAATGACATAGAAAAATGCTGGGGATTCACATTTCCTAAACCTATCGATAGCGCTATAAAGCTTTATGATGTGATACCAGGGATTCAGCGTAGCAATTTTAGGAAGCAAAAATTTTCACCAACCGTTTTATTTGATGGCAAAATACCGGGTTCCAGAGGCAGATTTCAAAAGCTTGATGAATTAAATGACTTTTTCTTATTTACTGATATTAGAGATGGACATACTACCATCCATTCTTGGGATTTAATCGAAACAACCAGCAGGGAAAAATTAATTTGTCAAACCATTATGAAAAATCGGAGAAAAAATATTTATGGAGAAAAGGACGGTAATCCTTTAGGATTTAAAGTGTTAGCAAGACTAATTCCTGAGTTGAAACAAACAGAAATTGACAACTTAGTTGACAAGGAAATTTTGCGGAGTGTAGATGAGAAAGGCTATGATTTTGTAAATTCTAAAATTTCTTCAGGAATTAATGGCATTTCTAAAATTTTCTTACCTCATGCGGATGCGATCGCAACTTTAACTGCAACTGGAACTAGAGACTTTGTAGCAACAATCTCGATTCAATGTCAAGAGCCCGCAGCATATAAGGAAACATTTATTCGGGAAATTTATGAAAAGAAAAATTTTCAACCTCTAACTGCACAGGATTACGCAAAATTGCAAGGATTTCCCGAATGGTTCAAAATTTATGAAAATGAAACTACAGCAAAACATCAATTGGGTAATGCTGTGTCAATTCCTGTGGTTTACCATTTAGCCAAAGCTTTACTCGAAATTATTTTGTAATTGTGACTTAAAATATGACAGCTATTAGCGCAAAACAACGAGCAATAATCAAAGGATATCTTGAAGGTTTTATTCAGGGTATTGTAGATGAATATAAAGGTCGGATCATTCACAAATCAACTACTGGAATAGAGTACCTGTCCCGCAGTTCAACTAATGGAGAATTAAAACCTTTTCAAGCCGCGTTAATTCCAACAGAATTAATACGCATCAATCAATTTGAGCGAGGTTTAAGTACCAGATTAGGAAATTCTCTTGAAGAATGCGCTAAGTTAATTGCCCTTGAACATCATCAAGATGCACGTCGAGGATATGATATCAGAGCGGAAGTAAGTATTGCAGCTTTTGAAGAGGCTCAACGTCAGAAAGAATACTATGAATCTATGGATAAAAAAGGACTAACTAAACCATCTTTTGAGAAGATGATAACAGCAGTTCTGAATGCTAGACGAACTGATGATTTGGCAACGAAAACTGTACGTGCTGACCTTTGTATTTTTGCTAATGACGGAACAGAATACTTATTTGAAATTAAAGCTCCTAAGCCCAATAAAGGTCAATGCTTAGAAGTTATCCAGCGTCTGTTGAGGTTTCATTTACTGCGGGGTGCAAAGCGTCCACAATTGCAAGCTTACTATGCGATGCCTTATAATCCCTATGGTGTAACAAAAGCTGTTTATAAGTGGTCTCAGGCAAGGAATTATCTGCCTTTTGATGAAGCTGTAGTTATTGGAGATGAATTTTGGAATATTGTAGGCGGAGCTACTGCTTATGAGGAATTATTGGAAATATATTTAGAAGTGGGACGTGAGAAAAGTAAATATATGATGGATGCTTTAGCCTTTGGGTTTTAAGGAGAGGGAATTTTTGAGAAAAGCGGGGGGTTGAACCTTAATGAAGTACGAAGTCATCATTTACTGGAGTGACGAAGACCAGGCATTTATTGCCGAAGTACCTGAATTGCCAGGATGTGCTGCGGATGGTGAAACTTATCAAGAAGCATTGCAAAATCTAGAGATTATTATGCAGGAGTGGATAGAAACGGCTAACGCAGTGGGTCATCCTATTCCACAACCGAAAGGTCGATCGATGTTTGCGTAGTTGAAATAGAATCACAGGCGATCGCCCTTTTCTTCCCAAAGTGCGATCGGCCTTATTTCCCCAAAGTGCGATCGCCCTTTTCTTTCCAACACCCAACTAATTAACTTCCTATATAAGCGGTTTTCTGAACCGATGTCCATCAGGTTCTACAACCACAAATGCCCCTTTTAGTTCTACTTCAGAGTAATTTTCAATAACTCCTGCTAGTTCCTTATGAACTTCATTCACCATTTTAGGTAAGACTCGAAGGTAAATCACACCTGTTCCGATCGCCCTCACAAAAACAAGATTTCCGTAATCTCTGTCTCGCGTAACCAGGATGCAATTTTCTGCTTGCGCTACTCTCAGTATTTCTTCATCACTTGCTTGCGCTAAACCCATTTGAGCGACAACAATTACATCATGTCCTGCATCAATCAAAAACTTTATGGTGACAGCATACACATCTTGGTCTATCAGAAATTTCATAATTTAAGCTAATGCCAAATGTACATCTTCCGCCGCCACCAGTGCGATCGCATAACGCAAGCAAGCCCGAATATCATCCATTTCTAAATCTGGATAGTAGTCTCGGATAATTTCTCCAAAAGAAAGCCCTTCATTTAGTAATTCGAGAACGCTTTGTACAGTAATGCGCGTACCCACTATGCAAGGCTTACCGAAGTGAATTTGAGGGTTGACGGAAATTCTGTCCATTTTGACCACGCAGCTCTATGTCTCTTCTATTTTAAGTCATAAGATAGGCGATCGCAACCTATATTTTTTACCAAATGCGCCCTAATACACTTCACGACGATGAGCAATCACAGTCACAACCACCCGCTTTTGCTCATCATCAATGTCATAAACAACCCGATAATCTCCAATGCGATAGCGATAGTATCCAGCTAAATCGCCCTTGAGTTGCTTAATATTTGGATGACTACGAGGGTCAGTTTTCAACATTTCAAAACATCGATCTAGCTTGCGTTGTAAAGAAGCTAATGCTTCTTCAAAAAACTCCTGAGCATCAAAGCTAAGAACCACTGAATAAAATTTCAGACTTTCATCAGTATTTTCGTTTCAGTTGCTCAACGGTCGTCACCTTACCTGCTGCTACATCTTTTTGGGCTTTATTAAATACTTCAAGAAAACCGGGAATTTTCAATAATTCTATCGTAGCTTCATTGCTTTCACGTTCTGCTAAATAAGCTAAAAAATCAGCCACAACGAGCAGCCGTTCAGGAGATAAGCTATCTATTGATTGTTTAAGGTTCTGGCGAAGTTCTTGAGTTTTCATAGTTCATAGCTATTGAAAATTATTAGAGCTACCTGCTTGATTATACCAGATAGTCTGAAATTTCGCTCGCGCGATCGATCGCCCTCGCAACTCACTTGATGTGCTACGATCGCCAATAAAGGTCGTTTAGCCACGATAAAATACCGCTATGACTACCCTCACCCTCAACCTCAACCCCATTATCAAGCTGACAGACGAGCAGTTTTTTCAACTCTGTCAGGAGAATGAAAATATTAGATTGGAACGCACAGCTAAAGGAGAATTAATCATCATGTCACCAGCAGGAGGAGAAACTGGAAACAGCAATGCAGGATTAACAGCACAAATTTGGAATTGGAATCAGCGAAATAAATTGGGCAAAGTGTTTGATTCCTCAACAGGTTTCAGACTTCCTAATGGTGCAAATAGAGCGCCTGATTCTTCTTGGGTAAAATTAGAATCCTGGAATGCACTAACTCCAGAACAACAAAAGAAATTTCCCCCCATTTGTCCAGATTTTGTCGTCGAGTTAATGTCTCCCAGCGATAGCTTGAAAGAAACTCAGGATAAAATGAAAGAGTATCGAGACAATGGTGCACGTTTGGGTTGGTTAATTAATCGCAAGTCTCGGCAAGTAGAAATTTATCGTCCGAATCAAGAAGTTGAAGTGTTAGAATCTCCAACCACTGTATCAGGTGAAGATGTTCTCCCCGGATTTATTTTGAATCTTGAATCAATCTGGTAATATCAAATCCTCTGTTCATCGGAATAGTAAAATTAAATAACTGTTAACACTTAACAGTTATTTAATTTTATCACCTACGTTTTAAACCTAGTACGCTTAGAAAAAAGCTCGACAAAACCATCTGCAAACCAACAGTCAGACAAGTTAGCGACGGAATCACCAGACGCAAAGTCTTGGAAGAATCGAGAGTACCAAAAGCAGTTTCGCTCCAAATAGTTAAGGAAAAAATTGAGCCAATTATTCCTATTAATATGAGTGTAAAACCGACAATTAATCCGATCTCTAGAGTGAAGTAGCGAAATATTTTGTTGACTTTGGGGTCTGCCGGTAGCAGTTTCTCACTGATGGCGAAAACTTTAGTGAAGAAAGCGAATGTTACTGCTTGAAAACCGATGATAATTGCGATCGCACCATAGAGCAATGTATGCACATCAAACCTAATACTACCAACCTTTTGACTACCAGGTAACAACCAAATCCCCACAATTATCCCCCAAATCATTAGCGCCACACCCGGATACAAGAACAGCCACCGGGGACTATAAAGCAGCAAAAATCGTAGGTGTCGCCAGCCATCTCGCCAAGTTCGCAGGTGTGGTGGACGGCTGCGGCCATCGGGAAACAGAATAGTCGGAACTTCAGTGATTTTTAACTTGTATAGAGAGGCTTTGACCACCATTTCGCTAGCAAATTCCATGCCAGTTGTTTGCAAATCTAACTGCAAAATGGCATCTCTTCTGAAACCTCGCAACCCGCAGTGAAAGTCGCCAGCAGGACTTGAAAAGAATAGCCGCCCAACCCATGTCAACACCGGATTTCCTAAGTATTTGTGCAGCGGCGGCATTGCACCCGGTTTGATGCCACCTAGAAAGCGGTTTCCCATGACTAAATCGCAGCCTCCCCGGAGTTTTTCGACAAAAGCACCGAGACTGGAAAAGTCGTAACTGTCGTCAGCATCGCCCATAATAATATAGACTCCCCGCGCTGCGATGATGCCTCCCATCAGGGCGCTACCGTAGCCTTTGGCTGCTACGGGGACGACTCTGGCTCCCATTCTGGTGGCAATATCTTGAGAACCATCAGTGCTACCGTTGTCTGCTATAATCACTTCACCGGCAATATTGAGTTCGCGTAGTGACTTCTGTGCTTTTTCTATGCAGATTTCTAATGTTTCTGCCTCGTTGAGGCATGGCATTAGTATGGATAATTCGAGAGTGTATTCTCCGGTTATGTTTATCTGATCTGCCATAGGTTTGTTTGACACTTTTTTGCGATCATACTTGTTTTTTGTAGTATATACACTTAAAATATGAATGATTAATAAAACTTAATAAAACTTGATAAAAACTATTGATAGTAGTTTATATCGGTAATTTTCTGGCTGTATTATTTAGATAGGTGAACTAATGAGTCGAAGCGTTTTTCTGGTTTTGCTTGCTGCTATTTTGTGCGGTGTCCTCGGTCAATTTAGTCTGAAAGCTGGAGCTAAAATTTTAGGGCCTATTGGTGCTGCTAATTTAGTTGAAAAAATTACATCAATGGCCACTCAGCCTTTTATAATAGCTGGTCTGGCTTTGTACGCACTTTCTTCTATAGGGTTTATTGTTGTACTTTCTCGCGCTAACATTAGCATAGTCTCACCTTTATTGTCAATTAGTTACTTGTTTACTGTTTTAGGAGGCAAAATTGTATTTAACGAGCCTTTGCCACCGCTGCGATTGGTAGGGGTGGGGTTAATTATGACAGGAGTAATTTTCGTACTGAAAGGTCAAGCTGGGAATGTGCCTGGGGGAAGCTAGGAAATGTCTAATTTTTCTGATTCTGTGAATCCAAATCTATTATTAAATCGTGTCGCCGTTCTTGCTACTATGCACCAAAAAGAACGGGTGATGGCTCCGATTTTGGAACGGGAATTAGGCGTAAAAGTTATAGTGCCTGCTGATTTAGATACAGACTCTTTTGGAACTTTCACTAGAGAAGTTAAACGGTTAGGCACTCAAATCGAAGCAGTTCGATTAAAAGCCACAAAAGCTCTGGAAATTGCGGGCGAAACTATGGCTTTTGCCAGCGAAGGCACTTTCGGCCCGCATCCGGGAATGCCCTATCTGGCAGCTAATCGAGAAATTGTGATTTTGTTAGATATCACCAATAATCTAGAACTGATTGGGGAACATTTGTCAGTAGAAACTAACTACAGTCATCAGTTAGTTTCTAGTGTAGAAGAAGCTAAAGTTTTTGCTGATAAAGTAGGATTTCCAGCCCACGCGCTGGTTGTGATAGCGGGAGATTCTGCCACAGGCAATGGTGAAATTGTCAAGGGAATTGTTACAGAAAAACTGTTATTTGACGCTGTTAGTGCTGCTATCAACAAATCATCCAGTGGTAAAGTTCATGTCGAAACAGATATGCGGGCGATGTACAATCCAACTCGGATGCAAAATATCGCAAATGCAACTCTGGATTTAGTGAAGAAATTTAAGCAATTCTGCCCTGAGTGCGGTTGGCCAGGATTTGGAGTTGTCAAAAGGAAAATAGGCTTGCCCTGCGGACTTTGCCATTTTCCGACTCAGTTAGTGCGATCGCAAATTTATCAATGCCAAAATTGCAGCTATACTAAAGAAGAACTATTTCCGAACGGCACAGAAACTGCTGACCCTTCGCAGTGTCAATATTGCAATCCTTAAAGAAATTTGTCACAATATTATTGAGAGTTCCCTAATTAAAATCACTAATGATTGCCATAGAAACAGAACGCAACTGGAAACCTGTTATTAAAGAATTTGAGGCTGTAGTCGGCAAAAACGGCGTTGTACAGCGTCGCGAAGAATTGCTCGTTTATGAGTGCGACGGACTCGCCAGCTACCGCCAGAGGCCGGCTTTGGTAGTATTGCCGCGAACTACGGAGGAAGTGGCAAAAGTGGTCAAAATATGCGATCGCGATTCCATTCCCTGGGTAGCCAGAGGTGCGGGTACGGGGCTTTCTGGCGGTGCTTTACCCGTCGAAAACTGTGTGTTGATTGTCACCGCCCTGATGCGAAAAATCCTGAAAGTAGACTTAGAAAATCAGCAAGTAGTCGTACAACCGGGAGTAATTAATAACTGGGTAACTCAAGCAGTCAGCGGTGCCGGTTTCTACTATGCACCGGATCCTTCCAGTCAAATTGTTTGCTCGATTGGCGGCAACGTTGCCGAAAATTCTGGTGGCGTTCATTGCCTTAAATACGGAGTTACAACTAATCATGTTTTAGGATTGAAATTGGTAATTCCCGATGGTTCAATTGTTGATATCGGAGGTGAAATTCCTGAGATGCCCGGTTATGATTTAACTGGTGTATTTGTCGGTTCCGAAGGTACTTTGGGAATAGCGACAGAAGTTACTTTGAGAATTCTGAAAGCGCCGGAATCGATTTGCGTTCTCCTAGCTGATTTTGCCAGTATTGAAGCGGCGGGGGAATCGGTTTCAGATATTATCAGCGCTGGCATTATTCCCGGTGGCATGGAAATCATGGATAACATCAGTATTAATGCTGTAGAAGATGTTGTGGCTACAGGCTGCTATCCCCGTGATGCAGCGGCGATTCTACTAATAGAAATCGATGGTTTAGAAGTGGAAGTTGCGACAAATAAACAGCGAATTTCTGAAATATGCAAGCAGAATGGAGCGCGAAATATCACGACTGCCCATGACTTGGAAACGCGCATGAAAATTTGGAAAGGGCGGAAAGCTGCTTTTGCGGCGGCGGGTCATCTCAGTCCAGATTATTATGTGCAAGATGGCGTAATTCCTCGTACACAAATGGCATTTGTGCTTAAAGAGATTGAGGGGTTGAGTGAGAAATATGGATATCGAATTGCGAATGTATTTCACGCGGGAGATGGGAATTTACACCCATTAATTTTGTACGATAATTCGGTGGAAGGGGCGCTAGAAAAGGTGGAGGAATTGGGCGGAGAAATTCTGAGACTTTGTGTGAAAGTTGGAGGGAGTCTTTCGGGAGAACATGGGATTGGTGCTGACAAGAAGTGTTTTATGCCGGATATGTTCTCTGAGGTAGATTTGGAGACGATGCAGTGGGTACGCGAGGTGTTTAATCCGAAGGGTTTGGCGAATCCTGGGAAGATGTTTCCCACGCCGAAGACTTGTGGAGAAGCGGCGAATGCAAAGGTGGAAACTATGAAGAAGTTGGAGGGTGCGGAGGTGTTTTAAGAACCATCAGGATACGGCAGTAACCATTGGTGTCAACTTAAGGTACAACCAATAGTCCGGCAAGGGTTAAAACCCCTGCCTCAAAGCGCAAGTCCTCTCAAAAAGGACTGAAGAACTCATTAGTCCTCTTTGAGAGGACTGTTTTCTATACTGCTGTTTCCCTACGATTAATTAGTAACTATTAAATCATGCCGATATGGTCAAGATTGATATAAGATATAATCTGTCTATTTTTGCGATCGCAACTTCAAACCAATGGCACGTCTAGCACTTCTGAGCGTATCCAATAAAACCGGGCTAATTGACTTAGCGCGGAGTCTAGTAGAAGAATTTGAATTCGACATCATTAGCAGCGGTGGGACAGCAGCAGCCCTGAAAGCAGCCGGAATCCCCGTCACAAAAGTTGCGGAATATACCGGTTCTCCCGAAATTTTGGGTGGGCGAGTCAAAACACTCCACCCGCGCATCCACGGCGGTATTTTGGCACGTCGGGATGTACCACAGGACATCACAGATTTAACTGAAAATGCAATTCGTGCGATCGATTTAGTCGTTGTCAATCTATATCCATTTGAACAGACAATTGCTAAACCGGGAGTAACGCTAGCAGACGCAATTGAGAACATAGATATCGGCGGGCCGGCAATGCTGAGAGCATCCGCAAAAAATCATGCACACTTGACAGTTTTGTGCAATCCAGACCAGTACAATACTTATTTGGAAGAATTGCGAGAAAATGGAGGTGAAGCATCCTTAAAGTTTAGACAAAAATCTGCATTAGAAACTTTCCAACATACAGCAAACTACGATCGCGCGATCGCAAATTATCTCAGCAGTCAATCGGCTGAAATATCTTCCCAGCCAGAACAGTTTAATGTATCAGGAAAAGAGCTGCAAACTCTCCGCTATGGAGAAAATCCCCATCAAGCCGCCACCTGGTATCAAAGCGGAACTATACCCACAGGCTGGACGACTAGCGCCATCCTGCAAGGCAAAGAATTAAGCTATAATAACTTGGTGGATTTAGAAGCAGCAAGAAGGCTGATTGTAGAATTTCCAGACACTCCTGCCGCTGCGATTCTGAAACACACAAATCCTTGTGGTACTGCTTTGGGAACAACTATTTCCGAAGCATATCAAAAGGCATTTGACACAGATTCAGTATCAGCTTTTGGGGGAATTGTGGCGCTAAATCGCCCGATTGATGCAGCTACTGCAACTGCGTTAACTAAAACTTTTTTAGAATGTATTGTCGCTCCTGGGTGTGAACCTGAAGCTGAAGAAATCATCAAGAAAAAAGCAAAAGTTCGAGTGTTAATTTTGCCAGATTTGACTCAAGGGCCACCACAAACTGTTAAGATAATCGCAGGCGGTTTGCTGGTGCAAAACTCTGATGATGTAGTGGAAGATACCAGTAAATGGCGTGTAGTTACTGAAAAACAGCCGACAGCAGCAGAGTTGGCAGAATTGCTGTTTGCTTGGAAAGTAGCGAAACACGTTAAATCAAATGCGATCGTGGTGACACGAAATTGCACTACAATCGGTGTCGGGGCTGGACAAATGAATCGTGTGGGTTCGGTTAAATTAGCGTTAGAGCAAGCTGGAGATCAAGCTAAAGGGGCGATTTTAGCTAGCGATGGTTTCTTCCCCTTCGATGATTCGGTAAAAACGGCGGCTGAGGCGGGAATAAGTGCGATCGTCCAACCTGGAGGTAGTATGCGCGATCGAGATTCGATTGAAGCAGCTAATCAACTCGGACTAATAATGGTTTTTACCGATATTCGTCACTTTTTGCATTAATTAAGTTTGTAGCATTGACATTCTCCAGCCTAAGTAGATGACTCATCTTGCACCTCTATTCTGAACAGGCAAGATGCCTGTTCCACAAAGAGTTAATTCTCTTGTGGGGTGGGCTTCTAGCCCGCCCTAAAGGAATCATTAATTGTTTTTCTTCTTTCTTTTTTCTTCCTGCTTCTTACTCCCGTGTTCCAGCGCTTTTTAGCAATTTCACCACCTCTTTATAACTGTTAAATTCAGCCAACATTAAAGCTGTATAATTCCCCATATTTTTATGATTTACATCTGTACCTGCATCAATTAAAAGTTTTACAGTACCGACTGAACCCCGATGTGCAGCCCACATTAAAGCAGTCGCACCAGAGTCATCCCGGAGGTTGACATCAGCGCCGTTGTCAACTAATAATTGGGCGATCGCAATATGACCTCGAACGCAGGCTTTCATTAAAGCCGTTTTCCCTTGCTCTCCAGGGAGATTAGCATCAACACCGCCGTCAAGCAAAGCCTTCACAGTCTCCGTATGTCCTTGAAAAGTCGCCAGAGTTAAAGCAGTTTCCCCAAAGTTTTTAGCATTCAGAAAATCAGGATTATTTTGATTGACTTTTTGCAGCAAAGCTGATATGATCGCAGTGTAACCATGAACAGCAGCCACCAGCAAAGGCGTATCACCTAACCGATTTCTAGCACCAACACTAGCACCTCGGTTCAGCAGCAATTCCACAACATCTTCATAGCCTTCGACAACCGCAAAATTCAAAGCAGTTTCATCATCTTTATCCTTAGCATTGATGTCAGCACCAGCGTCAAGTAAGATATGCGCGATCGGCAAATTTCCCCCAGCAGCCGCCGCCATCAAAGCCGTTCCCCGATCGCCATTTTTAACATTTACATCACCACCCGCACTTAGCAAAGCTCTCACCACATCAATATGACCAAAATCAGCAGCCAAAGTTAAAGCAGTTTCCCCATCTTTGTCAAAAATACCGACATCAGCACCAGCAACCAACAACATCTCAACTACCGACAAATTTCCCGCAGCAGCAGCCTGCATCAAAGCAGTTTTGCTATCAACATTTTTAGCATTCGCATCCACGCCACAATTAAGCAAATTTCGGATGATTTCAGCGCGACCTTGACTAACGGCTAAAAATAGGATAGGATTGTCAGGAATAGCTCCAGCATCTGTCAAAGCTTTTACTATAATTTCATTGCCAGATAAAGCAGCTATTTTCAGAGCTGAATCTCCATCCTGATCGCGCACATTCACATCAGCACTAGCAGCAAGTAACAGCCGCACAACATTGATATCACCTTTCAGAGCCGCCGCCATCAAAGCCGTACTACCATCATCATTTTTAGCATTAACATCAGCCCCCCCAGCCAACAACAGCCGTACAGAATCAGCCTGCTTGTGAGCCGCCGCCAGCATCAAAGCTGTCAGTCCAAAGCGCCTTCTTACTTTGTTGACATTAGCGCCATTACTTAGTAAAATACGCACGATTTCCGCATAGCCCTTTTGGGCCGCAAACATCAAAGCCGTCGTCCCCTCAGAGTCTTTGGCATCAGGATTAACACCCTTAGCGAGTAAGGCTTGTACGTGAATAATGTTGCCAGTCTTGGCGGCTTGGATTAATACAGCGTCTTGTTTAGTGGCAGTCATAATAACGTCTCATTCTGTATGTTTTTACCATCACATGAGACGGACTTACTGGTATGCTAAGTTTTATGAAGTATTTTTGCTAATCCTGAGAACACCATGAATCTTGAAATTCCGCAGTCTGTTAAAGTTTGGAGCCAATTTTTCCACCCAGTGTTAATGTGGGTACTGCTGGCCATCTCATTGTATGCTTTGTATCTCGGCGTTCAAATCCGACGCACTAGGAGTGCCGAAGGCGAGGTCAAAAAAGAGTTAATTAAGGGCAAATTCAACCTCAAGCACCACCAGATGGGCTCTTTGCTGCTAGCGTTGATGGTAACAGGTGCGATCGGCGGAATGGCCGTCACCTACATCAACAACGGCAAGTTATTTGTCGCCCCGCACTTAGTAGCAGGGTTGGGAATGACCGCAATAATTGCCATTTCAGCCTCGCTGACTCCTTTGATGCAAAAAGGGAACAATGTTGCCAGATATACTCACATCTTTCTGAATGTGGCGCTCTTAGGGCTGTTTGGCTGGCAAGCGGTAACAGGGGTGGAAATCGTGCAGAGAATTATCAGTAAAATGTGATCGTTTGGGTAAGATTGCTAATTGCTAGTTGCTTTGGGGCGATTAGTGATTAGCAATTGAAGAATTATATGCTCATGAGATAAATAAAGTAGTTAATTATATTAAACAAAAGCTCTTAGCACTCACAAAACAAATAAATAAAAATCACCATTTTCCATGTTGACTTTTTAGTAAAAATAAACTATATTTAATTAAGGAAGGTATGTGGACTGTTAAACTCCTCTTGCAAGATATGGCGCGTGGCGAAACCCTCAGAAAACTCTTCAGAAGCTTCTCTCACAACGAGAGAGATGAGTTTTTGGCTGCCGCCATGGAAATTATTCAAGAAGAAAGAAATAAAAATCATGTCTTACTTGCTAGAGATCTAGAAAAGCTGCTTCAAAACGGCACTGAATACACCAAACCTCTAGCTGCTAATTTGGCACCTTGGAATCAGTTTCCTGAACCTCCTACAGACAAGGATACTGGACTTTCCTTGCTTAATGTACAACGATTCGATCTTACTTGGGATCGCATCGTACTCAGTGAAAAAATTGTTGATATCCTTCAAGAAATCGTCTTAGAAAACCGCAAGCAAGACATTCTTGTAGCCTATAATCTGAAGCCCAAAAATAAATTGCTTTTCTGCGGCCCACCAGGTTGCGGCAAAACTAAAACCGCAAAAATCCTTTCTAGTGCCTTGGGGCTACCACTTGTTTATGTGAACTTAACAGCGGTATTCTCTTCTTACTTGGGTCAAACTGCAACTAATCTTCAGAAAATTTTCACCTACATTGAAAATGGTGAGTGGGTTGTTTTGTTCGATGAGTTTGATGCTATAGCCCGCGACCGCAATAACTTAAATGAACATGGTGAAGTCAAACGCCTAGTAAATAGCTTACTACAGCTCATAGATAATGCGACTAATAAAAATATTTTTGTCGCAGCTACTAATCATGAGAAACTACTGGACCGTGCAGTTTGGCGACGCTTTGATGAAGTTATTTTCTTTGATAATCCCACGGTTGAACTGCGGACGGCTCTTTTGAGTCGCTATCTGTCTGCGATCCGTTATACTATTGATCTATCTAGTTTTGCAGCTCGGCTTGAGAATGCTACTGGAGCAGATATAGAACGGATCTGCTCTGATGCGATTAAAGCTGTGGTTCTGCGAGGCGATCGCACCTTGACTGCTGACGATCTAGAATTTGCGATCGGGCGTTTTTTAGACAGACAAAGTATCATAGCCAACTCAAAATAATTATTTACGTCTCTAACCTAATGGTAAGTAACTTTGAACATTTGAAATTACCTAGAATAAACATCGAATTACCTAGGCGTTCGATCCGTGGATCTGGAGGTAACAAACGCACTAATGTTACTGAACATAGTAAGCATTTATTGAGTCAAATTTCTATATTGACTGAGCCTAAAAAGGAAAAAGCTAATCCCTTTCGTCTCGATCCAAAATTAATTTTTAAGCTAAAACTTGCTAAAAAAGGTTATATTTCAGATGACTTGATCACTCTAACAGGACTTGATTGTTTAGCCCGTGAAGCCAACAAGGCTATTGTGGTTTTTTCATCTGATAATCAGCTAACAGAATTCAAAAACAGGTTAGAAAGTTACAGTCAAATAAAAGATGGACCTAAATATGAATATTTAGGGTCAATTGATGATGTAGTTCCTCTAGAACGTGAGGATCGCATTGGTCATCTTTTGCAGCTAAAACCTGTAGAATCAGATGAACTTGCATTCTTAGATTTGGAACTGTGGCATACAGGCGATCGCAAAGAAATGAAAAAGTATTTAGATGATATTGCCGATGTCTTAGAAAGTTTGTCCAGTGATACTGCTTCTATGAGAATGAGCGATCGCTACATAGGTGAATACCTCTGTATAGCTCGAATTAAAGTCACTCACGAAGTTTTAGAGCTTTTGCTAGAAGAGGAAATTGTCAAAGAAATCGATCGCCCTCCCCAACCTGCATTTGAAAGCACTGCTGATTATAATTTACCAATTTCCGATTTTCCCGAAGTTGTTTCCCCACCTGAAGAGAATTGTGGCATTCTTGTGATCGACTCTGGCGTACAACGTGGTCATCCTTTGATTGCTCCAGTGTTGGGTGAAGCTGAAGTATTTTCCGATGAAAAACGGCAATTCATCAAAGGTAGTGCCGATGATGTAAATGGACATGGTACTAATGTCGCTGGAATTGCTATCTATGGAGATGTTGAAAATTGTATTAAACAGCGTTCATTCGATCCAACAGTTTGGCTATTTTCTGCCCGCGTAACTAACGATGATAACAAATATGATGACGATCTTCTCGTAGAAACTCAACTCGATCAAGTCATTCGTGCTTTTGTTGAACAGTATCCCAATTGCAAAGTAATCAATATCTCACTCGGTAACGCTGACCAAATTTACCGAGATGGCATGAAGCAGTTCCGATTAGCTGCCAAAATAGATGAAATTGCTTATGAGTACCAACATAAAAATATTCTTTTTGTGATTTCAGCAGGAAATGCTTTTTATGAAGAGGCAAAATCAGATGAGCAACTACGGACTGATTACCCAAATTATCTGCTGAAGAAGAGCGCTCGAATTATTGATCCAGCGACTTCAGCAATTGCAATAACCGTTGGTTCTTTATCATTTGGTCGCGGTAGCATCACGGAACCTTCTGATGTCCGTCGTCAGGCGATCGCGAAACTACGAGGATATCCCTCTCCATTCACTAGAACTGGATTTGGAGTAGATGGAATGATTAAACCTGATGTTGTAGATTTTGGGGGAGATTTAGTATTAGACCTCAGTTATCGAGAAAGTCTGGGTCTACCGAAAACCAATGTACTGTCAGATAATGTAGCTGGTGTCTCTGTTCTGACTTTATCCAAAGATTACTACAGTTCCTTGTTTCATATCTGTAGCGGTACAAGCTTTGCTGCTCCTCGTGTTGCTAACCTTGCTGCTCAACTATTCACAAAATACCCAGATGCCAGTTCTAATCTAATTAGGGCGCTAATTGTCAACTCTGCGGTGATTCCCAAAGAAATTCCGCCCGAATTTCAAGGTAATAGTAAACAATCTCAGAGTGAAAAAACAAAAACAATTAAGAACGAGCTAGCAATCTATGGTTATGGGCAGCCTGAACTGCAACGTGCAATGTATTCCGCCGAGAACTATGTTGTTCTATCAGAGGATAATATTTCGATAAAAGTAGGAAGTTTTCATATTTACGAAATTCCCCAGTTGCCATCTGATTTTCTGACGAAAAAAGGTACTCGTATATTGTCCATTACCTTGGCATTTGACCCGCCAACTCGTCCGACTCGTGGAGACTCATATTTAGGAGTCACAATGGAATTTGACCTTTTTAAAGGCATTGATCGTGAAATTGTTAAAAATGCTTATGAAGCTGCTAGTAAGACAAGTTTGCCTGATGAATCGACAGACAACACAAAAACAAAGTTAAAGGAAAAACATGGCGCTGGTATTGAAGTCACATTGTCTCCAGGCTCCAATGTTCGGAAAAAAGGAACAATACAAAGGGGGCAAGTAGAAATAACGTCGAGAGCCAAAAAATATGATAAAGGAAACATGACCCTGGTTGTGAGTTGTAACCGTAAGTGGGCAAATCCAGATGAAATTGAAATGCAGCGTTATGCCTTAGTCGCTTGCATTAGTCATTCCGATCCTAAAGTTGATTTGTATAATCGCATGAAAATCCAGATAGAACAGAGAGAGAGAATTCGAGGAAGAGTTTAAAAATAATTAAACTCCCCCACAAGGCTCTAAACATTTCCTGATTGCCCTAGATAGACAAAACCTTAAAAAAGGCGGCACCCAGATTTGAACTGGGGGTGGAGGTTTTGCAGACCTCTGCCTTACCACTTGGCTATGCCGCCGTTACGTCATAAATTTGACGTTATTTTATAATACACCAAATCTTGATTATTTCAACATATTTGTCAAAAATTCCGTGAAGCGAAGCTATCCCGTAGGGAATCGCCCTTTTTCCCACATCCCCAAAACCCTGATCAAAGGCTATTCTAGAACTAGATCGATCGCGCGCAACACCAATCCATGACACCAGTTTCTCCCCTACTCGTCGCCCAAATCACCGACACCCACTTGTTTGCAGAGCCCGATCGCACATGGAAAGGCCTCTCAACCGCCCACACCCTCAAAGCAGTTCTCGATCGCCTAAAACAGATACAGCCCCAGCCAGACGTAATCCTGCTGACAGGAGACTTGTCTCAAGACGAAACACCCCAATCCTACGAACTCCTCGCCTCCCTGATTTCCCCCCTCAACATCCCCACTTACTGGATACCTGGGAATCATGACAACATTCCAGTTATGGCAGAAATATTAGATAAGCCACCTATTTCGCCAGAAAAATCATTTCAGCTAGGAAACTGGCAATTTCTCTTGCTTTCGAGTGTGGAAGCGGGATGTGACGGTGGCCGACTTTCCCCAGAAAGCTTGGATTGGCTAGACTCTCAATTGCAACAAATAGGCGATCGGGCTGTTATGATTGCTTTGCACCATCATCCATTGGCGATCGCAAGTGAAATCATGGATAGCATGATGCTGCACAATGCTGATGAATTTTTCGCAATTGTCGATCGATATCCTCAAGTAAAAATCGTCCTCTTCGGCCACATTCACCAAGAATTCAACCAACAGAGAGGCTCAGTTACCTACTTGGGGACACCCAGCACCTGCATCCAACTTTTACCCAAAAGCCATCCGATTATACTTGATCAGATTCCCCCAGGATTTAGATTGCTTGAATTGGCGATCGATGGCACTTGGAACACCAGAGTTGAGCGAGTTGCGGAAGCGTCGCCACCCGATTGATAACTTTGGATATGCTTAAAATAATTATTATCAAACTTACATTCTTTTGTAAATCTATCAATAGATAGATACTTTTAATCAGCCAAATTTTTTATGATATCTATTGACCAGAGATTGCAGGCATAGCTATACTAATTAGTAACAAAAAATATCGCCCGCAGCTTGACAAAACAGGAGAAACTAAATTTATGTCTGAAGTCAATGGCGTGATGATGCAATATTTCCATTGGTACAACCCCGCTGATGGCAACCTCTGGAATCAGCTAGCCGAATCTGCAAAAGATTTAGCCAAAATAGGCGTTACATCCCTGTGGTTGCCACCCGCCTATAAAGGAACTGCCGGCGGTATGGATGTGGGTTACGGCGTCTACGATATATTCGATTTAGGCGAGTTCGATCAAAAAGGGTCGATACGGACGAAATACGGGACAAAAGATGAATATTTGCGCGCAATTAAAGCTGCACAAGATGCCGGAATTCGGATTTATGCCGATGTTGTCTTCAACCACAAATTAGGTGCTGATGCCGAAGAAGAAGTCGAAGCCACACCCTTCAATCCCGACAACCGCAATGATACAATAGGTGAATATCAAAAAATTAAAGCTTGGACGCATTTTACTTTCCCAGGCCGAGGCAAAACCTATTCCAGCATGGAGTGGCACTGGTGGCATTTCGATGCCATTGATTACAACAGTTACGACACCAATGCCAATGCTATTTACTTGCTCAAAGGCAAAGAATTTGATCGAAATGTAGACTTAGAAAAAGGCAATTTTGACTACCTCATGGGTTGCGATTTAGATATGGAAAACCCAGAAGTCACCGGGGAATTAAAATACTGGGGTGAGTGGTATGTCGATACAACAAACGTTGATGGCTTTCGGTTCGATGCAGTCAAACACGTATCAGCAGAATTTTTCCAGGAATGGTTGGAACACGTTCGCAACTATGCCAAACGTGACCTATTTGCCGTCGGCGAATATTGGTCTTATGAAGTAGAAGCTTTGCACCACTTCATTACAGTAACCGATGGTAAAGTATCCTTATTTGATGCACCTCTTCACTACAACTTCTATGCTGCAAGCAAAGCCGGCAACAATTATGACTTGCGAACAATTTTTGACGGCACTCTTGTTAAAGAGCAACCAACCCTCGCCGTTACTCTGGTTGATAACCATGATTCCCAACCCTTACAAGCCCTAGAATCAGTTGTCGAGTCTTGGTTTAAACCCCTTGCCTATGCTTTAATCCTGCTGCGACGTGAAGGATATCCCTGCATTTTTTACCCCGATTATTACGGCGATCATTATAAGGATACAGGAAATGATGGCACGGAATACGAGATTTGGTTAGATAAACATCAGTGGATTATCGACAAATTCTTGTTAGCCCGCCAAACCTATTCCTACGGTAATCAATACGATTACTTTGACCACGCCAATACAATTGGCTGGACGCGACTCGGAGATGAAGAACATCCAGGTGGCATGGCTGTGGTACTGAGTAATGGGGGTGATGGCACTAAGTTTATGGAAGTTGGACAACCGAATCGCACCTATATTGACATCACCGAAAGCATCAAAGAATCGATCGCAACTAATGACGAAGGTTGGGCTGATTTCCGGTGTAATGCTGGTTCAGTTTCTGTCTGGGTTCCACAGTCCTAAATATTGTGTAACAAGTAACAAGAAATATTTCTTGTTACTTGTTATTTGTTATTTGCGGTGCCCTGAGCGTAGTCGAAGGGTTATTTGTTATTTGTTATTTGGATATTTTAAATCGTTCAAAAATCTATGAAGCTTTTAGATAAAGTTGCCGTTATTACTGGCGGCGGGTCGGGGATTGGTCGTGCAGCAGCAATTTTAATGGCCAAGGAAGGCGCAAAAGTTGCTATTATCGATCGCATTCTCGATACCGGCCAAGAAACAGTTCGCCAGATTGTGAAGGAAGGAGGTTGTGGACTGGCAGTTGTCGCAGATGTGGGAGATGCTCAGCAAATGCGACAGGCATTTCAAACAATTGTTGATGAATATGAAAGAATTAATATTTTGTTTGTAAATGCGGGGATTAATGGTGTATGGTCGCCGATAGAAGATATCGAACCAGATGAGTGGGATCGGACAATTAACACCAACCTCAGAGGAACATTTTTGACGGTAAAGTATGCTGTTCCTCATCTGAAAAAACAAGGCGGTTCGATTGTCATTACATCATCAATTAATGGCACTAGAAGTTTCAGGAAAGTTGGTGCCACGGCCTATGCTTGTACTAAAGCTGCTCAAGTCACCTTTGCAAAAATGCTGGCGCTAGAACTTGCTGCTAGCAAAATTCGAGTTAATGTCATCTGTCCTGGTGGGGTGCTGACTGGGATTGAGCAAAGTGCTATTAAGCGAAATCTCGATCGCATTCTAGGAGTGGCTGATTTCATTCGCGATCTGATTCCTTTGACTAATAATACCGCAGGTTCTAGTGAAGAAGTCGCCCAATTAGTTTTATTTTTAGTGTCAGATGCCTCCAGTTTTATCACAGGTACTGAAGTCTGGATTGATGGTGGTGGTTCTTTGATTTGAAATTTTCTGGATGATTTAACCACAGAGGGCGCAGAGGGCGCAGAGGAAGAGAAGAGAGATGAATACAGGACGATACCAACGGATTTGATATCACTTGGCGGTTTAAACCGCTTCTTGTCAAACGAAGTCCACTCAAGCGCGGATTAAGAAATAAGAGTAAGAGTGATTAATCACTAACTCTCCATTGTTTGACAGCAGTTTGTAATGTTTGGGGAAGCCAATTGTCGTACTGAGGATAGACAGGTAAACGCTTTACGAGTTGCCATCCCGCTGCTGCTAAAAGTTCTGTTAAAGCTTGGTGTTGCAGGTGAGGGAAGTCGGGATTAACTTCATCCAGTGGCCCAATTCCGCCTAAATCTCTAGCACCTGCTTCTAAACAAGTAAGTAATATTTTTGGCTGTGTCACTAAATTGGGCGGAATTTGGATGACAATTTCATCAGGTAAAATGCTGCGCGCGATCGCAATTAATTCCGGCATTTTTGTAGTATCAAAAACTTCACCATCCCAACTTTGTTTATTTCCCGGACTGTGAGGTTGAAGGATAACTTCTTGAATATGATGATAACAGGAATGAATTCGGGCGATCGCCTGTAATGTCTCCACCCAATCTGCCTCACTTTCCCCGATTCCCACCAGCAAACCAGTTGTAAACGGAATCCGCAACTCCCCAGCCCATTCTAACTGTTGCAGTCGTAGGGCCGGCACTTTACTCGGTGCGTGTCGGTGAACAGTTTTTAGCAAACTCGGCGTCAACTGTTCCAACATCAGCCCCATGGAGACATTCACCTGTTTTAACTTCGCCATCTCCTCAAAGCTGAGCGGGCCTATATTAGTATGGGGCAAAAATCCTAGAGCAAGTGCGAGTTCGCAGAGATCGTAAATCCGCTGAAACCAGGCTTTGCGCCGTTGGCTTTGGGGATGTACCTCGCCACTGAGGATGAGAATTTCAATCACACCTTGAGTTTGCAGTAGCTGGAGTCGTTTTTCGGCTTGTGGTAGCGTCAGCCAAGGACTTTGCAGCGGTTCAGCTCGGAAATTGCAATAGGTGCAGCGGTTAAAACACTCGTAAGTGGGAACCACGGTATAAGCAGGGCTATAGGTGATGGTGCGGGACATTTGTTGGGACTTTGTTCGATCGGACTTACACAAAAATTACTTATCTATATAGTTGCGAGTTTTTCTAGTGGCGATCGCCACCTGTTACTTATCTTAACCTTGGCTGTAGTCCAGAACCTGATTGTGGAACTAGATTATGAGATTTATGTGACTGGGCGATTCTGAAATAATTTCCGATGTTGCCTTTGTAATCCTGATACAGCAGGCGTTCCAAGCCTAGATTAGCTTTGCTTATGTCAAATATAAGTTAATCTGTTGTTAGAATACTTTACAAACCTTAGAATATGCTTTATGTTTATATACATGGCGGAACAAACAACCGCCACGAACATTGAAAACCAAATAAAGCAATCATAAAACCATGACAACCACCTTACAGCAGCGCGAAAGCGCCAATGTCTGGGAACGCTTTTGTGAATGGGTCACAAGCACAGACAACCGCATTCATTGGTGCACCTCCTGTAGACATCGATGGCATCCGCGAACCAGTTGCTGGTTCCTTGATGTTCGGTAACAACATCATCACAGGTGCTGTTGTTCCTTCCTCAAACGCGATCGGTCTTCACTTCTACCCAATCTGGGAAGCTGCTTCCTTGGATGAGTGGTTGTACAACGGCGGCCCTTACCAATTGGTAATCTTTCACTTCCTGATCGGCATTTTCTGCTACATGGGTCGTGAATGGGAACTGTCCTACCGCTTAGGTATGCGTCCTTGGATTTGCGTAGCATACTCTGCACCAGTTGCAGCAGCTACAGCAGTATTCTTGATCTACCCAAT